>JAVEZX010000084.1:1870-10949 GCA_034002785.1 Bacteroidales bacterium
CTGTGTCAATCCAGAACCTAATAAGAGGCATACAATAATCAATGTCTTTGTTTTCATAGTTAGATTGTTTTGGTTAATACTGAATCTTTGTATAAAGTTCAGCCGATATTTTGTGTCCGACTTTTCCAAGTGTCCCAAAAATTGTTCTCTGCGTACCAGAATGGCAGATTCTGATACCGCACTGGTAAAGTTCGGTTAACACATTACGGAATTTTTGTAAAAATGCGACAAAAACAAAAAACCCCGTAAACTGTAAGTATACAGGGTTTTGCACTGATTTACAGTGTGATTTTGTGGAGATAGCAAAGAGTAATGGGAAGATCATTATGACAATCGTTATTTTAAATTTGTAAATTTTAATTTTGAAATCTTAAAATCCAACATGTTAATTGTCAAGTATTTTATTATATTTGTATCGCATTGACATATAGTATTGTATATACAAAATGTGTTAAATAATAAATTTCAATGTGTTAAATCAATTATTATCTATTGTTAAATGTCGGAACCAAAATTCGTTCATTACGACCTGAAATTAGTTGAACCAGCCTTTGGCTCATCCTTGACAGATCTAATCATTGAATTGGATTATCTAAGGAAGAAATCTCTGGGGGGTACGACTCATCCTAAAGTATTTTTTCAGTTGAAGCAGATTTTTCACACTCTTGAGAGTATAGGCTCTGCCAGGATTGAAGGGAACAATACCACGATTGCTGAGTATATTGAAGCGAAGATTGAGGTTAAAAAGTCAGTGCCGCCCGGGATCAAAGAAATCCGGAATATTGAAAAAGCGATGGCTTTCATTGAAGAGAATGTAAAGGACTACCCTATAAATCGTGCTTTTATAAGTGAATTACATAAAATGATCGTTGACGGACTGGCGCCTCCTCCAGACGGAGAAGGGGATGTTACGCCAGGGGAATACAGAAAAACAAATCTGAAAATAAATAAATCTGATCACCTGCCTCCGGAATGGTTACTGGTTGATGACTATATGTCAGAATTGATAGATTTTGTCTCCCGAATAGATAGCCCAAAATATGACTTGCTGAAGGCAGCAATAGCTCATCATCGCTTTACGTGGATTCATCCATTTGGCAATGGAAATGGAAGAACCGTAAGGTTATTTACATATGCAATGTTAATAAAGACAGGATTCAATGTTAATGTTGGAAGGATAATAAACCCGACGGCTGTCTTCTGCAGTAATCGGAATGATTACTATAATACATTAGCGATCGCGGATCAGGGAACGGACACGGGCATCCTTACCTGGACTGAATACGTTCTTAAGGGGCTTAAGGAAGAAATTGAGAAAATTGACAAGTTGTCAGATTACGATTACCTCAAAAGGGAAATTCTGATTCCTGCCATTTCCTTTGCTCTTGATAGGAAGCATATAACTGATAATGAAGCCCTGATCCTAAAAAGGGTGGTTGAAAGACAAATTGTTCAGGCATCTGATATAAAAGAGTTTTTTAAGGGCAAGGTTGATTCAGAAGTCTCAAGACAAATAAGAAAGCTGATAAATAAGAATATGCTGATTCCTGAAACCGAAGGAGCCAGGAAGTATATTCTCCGATTTGATAATAACTATCTACTTAGGGGCATTATTTCTTCCCTTGGAGAAAAGGGTTTCTTGCCGGTTAATGATTAGGAGGCTCTGCACAACACTTTACATTTTAATTACATTATTTCCAGGTGCAGTGACCATAATTAATTATATCTCCCAACTGTCGGCAATGATCCTCAGCTGGTCAAGGTACTGGTTAAGCTCCTTGCCTGCATTAGTGACTGGTTTTGCGCATCCCTTCGAGCTGATCCACTGGTCAGGGTTTATGGTTCGCCGTGTAGCAGTATCCGCCCGATCTCCGTCTACAGTGATTCTGAGAAATACAGGAGACTAAAGGTTCTTTCTTAATTGGGTTCTTCTGATAAAGAACATGACTCAAAATGTGTTTCGTTCCATTGTGCTTGTGTTACTGGTTTATACTTCCTGTTCTTATAATGCAAGTATCAGAATACCAGCGTTTCACAACTTATCCGGTGCACAAATTATTTTTTTGAGAAAGTACACCGAATAAGCCACCCGGATAGGTGTACATCGGTGTACATTGTGAAGTATGGGCAAAAAAAGAATCCTGCAAATGCTTGATTTACAGGACTCGAAATTTTAACATATTGAAGGAGTGGAGATAAGGGGAATCGAACCCCTGACCTTGTGACTGCCAGTCACACGCTCTAGCCAACTGAGCTATATCCCCATTGTATTTAAGAACTCCTCCGGGGCCGGTCAAAACACTCCAATTGCCCGGAGCGGTGCAAATATAGAAATTTTTTCCAAATCACTTTATACCCTGCCGTCGGAGATGACAAACAATTTTGTAACTTTGAGGTGCCTATAACAGCATTATTATGGAACCGAAGAAAAACGAAAAGGCAAACCTCGAGAACAAAAAGTCACTGTTCATACAGGCCGGTCTCATTGTTGCCCTTGCAGTCAGCCTCCTCGCAATGGAGTGGACCAGCGGGCAGAAAAAAGACTCTGCCTTCGACGGCATGACTGAAGAAGCCATCGAGGAAGAACAGATACCCGTAACCGAGGAGACACCCCCGGAAGAGATGCCACCCCCAGAGGTCACCGTTACCGACCTCTTCGAGATCGTTGAAGACAACGTGGTAATCGATAACGAAGTCAGATTCGAGGACGACGAAACCTCGGAAGATAAGGTGGTTGAGATCTATGCCCCGGTCCTTCGGGCTGAAGAGGAAGAGGTGGAAGACGAAATCTTCGTCATCGTTGAAGATATGCCCAAATTCCGCGGCGGCGACATCAATACCTTCCGCGACTGGGTACAGAAACGGGTCCGCTACCCGGAACTGGCTACCGAAAACGGAATCCAGGGAAGAGTATTTATCTCCTTCGTGGTTGAGACAAACGGCAATGTCAGCAACGTGACAGTCACCCGCAGCGTTGACGCACTGCTCGATGAAGCAGCCAAGGACGCCGTGGCAGCCTCACCAAAATGGGAGCCGGGTATGCAGCGCGGCCGCCCGGTAAGGGTCAAATACTCCATCCCCATCATCTTCCAGCTGCAATAATTCAAGCACTGAATCGTTATAAAGAAACCCCGCCTACCACAAACAAGCGGGGTTTTTTAAATATTGCAAATTATGAAACGGACCTTCGGAATCTTATTTGTTGCAGCCCTCATCATGTCAGGGTGCGGATCATCAAAAAAACAGCTCGAGATTGGCAACTATGATGCCGCCATCAGCAAGGCTGTAGCTGAACTTCGGAAAAACCCGGACAATGAAAAGGAGATTGAAATCCTCGAACGGGCAATGAACGTAGTCCTTGAACAGGATAATGAACGCATCCGCTTCCTCAAGGTCGAAGGACGGACAAATGCCTGGGATGAAATCTATCTTGTCTATAAGAAGATGAGCGACCGGCAGTCACTCGTCCGCACGGTCACCCCGATAAGATACGAGGGCAGAAGCATCGAATGGCCTTATGTTGATTACCTCCAGGAGATGGTGGTAGCGAAAAAGAAGGCAGCCGACTTCTACTATGCCCACGGACAGGAACTGATGAAAAACGGCACCAAGGATTCATACCGCCAGGCATACGCCGAATTTGTCCGTGCCAGGGAGTATGTCGGAGACTACCCGGACATCGACCAGATGATGCAGGAGTCGCGCTACCTCGGCATCAGCCGCGCATACGTGACGGTGAAGAACTATTCAGCCACCAAATTCCCTGACGAATTTGAGAAGGAACTCCTCGCCCTTGATCTCCCCAGGCTCAACAGCGACTGGGTTGAATATCACACCACCCTGCCCAATGACGACACCCAGATTGACTACCTGATAAGCGTCAACCTTCGCACCGTGGCCGTGAGTCCTGACAAGCAGTTCCAGCGTGATACGCTGGTGAAGGCGACCGTTGAGGACGGGTTTGACTATGTAAAGGATGCAAGGGGTAACGTTGTAAAGGACTCACTTGGCAATGATGTCAAGGTGAAGAAGTTCAAGGATCTGCAGTGTGCCCTGATACGGACCTTCCAGGTGAAGGAGTGTGTCATCCAGGGTGATGTTGAGATGCGAGCCCTCTACCCCGAGCGCACAATCAAGAAGGAGCCTATCGGAGCAACCTCAGGTTTCGAGCACGTTTCGGCAAGGGCCATTGGTGATGTCAACGCTCTCACGGCTGAGCAGAAAAAGGAACTGCAGTCGGGGATAATCGAGTTCCCGATGGACTTCGAGATGATCATTATGTGTTCGGAGAACCTTAAGAATGCCATCAGGGGCTTCATGGAGGCCAACAGGAGGTATATTAATTAGTTTGTATTAATTTTGACCCCCGCCCCGTCAAACCGGGCCGTAATAAGACCCGGCAGACAGGGAGGGGAGCAATACATACTGATTAATATATAATATCATAGAACGGGCAATACTTGTAGGGGTCATCACCCCTGAAATAAATGAGGCCAGTGCGCGCGAATACATTGACGAGCTTGCATTCCTGGCAGAGACGGCCGGGGCTGTTCCGGTAAAGTCATTCCTGCAGCGTGTTGAGCATGCCAATCCCCGTACCTTCGTCAACAAGGGCAAGATTGAGCAGATAGCTGCATTCGTGGCTGAGAATGAGATCACTCTTGCAATCTTTGATGATGAGCTGACGCCCAGCCAGATGCGCAACATCGAAAAGGAGCTCAACTGCCGTATTATTGACCGTACCAATCTTATTCTCGACATATTTGCCAGTCGTGCCCGCACATCTCATGCACGCACCCAGGTGGAGCTGGCTCAGTACCAGTATCTGCTCCCCAGGCTTACCGGTATGTGGACTCACCTCGAGCGTCAGCGCGGGGGTATCGGTCTGCGTGGCCCGGGTGAGACGGAGATAGAGACAGACCGCCGTATCATCCGTGACAAGATCACCAAACTCAAGGAGCAGCTCAAGAAGATTGACGTCCAGATGAACACCCGCCGGAAAGGGAGGGAAAAGATGGTCCGGGTGGCGCTGGTGGGCTATACAAACGTGGGAAAATCAACACTGATGAACCAGGTCAGCAAGAGTGATCTCTTCGCTGAGAACAAGCTCTTTGCCACTCTTGACACAACTGTCCGGAAGGTTGTGCTGGGTAACCTGCCATTTCTTTTGTCCGATACCGTCGGGTTCATACGCAAGCTGCCGCATGACCTTGTGGAGTCGTTCAAATCGACCCTTGACGAGGTGCGTGAGGCGGACCTGCTGCTGCACGTGATTGATATCTCCCACCCGGGCTTTGAGGAGCAGGTTGATGTTGTCAATAACACCCTGAAAGAGCTTGATGCCATCAACAAGCCGACGATACTGGTCTTCAACAAGACGGACCTGTTCTCATTCAACCGCAAGGATGAGGATGACCTGACACCTGTCAAAAGGGAGAATCTCTCGCTCGATGATCTTCGCAAAACCTGGATGGCGAGGGCCGGAGACAGACACACTGTTTTCATCTCCGCAAAGAAGCGTGATAACTTCGAGGAGCTGCGGCGCATGCTTTACGACGAGGTCCGGAAGATACACGTAACAAGGTATCCCTACAACGATTTCCTGTACGATACGGAAGAGCCGGCTATTTAAGCAGGCCGGCCGAGATCATATATTCTGCGATCTGCACAGCGTTGGTGGCGGCTCCTTTGCGAATGTTGTCAGCCACAACCCATAGGTTGAGGGTTTTCTCCTGTGAGAAATCGCGTCTCAGCCTCCCCACGAACACCTCGTCCCTGTCATGGGCTGTGAGTGGCATGGGATATTTTCTTTCAGCCGGATCGTCGTAGAGTATCACTCCGGGTGTTGCTGATAGCAGAGCCCTGACCCTGTCAAGGTCGAACTCGCGCAGGAACTCGATGTTCACTGACTCCGAATGGCCTCCCTTCACCGGTACCCTCACGGCTGTTGCTGTAACGCGTATCGAATCGTCGCCAAGGATCTTGTGTGTCTCATTCACAAGCTTCATCTCCTCCTTCGTGTAACCGTTATCCATGAATATGTCGCACTGCGGGATGCAGTTAAGGTCGATGGGGTAGGGGTATGCCATCTCGCCGCCGAGACCACGGCGCTCATTGTCGAGCTGTGTCACCGCCTTCACTCCTGTGCCGGTAACGGACTGGTATGTTGATATGACGAGGCGCTTTATGCCAAATTCCCTGTGCAGGGGTGCAATGGCCATTAACATCTGTATGGTTGAGCAGTTGGGATTGGCAATGATGCGGGTATCAGCGGAAATGGCAGCGGCGTTGATCTCAGGCACCACCAGCGGTATTCCCTCCTCCATTCTCCAGGCAGAGGAGTTGTCTATTACAACAGTTCCGTTTTCGGCGAAGACCGGGGCCCACTCTTTTGAGACGCCGGCGCCGGCGGAGAATAGTGCCACATCAGGAACAGCCTCTACAGCCTCCATCACGCTTACAACCCTGACAGGCTTTCCCCTGAAGATAACCTCCCTGCCTGCTGAACGCTCCGAAGCTGCCGGGAAGAGCCTGTCAACGGGAAACTCTCTCTCTTCGAGAACCTTCAGCATCATCCTGCCCACCATCCCTGTAGCTCCTATAACTGCAACTTTCATTTTTTTTGTTTTAAAAAATTTATCCGAACTTTATAAAGAGAAAAAGTGCGACAAATTTAATCCTTTTTTGGTCCCGCTGCATGAAAAAGATTTTGTTGTTGCCGTTACTCTCATTGTATCTGTCTGTTACGGCACAGACAGGGGGCAGCGCCGTCAGGTATCCGGCCACCGGCGACGTTGTCATCTCGGAGATCATGGCTGATCCCACTCCTTCACGAGGACTACCCGAACGGGAGTATCTAGAGATAATGAACCGCACCGGTGACAGCCTGGCGACGGGTGGCATCATGCTTATAGCAGGTCCTGATACGGCGTTCCTGTCCACGGGGTGGATTGAACCCGGAGGGAGGATCATTCTGTGTTCCACAGGGAGCAGGAGTGAACTGCTGCCCTACGGGCTGGTGATGGCCGTGAAGGCGTTCCCTTCGCTTAATGATTCCGGTGAACTGATAGCGCTTCGTGACCCCGGAGGATCCCTTATCCATGCTGTCAGCTACGGCCCTGAGTTTCTGGGTGACGGGCCCCGTTCCGGCGGGGGCTGGTCTGCCGAGCTCATTGATCCGGACAATCCCTTTCATGAGCCTTTTGCCTGGAGTCCGTCGTCAGATGTGTCGGGGGGTACACCCGGGAGGGCTAATTCAACGGTGACGACTGTTTCTGACGATCGTTGTCCGCGGATGATTGCAGCATGGCCGGCATCGCCGGATACACTGGCTGTACTCTTTGATGAGACGGTCATGCTTGCAGGCGCCTCTCCGTGGCTTGCTGAAGGCAGGCCGACACTGATCGCATCTTCCGGTGACCCTGCTGACCGTACTGCCCTCGTCCCGTTGGGAGAGCGGCTGGCCGCCGGCAGGGTTATAACAGTCAGCCTTCCGACGGACATAACTGATTATGCCGGCAATGCACCATGCATCACTGCATTCAAAACCGGCCTGCCGGATGAGCCCCTGCCGGGTGAGATCCTCTTTAACGAGCTGATGCCTGATCCGGCAGAAGGTCAGAGCGAGTACATTGAGCTTTACAATAATTCCGGGAAGGTTTTTGATCTGTCACGCTTGTACCAGGCAGGGGGGAGCAAGGCGCAGGCAACGGCCATTACGGGGAAGCACCGCCAGCTGCTGCCTGATGAGTACATTGCACTTACAACAGGCAGCGAAGAGCTACTCCAGATTCATCCATGCACGGACGATGCGGCAGTATTCCGTGCTGATCGTCTCCCGGCAATGCCAAATGACGGTGGCTCGCTGATCCTGTATGATAAAAGTCTGCTCATCATTGACAGGATGAACTACAATCCCTCGATGCATATGCCCTTTCTCTCCGGCACAAAGGGAGTGGCGCTGGAAAAAGTATCTCCTTCACTGCCCTCGGAGGTGACCGGTAACTGGCGTTCAGCATCCGAGGCATGTAACTGGGGCTCCCCCGGTGCACCTAACTCCGCTTTGATTGAAAAGCCTGCAGAGGAAGCCGGGCTTACTCTTTCATCCGGCAGGGTCTCACCTGACGGCGACGGGTTCGAGGACTTGCTGCTTGTAAGCCTCTTCCCGGGAGGGGAGGAGAATATAATTACAGTTACTGTCTTCAATGACCGCGGCTTTCCTGTCAGGCGACTGGCGGAGAGAGTTGCCGCCGGGGCTGGCACCATCCTTGCCTGGGATGGCCTCTCGGACCAGGGTGCACGACTGCCGGCAGGGTTATATGTGATCCTGGCGGAGTCTTACAATTCCAACGGCGGTTCAGGAAGGTGGAAGAAGGTCTGTGCGGTGCTTTACCGGTGAAAGACAGAAGGCAAAAACACAAATGCCCGGAGTATGTCCGGGCACTTATTAATAAATTGATAATCAGTTTGTATAATGGCCTGTCAGAGGGCTGCGATGAGCTCCTTCATGATTCTCGTCATCTTCACTTCGCTGTGCTCGGCGGCCTGCTGAACAGACTCATGAGTTGTGAACTCGATCTTCCCCTCCACGCCCAGATCAGTGATGATGCTGACGGCAAAGACCGGAAGATTCATGTGCCTTGCTGTTATCACCTCGGGTACGGTTGACATGCCCACGGCATCTGCACCGATGATCCTGAAGAAACGGTATTCAGCCGGGGTCTCGAAGGTCGGTCCCGTGGTGGAGAGGTAAACACCCCTGGTGACTGGAATACCCAACTCTGAGGCAATCTTCCGTGCCTTTTCAATAAGCTTTTTGTCATACGGCTCGCTCATATCGGGGAAACGGGGACCTATACGGTCATCGTTCGGACCTATCAGCGGGTTATCAACCAGGCAGATATGGTCATCAATGATCATGATGTCTCCGATCCTGAAATCAGGATTGACTCCGCCTGCAGCATTTGAGAGAAACAGCGCCCTTACCCCAAGCTCCTTCATCACCCTTATGGGGAAGGTGACCTGTTCCGAGCCGTATCCCTCATAGTAGTGGAAGCGGCCCTTCATGGCTACCACCTTT
>JAVEZX010000085.1:0-10744 GCA_034002785.1 Bacteroidales bacterium
GCGTCATCGAACAACATAACCCTCCACGGCGGACTTGTACGCAATGCGACATGGCACAGGCTCAACGGGGAGAACGCCGAGACACATAGCTACGGTCTCTTTCTGGCTGACAAACACCAGCATATTGCCAACTTCGTGAAGGTGGATCATGCAGCTCCCAACTGCAACAGCACCCAGCTCTTCAAGGGGGTGCTGGACGATAATGCTTCCGGAGCCTTCAACGGCCGTATCATGGTGCATAAGGACGCACAAAAGACCAACGCCTTTCAGAGCAGCAACAGTATAATTATGTCCGACACCGCCCGCATGGACACCAAACCGCAGCTTGAGATATATGCTGACGACGTGAAATGCAGCCACGGTGCCACCGTAGGCCAGCTTGACGAGAATGCCCTCTTCTACCTCCGCTCGCGCGGGATAGATGCCCGCGAGGCAAAACTGATGCTGATGTTCGGATTCGCACATGACGTAATAAAGAACATACCCATCGAAGCGTTGCGCGAACGTATAGACCACCTGGTGCTCCAGCGTCTGCGCGGCGAGCTTTCGCGCTGCGCCTCATGTGCAATACAGTGTAATTGAACGAATTAATGAAGCTGGCGAAGAGCATAGAAGATATCAGATCCGACTTCCCCATCCTATCAACAAAGGCACACGGGAAGCCTTTGATATATCTTGACAACGGCGCCACAACACAGAAACCTCTTCAGGTCATCAACCTGGTTGAGGATCTCTATCGCACCACCAACGCCAACGTGCACCGCGGCGTCCATTATCTCTCAGACAGGGTTTCAGAACGGTACGAAGCAGCGCGCGAGACAGTCAGGACCTTTATCAATGCCCGTGCGAAAGAGGAGATCATCTTCACCGCGGGAACAACTGCATCAATAAACGCAGTTGCTTTCTCATTCGGCGAGAGATATGTCGGCGAAGGCGATGAGATTATTATCAGCGGCATGGAACACCATGCCAACATCGTGCCATGGCAGATGCTCTGCGAACGCAAAAAGGCGAAGATGAAAATCATCCCCTTCTCTGACGAAGGGGTTCTTGACCTTGATGTCTACAGGTCACTGCTCTCGGATCGGACCCGGATTGTGGCCGTGACACATGTTTCAAATGTATTGGGTACTATCAATCCCGTTAAGGGAATTGTGGCTGAAGCCCACCGCCACGGTATCCCGGTGCTTGTTGACGGAGCACAGGGAATTCAGCACGGCCTGGTGGATGTGCAGGACCTGGATTGTGATTTCTATGTTTTTTCAGGGCACAAGGTTTACGGCCCCAACGGTATAGGAGTACTGTACGGCAAGGCTGACCTGCTCAATGAACTGCCTCCTTACCAGGGCGGTGGCGACATGGTGGCAAATGTCACTTTCGAAAAGACAACATACAACGTACTCCCGTTCAAGTTTGAAGCTGGTACAACTAACTTCACCGGGGCGATAGGACTGGCAGCCGCTCTTGACTACCTCTCTGCCCTCGGCCGTGAGGCTGTTGCCGAAAGGGAACAGGCTCTCCTGGCTCGTGCAACTGCCGGATTATCAGCCATTGAGGGCCTGCGTATCTACGGAACCGCACCTCACAAGGTCTCGGTAATCGCGTTCCTCCCTGGAGCGATACACCAGTATGACGCCGGCATGATTCTTGACAAGATGGGTATTGCGGTCAGAACGGGAACACATTGCGCACAGCCGCTCATGGAACGATACGGCATCAGCGGCAATATCAGGGCGTCTATTGCCTTCTATAATACTGAGGAGGAGATTGAAGCGCTGGTGAAAGGCGTAAGGAAGGTGACTGAAATGTTCGCATGATATAATAATATGACTATCAACGAAATACAGGATCAGATAATTGAGGAGTTCGCCCAGTTCGGCGACTGGATGGAGAGGTATGAGTATCTCATTGACCTGGGCAGGTCACTCGGACCGTTTGATGAAAGACACAAGACTCCTGAATACCTCATAGAGGGCTGCCAGAGCAAAGTATGGCTCTTCCCTTCCTTCGAAAACGGCATAATCACCTTCTCCGCTGAGAGCGATGCTCTGATCACCAGGGGTATAGTAGCACTGCTGGTACGGGTCTTTTCGGGTCGTACCCCGGCAGAGATAGTAGACGCCAGTATCTATTTCATTGAGAAGATCGGGCTGCGGGAGAATCTCTCCCCCACCCGCTCCAACGGGCTGCTGGCCATGATGAAGCAGATGCGGCTTTACGCCCTGGCATACAAATCAAAACAGGAACACTCATGAACACACAGGAAATACAGGAGACTGAGGCACGCATTGTTGGCGTACTAAAAAGCATATTTGACCCGGAGATACCGGTGAACATTTATGACCTCGGCCTCATCTACGAGGTAAGGGTTGACGAGGAACAGATAGCACACATAACCATGACGCTTACTGCCCCTAACTGCCCAATGGCTGAGGAGCTCGTTGAAGAGGTCAGTTACAAGGTTGCCGGTATCCGAGGGGTTAAGGACTGCGACCTCAAGCTTACATTCACCCCGCCCTGGGACCGCAGCATGCTGACTGAAGAGGCAAAGCTGGAACTCGGATTACTCTAGAAATATGTACCTTTACCGGTACGTGTCTATCAGACTGATTTGAAATCCGTACCGTGACCGATGCACGAAAAATAGCACTTACCTGGAAAATCCGCGAAAGCCTGCGAACGGAAGGCTTTGATATTTACGGCATTGCACAGGCTTCAGCCCATCATGAAGACAGCAGCCACATATCGGAGTGGATAGCATCAGGGAAAAATGGGACCATGGGGTTTATTGAGAGAAACCTCGACAAAAGAGGAGACATAAACACCCTGGTCGAAGGTGCAAGGTCAGTGATAGTGGCGGGAATACGCTACTACAGCAATGATCCCCCTGCCGGTGAGGAAAACTATTTCGTCAGCCGCTATGCACGGGTCAAGGATTACCACCAGGTCATAGAAGAAAAACTGAACCGTGTACAGAAAATAATCAGGAAAGAGGTACCTGATGCAGTTTGCCGGGTGTTCTGTGATGCAGGTCCCGTTACCGAAAAGGCCTGGGCTATCCGTGCCGGACTTGGATGGCGCGGCAAACACAGCCTTGTGCTCAATAAGGATATAGGTTCTTTCTTCTTGCTGGGCGAGATAGTCACCACGGCAGAGTTCATCTGTGATGATGCCTCTGCCCGCGACAGGTGCGGCGATTGCACCCTTTGCATCGATGCCTGCCCGACAGGGGCCATCTGCAGCGACCGTACAATTGATGCACGCCGGTGCATCTCTTATCTCACCATCGAGCATAATGGTAATATTCCTGAAGAATTCCGGGGGAAGACAGAGAGAATGATATTTGGCTGCGACCGATGCCAGGAGGTATGCCCTTATAACCGGAAGGCTATTCCCTTTACCGACTCGGAACTGATCCCTGAATTTCCTGTCACCTCCCTGACAAGAAAAGAGTGGCACAGCCTCACACCCGAAGAGTTTAAAAAAATATTCAGGTCCTCACCTGTAAAGCGGACAGGTTTTGAAAAGATCAAAAGAAATATCGATTTTGTTGATCACCGGTCACCTTAAGAGAGGTGAGATACGATCCGGGTTGCCGTCGTTCGGTGCCGGTACCAGTCCAAGGATACCTGTCACAATATTATAAATATCGACATTATATAAAGTGTCCGTGCTAAAACCCTTCTTAAAGGCGGGTCCCTCGGCATAGAATATTGAATGCATGTCGCTGCAGTGCCAGTCGTATCCGTGATCACCCTTTGAGTAGCGTCCCGGTTCAGCCCTCAGTCCTGCCGTCCATCCCGGATCGGCAATAAGCACTATTTCCGGAATTCGCGGATGCGTACCGTAGTGCAGGTGTGCAGGCAAGTTTTCCCTTGTATAGGCCTTCATCCCACGCTGCATGTTCAGAAGGAGGAGAACACTGTCCCTTTTCCCTTCGAATGGCTCGATCGCCCATACGGGGTTTCCCCCGTAGATCCTTTTCACCATCGCCTGGGGGAGTGTGTCAAAGATGTAATTATACTGTGAGCCATCAACTTCTGTCATCCCGTGGTCTGACAGGACAATCAGATTGATGTTCCTGCCGTGCGGCAGCTTTGCCAGGCCGGTGCGTAGAACCCCCAGCAGGCTATCCAGGCTCCTGACAACTGCACCCGTTTCGGGTGAGAAGGGGCCGTAACCATGACTCACGGCATCAGGCTCTTCAAAATAGAGCGTGATAAGGTGAGGTCTGCTGTTTTTCGGCAATGAGAGCCATGCCAACACACTGTCAACGCGGTCGCCGAAGGGTACCTCATCATCAAAGACCTTCCAGTAATCGGGTTGAAGTCCCTGTACCGGCGCTTCGGACCCGACCCAGTAGAACGATGCCGACTTCATCCCCTGCTTCCGGGCTGTGACCCACATCGGCTCACCTCCGTAAAAAGCACCATTGGAGACCATGGTACGGTCACCTATTCGGTAAACCAGGTCAAGATCAGGGGCATAAAAGCTGTTGTTTACCAGCCCGTGATTATCCGGGTAAAGTCCTGTTGCAATTGTATAGTGGTTCGGGAAGGTTTTTGTTGGAAACGACGGTATCAGCCGTTCTGACATGACACCCTGCCGGGCGATGTCGTCAAGAACCGGTGTGCCGTGAATCGAGTCATAATCCCAGCGGAAAGCGTCAAGTGAGACCAGAACAACATATGGTGTGTCCCGCTCCGGTTTAATGTTGCTGCAGGACGAGAACAGAACAACGGCAAAAACCGCCAGTGACAGGTATCTGAAAGTCTTCATCAGGGCTTAGTGTTGCTTTTTTTTTGAAAAATAAACAATTAGTTCCGGTCAAAGTTATGGTGCAATACCCTCAACTGCCACAGGCATTGTATTCAGGAATCAGAAGGGCTTTTCCCGGATATTTTGTCAACTATCAGGGCTATAGCTCCGTCACCTGTCACATTGCATGCCGTTCCGAAGCTGTCAACTGCAATGTAAAGGGTGATCATCAATCCGATCATCTGCTCGTTGAAGCCAAGAATACTCTGGAGAATACCGACTGCCGCCATGATGGCACCCCCCGGTACGCCGGGTGCAGCAATCATAATGATACCCAGCATGAAAATGAACCCGATGAATGCAGCTATATCGATCTGAATCCCGAAAAAGTACTGGATTGCCAGTGCGAAGCCCGTAATTTTCATTGTACTCCCTGCCAGGTGGATGGTTGCGCACAGGGGAACAGTGAAAGAGGCAATAGTTGGATTGACTTTGTTGTTGATTGCACACTGAAGTGTGACAGGGATTGTGGCTGCCGACGATGAGGTACCCAGGGCGGTGGCATATGCCGGCAGCATTCCTTTCAGCGCTTTCAGCGGGTTCCGCCCCGATATCGCTCCTGCAACCAGGAACTGTATAATCAGCAACAGTACGTGAAGAATAAAGATTACAAGTATGACTTTCAGGAACAAAACTATAACCGAAAAAACCTGGCCAGAAACGGACATTGAAAGAAACATCCCGAAAATGTAGAGCGGAAGGAACGGGATAATAATTCTTTTAATAATCATTGTTATTATTTCCCTGAATTCCAGAAACGCCTTCTGCAGGGTATCCCCTTTCAGGAATGTAATGCCCAGACCGATGCAAAACGATAGGATCAGTGCCGGCATCACATCCATTACCGGCGGCATTCCGATAGTAAAGAATGGTTTTATCACAATCTCCTCTATGCCGTTCAGCGCCCCGGTATCTATACCTTCAGACAGGATATGAGGAAACACAGTCTGGCAGGAAAAGAAGGTGAACAAGCCCGAGAACAGGGTTGAGATATAAGCAATGAGCGCTGTAATAGCCAGCAATTTCCCGGCCCCGTGACCCAGTTCGCCAATGGCAGCGGTTATGAGCCCAAGGATTAGAAGCGGAATGATGAATGAGAGAAAATTGCCAAACAGCGAGTTGAATGTTGCAAAAATCCGGGCAAACCAGACAGGTGCAATCAGTCCGACAATAATTCCGAGGATAATGGCAATTACCACCCGGCCAAGCAGGGGGATTTTGGAGAGTTTCATACTATGCTGATATAATAAGTCCGCTAAAGCTACTAATTTTGGGTAATCAACTATCCGGTCATCATGAAGAGTTTCATCCTTTCCATCGTCTTCCTTGCAGCATTTCAGTATGCGGCAGCACAGAAAGAGTATGCGCTGCTTATAATCGACGTGCAGAACTTTTATTTCCCAGGTGGACGGTCTGAGCTGGTTGAACCTGGAAAAGCTGCAGATAAAGCAGCCATGGCCATAAGTCACGCCAGAGCGACAGGTAATCCGGTAATCTACATTCAGCATAAGTCAGCAGCAGGCATGGAGATAAATGATATTGTGAAACCGGCTGAAGGGGAAAAGATTTTTGTGAAGGAGGAGGTGAACAGCTTCCTCGGTACCGGTCTGAAGGAGTATATTGATGCTCTGGAGATTGACACCCTCGTGATATGCGGGATGCAGACACAGATGTGTGTGGAGGCAGCAGTGAGGGCGGCGCATGACTTCGGATACGCTGTGATATTGCTTCATGACGCCTGCGCCACACGCAACCTGAAATTCGGTGACCACGAGGTTGACGCAGCCGATGTCCATGCATCAACACTTGCAACCCTGAAAAGTTACGGAACAGTATTTTCGGTTGCTGAATGGATAGAGACGGATCAGGGGAAGAGGCAGCCATGACGGTCTGTAGTTAACCGGGTCTGCCATCAGCGGGATGAGGTTGATGTGAAGAGGAAGAATGAGCAGTATCCTCACGAAGAGTAACCATAAGCCACTATTCTGATATATGTTTAAAGAGGGATGGAAGAGGATTGACCATGTTATACTGGCAATCGCACTCTTCAATATTGCTGTCAGGCTGCTCATCTATGACAACCTGGAATATCACCGTGATGAACTTCTCTATCTCTCACTCGGGCAGCACCCTGATTTCGGTTATGCCACAGTGCCGCCGCTGATAGGGTGGGTCAGCTGGCTGCTGCAGCATCTCTTCAGCAATTCACTCTTTGCCATCCGGCTGTTTGCATCCTTGCTGGGCGGGGTAATGATCTTTCTCGTTGCCTCAATGGCCAGGGAGCTGGGAGCCGCACGATACGGTGAGATCCTGGCTGCAACAGGACTCACTGTCTCCGGTTTCTTCATGAGGACTTTCTTTCTCTTCCACCCGGTACATCTCGAGATATTCCTCTGGACACTTTGCCTGCTGATGATTATCAAATATATAAATACCGGCAGGGGCTCTTTTATCATATATTTCGGTATTGCCGCCGGGGTTGCGCTACTGAACAAATACCTTGCAGGACTTCTGTTCCTGGGACTCGTGCTGATAATACCGTTCACCCGGTACCGCAATATCTTCTCAAAGAGAGACTTCTGGATAGGAATCATCGCCGGTGGCCTGATCTTCCTTCCCAACCTGATCTGGCAGGCAGCACACGGGTTCCCGGTATTCAATCATATATCCGAACTGTATGACACACAGCTTGTGCACATGAATGCCGGATTATTTCTCACGGAGCAGCTCTTCCTGCCATTCGCAGGGTCAATATTCACAGTAGCTGGCCTGGTCTGTCTGTTCGCATCCCGGGAGGTCAGCAGGTTCAGATTTCTGGCATTCCTTGCCATCTTCGTAGTTGGGGCATTGTTGATTCTGAAAGGCAAAAGCTACTACACTCTCGGAGTTATGCCTCTGCTTATCGCGGCCGGCGGCGCAGCATATGACAGGTGGTTCCGGAACAGGATACTGAGGATTGCCTTTCCCCTGGCTGTTCTCCTGATTGCTTTCCCAGGTGTGCCTGCAGGATTACCTGTGTGGGACAAGGATGGGCTCAGGAAGTATTTCAGTGACCTGGAGGAGAAGTACGGATTTGATTTTGGCAGGCGGTTCGAAGACGGCTCAATCCACTCCCTTCCACAGGACTATGCTGACATGACCGGGTGGGAGGAGCTGACAGCACTGGCTGACAGCGCATACAGTATGATTGAAGACAGGGAAGCAGCTCTCATCTACGGTGAGAATTACGGCCATGCGGGAGCAATTACCATTATTGGCAGGAAGTACGGTCTGCCTGAGGCTGTCAGTTTCCACGAGAGTTTCAGGTACTGGTTCCCAAATGAATTCCCGGTAGAGATCAAATCACTCGTCTATATAAACCATGAGCTTGGTGAAGACGTTGCACAACTTTTTGCCGACATCCGCCTTGTCGGGAAAATCTCCGACCCCGACGCACGCGAATATGGCGCCTCAGTATACCTGTGCGAGAATCCTGTTACCAGTTTCAATGATTTCTGGAGAGAGCGGACCTCATCCCTCCGTTGATCCGGATGAAGGATATGGAAGAGGTTGACCCTGGTTTCCTCAGAATGATCTTACCGGTCTTACCTTAAGCGGAACATGTTTGGCCTGGAACCCCCTGTAACCATCACTGAAGAAAAAGGTCTCCATGAATGACATGCCACTGTCATATTCAGATGAGGTCCAGTAATAAACATCATAAGTGGCATCGAATCCACCGATGAGGTTGCGGTTCAGAAACATGATGTGTAGCTCATCCTGGCTGGGGAGGTACCAGTCGGTATACCCTCCAAGGACAAGGTCATAGCATGCCTTTGCAGCATAGGTTCCGTCACCCTGAGCAGTAACAATTGTTGTTGTATTTGCATTGCCCGAACCGATAGTGGTGACCGTTGCACCTGTCACACTCAGGGTGCCATTATACCATTGATACAGATCGGGAAGATCAGCAGGTGCCGCAATGATTCCATGAACCTCCCCTGCAACAAACCCGGGATCCCCCTGTTGCAGGATGTATGCTATCTTTCCTCCCAGGTGTTCGTCACCGACTGAAAGCGGGTTTGTAGTAAAGTCAAGCTCATTGCCGTAGGCTGTTCCTATGGCGTTTGTTGCATAAGCCCTGATATAGTACTCTGTTCCGGGATTAAGTCCGGATAAATTGCTCGCAAAGCTGCCCGGTCCTTCACCGTCAGTTGTAAAACTATCATTAACCGTCGGATTTGAATTGGTACTCCAACATATTCCCCTTGCAGTCACAGGCGAACCTCCGTCAGAGGTAATCTCACCACCGCTGACAGCAGAATTCTTTGTTATATCTGAAGCTGTAACCGTTGTGATCACCGGGACTGTTTCAGGAGGTTTCTTCTCACATCCGGTAGAAAAAATAATAACTAGTGCAATAAGTGTCTGTAATGCAAGTAATTGCTTCATAAGGTAATTCATCTCCGACATTTAATATTATAGATCATCTGATTTTGGCAAAAATAGACTTCCAAGCAAACGGGCAACGGTGATAATACCTATTATACAACATGAAATAAGAAAATATCAATGATCACCTCATCAACAGCTAAACAAATCAACAGATAAAAATCCGGGCACAAAAGCCCCTGCCTGTGACAGCAGACGGCCTGATGTGCCCGGATAATGTTAACCTGATAGTTTAGCTTCCAGTCTATTCATTCCTGAGGCAGCGGACTGAGCGTCCTACCCCTGTCAAACTATTTCCTATGGATACCAAAGCCTTATCGTTTACCACGCCAACGCCAAACCCGTTATCACCATCTGTACCGGAAGGAGTTGAAGTCCACCATACGGCTACTGTTCCGCGATCTTCAAATTCACCTGTCTGCCTGCGTCCGCCTCCGGGCAGGGCGGTGAATCCGGATTCATTCGTTGCTCCCTCATTCGGGCTGAACCACAAAGTTGTACCTGTCTGTTTCAGCTTTCCGCCTGCAACATCTGCTCCACCCAGATAATTGACAAGGGTACTCCACTCAGCTTCTGCGGGCACATGCCAGCCTTCGGGACAAAGTTTATCACTGGCCACTGCATACCAGTTGTATAGAGCTCCGTAATTAAACCTATATAGAAGTTCATTATTGGAATACCATACATAAGCTGGCGCTGTGGCGGATTCCCAATCGGCCGGGACAGAAAGGTTTGCAATGGGTGTTCCATCATTCAGCTTAGTCGTTGCAAGGTTCGTTGCCATCCATATCTGGTCGCCGATGGTTACTATTCCATAGCTGTTCCCGTCAATATCACCAAGGAGGGTTGTGAAGATGACAGTCTCACCATATGCAGTGCCCTTACCGTTTGTAGCATAAGCCCTGACATAATATGTGGTGGCAGGCAGTAATCCTTCTATATCACTGTTGAAGACGCCCTCACCAGCACCGTCAGTTGTATGTGAGCCGGAAACAAGAGGTTCCGGCGTAGTTGACCAGCATACTCCCCTGGCCGTAACAGGGTCACCACCGTCGTCTGTGACGTTTCCGCCCCCGGCTGCAGTATTGATCAGAGGCTCTGATATTTCCGCCGTTGTTACTGTTGCCTTAGTCACATCGGCAGTTGTGAAGGAGACTTCATTGCCGTATGCTGTGCCCTTGCTGTTGGTTGCATATGCCCTGACGTAATAAGTGGTGGCCGGAAGCAATCCTGTCATGTTGCTGTCAAATGCACCAGGGCCTGCACCGTCAGTTGTGTGCGATCCGGTAACAACAGGCCCTGATGTGGTCGACCAGCATACACCTCTTCCCGTAACCGGATCACCTCCCTCGTCTGTGATCTCTCCACCGCCAGCGGCAGAGTTATAGGTTGGTGCAGGAACAGCCTTCGTAGTAACGGTGGCAGTGGTTGCAGCGGTAGTGAATGAGACCTCATTGCCGTAGGCAGTACCCTTGCTGTTGGTTGCATAGGCCCT
>JAVEZX010000086.1:0-10701 GCA_034002785.1 Bacteroidales bacterium
AGGGGCGTGTTACGGTCTTCTTCATCCAGCCTGGTGACATCAACCTCAATGCTCTTCTTCTCCCCGGGAAGCAAAACAATGTAGTTGTCATCCATGAAAATCGGCATCACCGTCTCCCCCTCCAACGCACGCATAACCTTCAAACGCACGAAGAACGCCGCCACAGTACCGCTGTTGGCCAGATCAACCGTGTAAACCCCCTTGTTGCTCTTCATCATCTGCCCCACAACCTTCGCCTCGGGCAGAGCAGTGAGAAGCTTACGCTCACCGTTGCGGGGGAACCAATATGCGCTTTCATCAACTGTTAAACCGGTTGAAACATATGTGATTCGGAGCTTCAGGAACTGAACTGCAGAAGACGTAGTGCCCAGATCAGGCTCCCACAGCTTCGTGACACTCTGCCCCTCTACTGTCATCTCCTGTGCCTTCTTCCACAGATCCTTGCCGTACTCGTCGGTCAGCCTGGCCTCCAGCCGTAACCCCTTGCGCTCCTTCGGAGTTGTGTTGACAACATAAATCGCAGAGTCTACAGGATTGAACATCAGGTGAACCGGCGCCGCACCGTGCCTGAAGCCATAGAACCCGGCATTCTGATCAAGATACCAGTCGTAAAACTGACCCTTCAGTGCCGGCCAGGGATTCTGACTCTTCCAGACCAGGAACCCCGAGTACCAATTCCACATGTGCGAGGTATACCCCTCCACCATAGACCGATACTGTTCATAATTCAGCAACTGCGCCTTCCTCACAAAGTCGGACAGGTCCGCCGGCTCTCCCAGTCGCTCGATCATTCCGCCGTAATCCATATACTTATGGTATCGCCACACCTCATTGACCTCCCGGCCCACTGGCATAACGAGATCCTTCTGATCCATCATTTTCCCAAGCCCTTCCATGTTGGGCAGACCCACCGAACCTATCTCCGGATTGAACGGGTGCCACTTCTCAGTGAAGAACCACTGCGGCTCCCTGATGCTATATGGTCCGTCTGCAGTGCCTCCTATAGTGTTTCGCAGCAGATTCTCTGAGGTCGACTCATCAAGGTAGATCCTTGTTCCGTCAATCTCTTCGAGGCGCTGAGGGATCAGGGTGTCAAGTCCTGCCGGTGGCGGGAACTCATTACCTCCACAAATGATATACAGCGAAGGATGGTTCCGCAGCATCTTCACCTGGTCCTCCACGGATCGAAGAAATAACGAATCATTGTCCGGATAAAGACGTCTCACCTCCTGGCTGTCAGCCTTCCTGACCGTGTCGAGCCACCTGCCGTTGCAGTCGCCTGTGATCCAGAGATCCTGCCACACCAGTATCCCGTTCCTGTCACAAGCATCATAGAACTCCGGCCTCTCGGTAATCGATCCGCCCCAGACCCTGATCATGTTCATATTCATCTCTGCGTGCATCTTCACCTCAGTCTCATATCTTGCAGAACTGAGCCGCAACATTCCGTCAGAGGCTATCCAGTTGGCGCCTCGCACAAAGAGCTTCTGCCCGTTGATTGTAAATATCCTGGCACCCAATGAATCGTCAAAATAACTCCCGACCTCACGGAAACCGAACATCAGGTCTTCCCTGTCGAGCGTGTTGCCCTTCTTGTCGTGAAAGGTTATAACGGCAGGGTACAACGACGGCTGACCCATCCCATTGGGCCACCAGATCCTGGGATCAACCTGTTTCTCTTCCTGGAAGGTGAAGGTCACGGTTGAGTTTGGCAAAATCTTAAGCTTCTTTTTCTCAGTTGATCCCATGTACGCAACGGCGATCTCGCCCTCTACAAGATTGTCTGTCGGATTCTCCAGCTCAGCGGAGAAGGTTACAAACGCAGGATCCTGCAACTCGTTCGGGAGTCGTGCGCCCGGCACCCTTGTCCGTGCAAAGCCGTGCCTTATATCGATGTCCCCCGTCACCTCGATTGTGACGGCGTCCCAGATACCGGTATTCCTGTCCCTGACGGGCTGTATCCAGTCCCATCCGGCGGTGAACTGCATTGTCACATCCCGTCCTATTGTACCATCGCCACCCTGCCCGCCGTTTGGCTTACCTGGATTCAGCGGAGGCTCAACCCTGACAGCCAGCCTGTTATGTTCACCGCGATTGAGCAACTTCGTGACATTGTACTTCTGGCTGAGGAACATCCCCTCATGCACTCCGTTGCTGATCAGATGGCCGTTGAGATAAATCTCTGACCTGTAGTTTATACCCCTGAAATTAAGCCATACCTGCCTTGTGGAATCCAGGTTATCGGATGAAAAGCGTGTAAAAAACCAGTATGTGTAGTAATCGCGCCCTGCTTCAGCCACATCGGGAATCTGCTCGTTGTTCATTCCGTACCACGGTTCAGGCATCCTGCCGTTGTTAACCAGTGTCGTGAGCACCGTGCCGGGGACGGTGGCATTAATCCATCCTGTCATTTCGGGCTCACTGGTTGTAAGCTGGTAGCCGTCGAGGTTCACCTCCGACACCTTCTTCGCCCTCCAGCCGGAGGTCAGCGGTGTAACCTGCGATTCGGCCAGAAGAGTAAAACACAACAAAAAACTGATTATAAGCGCCCTTTTCATCACATCTCCGGTTTTATTCAAGTATGGAAAGATATATAAAAATTCCTTCAATGTGGTTGCCGTGTGGGTTTAGCCACTGCTGGCGCCCCGGCAAGACAGGGAACTCTGGCAGCCTCAGTCACGGATTTACCGTCACACAAAAATTAATTAGCTCCGGCCCTTTGATATTAGCGGGGGATTTTCAAAATTGCAGGTTCATTTAATGCGACTATGCAGCCCCCCGTCCCCAAGGAGCGAGAAAGACTCTTTGCACTGATTCTCACACAGCACCGCACCTGGGGCACACTGCTCACACCCATAATGCTGGAGCGGATGCCGGGGCGCGATTACTACTCCATCGCGGAGGCGCTATCCCCCTTCCCTAACAGCATCACCCTGGCAGGCCTCAACAATGAGGAGCGGGAAGCCGTCAGGCTGCTGAACGAGTACTCTGACCGCAATCTGTTCAAGCTATTCTCAAAACACCGCAATGTTAAGGAATTCATTGAAAATGTCACTGACCGGGAGTTCGAGGAGCTTATCAAACCCTATATTGAAAAGAGGATCTGCCAGTGCCTGAAGATAGCAATGAATGAGGAGTTACCGCTGTTTCACCATAAGACACGGATCAACTCCCTGCACCCTGAGGACCGGCTCACGATAGATCCCGCAGAGGCGAAGCCGGTGTTCAGTTTCGATCGAATTCCGGGATCTACAGGCTATAGTCTCATCATCGAGTCAGAGGGCAGCCCTGTACAGCTGCGCGGCATAAACGTCGAGATTCTGTCGAATAAACCCTGCATAATCAGGACCGGCCATACGATCCATTTCGTTGCAGATATCGAAGGTGCCAAGATCAAACCCTTCCTGACCCGCGAAAGGATCATCATCCCGGAAGCAACGGCCGAGAAATACTTCTCCACTTTCGTGCTTCAGGTGATAAACAATCATAAGGTCACCGGCACAGGCTTCACCCTTGAAAAGACCGACGCAGAAAAGAGAGCCTTTCTGACCGTCGAGCGACTTGTAACCGGCATACCGACTGCCATACTCAAGTTTCGGTATGACAAGAGAGACATATTTTATCCCGATGAGGAGACACACTTCACCACCTTCAGAAATGACGGCGGCCGATTCAGCTTCTTGAGGAAGGAACGTGACCGGGCCTGGGAAAAGAGCTGCCTTGCAGCCCTGGATGAGGCGGGGCTCTTCACCGAAAACGGTATTCATTTCAGTACTGCAGGATCTGCCGAGAATGAACAGGATGCACTGTATGACCTCCTGGAGGCAGTCTCATACAACAGGGAACGGCTTGAGGAGACAGGCATGACCATACGTACCGGTAGCCTCGACAGGCCCTACGCCCTCAGGCGCGTGGAGATAAAGCTGAGCCACCAGGTGATAAACGACTGGTTTGACCTGAAGGCTGTAGTGACAATTGGCCAGTTCACTATTCCATTTACACGATTTCGCCGTAACATACTCGAAGGAAGGCGTGAGTATCTCCTGCCCGACGGCACTGTGGCGCTGCTGCCCGAGGAGTGGTTTGCGCGATACCGGGGACTGTTTGAGATGGGTAAGGAGAATGATGAAAAACTCCTGCTGCACAAGCAGCACTTCGGCATCCTCAGCGAGGTTATCTCAGGCGAGGAGTGTGACACCTGTGCACGCCTTGAGAAACTTGTCATGCCTGAACAGCTGAAACTGCTGCCCCCACCGGGAGATCTGAAGGCTGACCTTCGCCCATACCAGCAGGAAGGAGTCAGCTGGCTCCACTTCCTGCAGTCGAATAACCTCGGCGGATGCCTCGCTGATGACATGGGCCTGGGCAAGACCCTGCAGACCCTTGCCCTGCTTCAGTGGAACAGGGAACAGATGCGGGCACGCCAGGGTGCCGTCGCGGAACAGACAGATGATCACAGGCAACCCGGAGTGCGGCAGATGACACTCTTTGACAGGAATAGTCCGCCGGCCACTTCGCTGATAATCGTCCCTGCTTCGCTCTGCCATAACTGGCATAATGAGATCAGGCGATTCTGTCCGTCAATGAGGACACTGATCCACTACGGTGCGGCAAGAAACAGGTCCGCCTCGCATTTCACCGGATATGACATTATCATATCAAGCTATCACACTGTCCGCCAAGACATTGAGATCTTCACGCAGATCAACTTCTTTTACGTGGTTCTGGACGAGAGCCAGCACATCAAAAATCCCACATCGCACATATACAGGGCCGTCATGCGACTACGGGCCAATCACAGGCTGGTACTAACAGGGACACCGGTAGAGAACTCCCTCACTGACCTGTGGACACAGCTCAACTTCGTCAATCCGGGCCTGCTTGGCTCGCTGGCCTTCTTCAGACGCGAGTTTGCAAGGCCCATCGAAAGAAGCTTCGAGGAAGAGAAGGAGAAGCAACTGCGAAAGATCATACAACCTTTCATCATGAGGCGCACCAAGGAGATGGTTGTCAAAGAACTGCCTCCGGTGACCGAACAGGTGATCCACTGTGACATGTCCGAGGAGCAGGCCGCCACCTATGAACGCGAGAAATCAGCTGTAAGAAACAGCATCCTCGAGAACATAGAGTCAGTAGGAATCGAGAAATCGGCCATCATTGTGCTCCAGGGGCTGATGCGGCTGCGGCAGCTTGCTAACCATCCTGTCATGACGGACGAGAGCTACAGCGGCGGCTCCGGCAAATTTGACACCGTGACCCATAACATCGAGAGCGTTGTGTCCGAAGGTCACAGGATACTCATCTTCTCATCGTTCGTGAAGCACCTCGAGCTCTTCCCGGGCTGGCTGGAGAAGCAGGGTATCGGGTACACAATGCTGACAGGATCAACCAGGGAGCGCGGTAAGGTGATCGGCAACTTCAGAAATGACAGCAGCAAGAAGGTGTTCCTGATCTCTCTCAAGGCAGGCGGCGTGGGACTGAACCTGACCGAGGCAGACTATGTCTTTATCCTCGACCCGTGGTGGAACCCGGCGTCGGAGATACAGGCCCTGAGCAGGGCGCACCGCATCGGACAGGAGAAGAGGGTGTTTGTGCACAGGTACATCTCCGGCAATACAATCGAGGAGAAAATACAGCGGCTGCAGGAGAAAAAAACGCGGCTGGCCGGCACCTTCGTCGATACCAATAACCCTCTGGGCGACCTTGACGTGAAGGAAATGCTTGAGATACTGTCCTGATTTTTTTATAGTTTTACACGTACTTAACAAATCACTAAAAACGCTGCAATGAACAATTATCAGAACCATCCGCTTGCCGGGGCCGTGGACCTCGACACTGCATTCAACAAGATGTGGTTTTTTTACAAAAAATACTTCCTCGGGTTGTACATAATATCTGTAATAAGCGCTCTGCTGACCTCATTTTTCACCTCCGGTATTGACGTGGCATCATTCCAGGAAGCATCAACAGATCCGGAACTGGTGCTTGAAAAGATGAAGGATATGGCTGGCCCCTACGCCCTGATGATGCTTGTTTCAATTGTATTCGGGGTACTGCTCCATGCATGGGTGCTGGAGAAGCCCTCCGGCGAACAGGGATTCATCTCATCGCTGACAAGGAAGACCCTCACCTCGCTGCTTCCGTACCTGGTTGCAGTAATAATTCTGCTGGTATTGACAGTTTTACTTACCTCGGTAGGGCTTGTACTGCTTGTATTGCCCGGACTCTTTGCCGTCTTTTACATGGTCACAGTGATAATGTTCGCCATGCCGGTCACGATGATCGAGACCCGCAATCCGGTTGAGGCCGTATCACGGTCATTCAGGCTGACTCACAAGAACTTCTGGGCTAACATGGGATGGGTTATAGTCGTACTGCTCATCATCATTGTTGCCTCAATGATTATTGGAGCACTCGTCATGCTGCCATTCACAGGGTCATTAATAAGCTCTATTGCCAATCCCGAAGAGGCATCCTCCCTGCTGGATATGCATCGTAATCCTCTGTTTATCATATTGAATGCCCTGCTCAGCGGCCTGATTACGCCTGTGATGCCCATACTGGCATTCCTGCTTTATTTCCGTAACAAAGGTGACGAGGTGACAGTGGAGGTTACCACCGACAGCGAACCTAAGGTGAAGGTCGAGGATCTCTATCCGCCGATGCCGGGGAAAGAGTGATTTAGGCTGTTTATCCGAAAGCGGAGTAGTTTCCGGTCGCCGGCTGCCGGTGCAGCCCGGTGATTCATCAGGCCCCTATCTCGATAATCCATACACCCGGCTGGGTGATCTCAAGATCTATCGATGTGTCAACCCTGACCGTCTTCAGTTTGCTCCATTTGTTGAAGCTTACGCGAAGCTTGAAGGGAAACTCGCAGTTCCGGAACTCCATCTGTGAATTGAGAAACTCCGTTTCAATCCCGGAGGAGCCTGTTATCTGAAGATTGGTCACATCCAATGTACCAGAGGTCATGGGTTTCAGCAGGACACGAATCTCCTCACCGTCAGTGTACCTGTAGACCCGGTAACGCTCCATGGCTTTGGTGGAGATGACCTTGTATCCCTGAACAGTCTCATTCTTACCCATATACTTGTCCCTGGTCCAGAGTCCATCCTGAATGCTGTCCTTTCCAAGGTACCTGAATGTGTATTTCCCGTCTCCGTGTCTCTGCCCCTTTGACCACATACCCACATAAACTGAGCTGTCTGCATAGATATATGTACCCTTTCCGTGAGGCATCCCTTTCCTGAAAGCACCGGTGTAATGATCAACACCCCGGGCCTCACCTGTGCCATGGGCCAGCCCTTTCTTGCATTCACCCACATACTTTTCACTGATCTCCTTTACAAGTACGGTGCACCGTTCCTGTGAGGATCCGGTAACGGCAGCTCCAAACAGCAATGCTGCCGCCAGCATAAGAAAACGACCACAAATTTTCATATCGTGATTAAATTGACTTTCAAAGTTACCAAATTCCGGTGACAATACCCGTGCCAGGATTTACCTGTCAAATCTTTTCAGCATCTTTTTGGAGATCTTTTCTTCGGGGTATTGTTTCCCGAATGTAAGCCAGTATTCACTTACACTCTCTTTCACCTCCTTGCGCAGCAGCAGAATTCCTATAAGGTTCGGCACAGCCATAAGCACTATGGCAACGTAAGAAAGTGACCAGATAATTGTAGTGTCTGTAAATGAGGCCAGGAAGAAGGCTACCACGTAAACCATCCTGTATATTATCACGTATTTCGATCCGAAGAGGTAGGTAGTAGCCCTGTCACCGTAATATGACCAGGAAATCGCGGTAGAGAAGGCAAAGAGCAACAGCGAGAAGGTGACAATATAAGATCCGTAACCCTTAAGTATGCTTCTGCTGAAGGCAAACGTCGTCAGCGGAGCACTGTGAATCAGCGACTCACCTCTTACTGTAAGGGTTGACATCGGAGCCAGCTTGCCGGCTATTACCTCCAGCTCACCGTTAAAGGGATCCTTGCCCGAGAGGAAGCGGACATTTTCCGCCAGTGACCTGGCATGAATGACAGAGATGCCGGCAGTACGTATCTCACCGTTCTCAATCTGCAACTTTCCATTGTAAAGATCGATAAACTCAACTCCCCTGATATGTTTACCCAGTTTCTCAACATCATCAGTTCTACTATCATCGTAAACACCGGCCAGAACCTGTACGTCAGTAGGCTGAAACTGGTTTTCCGTTTTCGTGTTCCATGCACCCGAAGCAAGCAGAACCAGGCCGGTCAGGGTGCATATGCAGATAGTGTCAATAAATGGTTCCAGCAATGCCACCATACCCTCTGACACAGGCTCCGGGGCACGTGCAGCCGAGTGGGCTATCGGCGCAGACCCCTGTCCTGATTCATTTGAAAAGAGTCCCCTGTTTACTCCCCGGTTCATCGCAAAGGCGAAGGAGGCGCCCAGGAATCCCCCGGCTGCGGCGGAACCGGTGAAGGCATCAGCGAAGATCGAGAAAAACGAAGGAATTATGTTTTCAGGATGAGAGAAGATAACAAGCAGTGCTCCAACAAGATATATCATCGCCATAAATGGCACCAGTACAGAGGTTACTTTGGCAATCCTCTTTATCCCGCCGATGATGACGAGCCCTAACAGGACTGCCAGGATTGCTCCGGTGATAATATGTTTGATCCCAAACGTTGAAAAGACGGAATTGGATATGCTGTTTATCTGCGGCAGGCTGCCGGTACCAAATGAACTCAGTATTGTCGCACCTGCAAAGAAGGCTCCCAGCACAACCCCGGTCTTTATAAGCTTCCCGCTGCGGGTCTTGATATTCAGGCGTTTTTTCATGTAGTACATCGGTCCGCCCGATACAGAACCATCAGGAAGGATGTCACGGTATTTGTGGGAGATGGAGACCTCCACCATCTTGGTGCACATCCCTATTGCAGCCGTGACAAGCATCCAGAACAAGGCAGCAGGGCCTCCGAGGTGTATGGCGAGAGCTACGCCGGCAATATTGCCGGTTCCGACCGTTCCTGAAAGGGCGGTGGCCAGCGACTGAAAGTGCGACGTATCACCTACATCGTGAGAATGATCGTATTTACCGCGGGTTATTCGTAATGCATGCCGAAAATACCTGATCTGAGGAAACCCGAGGTAAAAGGTGAAGAAGAGTCCGGTACCGATAAGAAGCACCATGAACCAGGGATGACCGCCCAGATACCCGTCAAGATGTACTAGAAAATCGTTTAAACCGTGCATATCGATATAACTGATATTTAGAATTTAAGCAATCCCAGTCCGTTCAGAAACACCAGGGCAATTGCCACCGGGGCGATGAACCTGATGATGAAACGGAACAGGGAATAGTATCTCACCTTGAGGGTTCCCTCATTGGAGAGCTCATCCCTTACTGAGGGTCCGGGGAAGAACCATCCGAGGAATGCAACAATCAGCAGGCCTCCCAGCGGCAGCAGTATGTTTGCCGTCGTATAGTTGAACAGATCGAAGATGTTCAGTTCAAAGAGCTTCACATCCTTCATCATACCCCATGACAGTGATGCAGCAATGCCAAGGATAAACATCGAAGCCGTTGCAATAATTATAGCTGTGCGCCGGCTCAGGTTGAGCTGCTCGGAAAAATAGGCCACTATAACTTCCATTACCGAGATTGTGGAGGTCAGCGCTGCAATGGCAAGGAGGAAGAAAAACATAAATGCAAATATCATTCCCCCGGTCATCTGCTGAAAGATTCCGGGAAGAACTATGAAGGTCAGCGCCTCACCTGATTCAGGAGATATTCCAAATGCAAACACCGCCGGGAAGATTGCAAGACCTGCCATGACTGCAATCAGCAGGTCAATCATTGAAACCTGTACCGCCGTGCTCGCCAGCTTGTTATCCTTCGGAATATATGAACCGTATGTGATAAGCGTGCCCATACCAATACTGAGTGAAAAGAACGCCTGGCCGAGAGCCATCAGAACCGTTGTTCCGGTGATCTTGGAAAAGTCAGGCCTGAACAGAAACTCCACTCCCTTGCCTGCTCCCGGCAGCGTAAGTGACTTTACACACATGAAGATAAGCAGCAGGAAGAGCAAAGGCATGAGCACCTTGGTCGACTTTTCGATGCCCTTACGTACCCCTCCGAGCACAATCCCGGCTGTCGCCAGGAGGAAAATTGTGAACCAGAGTGCAGGCCTGAGTGACTCGCTGCGGAAAGCATCAAACATAGTAGACAGTTCGGCGGAAGACTTGCCTTTGATCCCCCCGATGAGAATCTGATATATATACTCCAGTGTCCATCCGGCCACGGCAGTATAGAATGCCAGTATCATGAATGCAGCAACGATGCCCATCATTCCAACCAGGTACCATGGCCGGCGCGAAGAGAGCATCCTGAAGGCTCCTACAGGATTGCGCTGTGTCCTTCTTCCGATAACCAGCTCCGACATCATCACCGGGATGCCGATGGCAAAGATGATCACAAGGTATATAATAAGGAATGCCCCGCCACCATTCTCCCCAAGCACGTACGGGAATCGCCAGATGTTACCCAGCCCTACCGCAGATCCGGCTGCCGCCATTATAACCCCCATCCTGCTGCCAAAGGAATCCCTTGTGGAAAAATCAAATCCGATCATCTTCAACCAGTATTAAAGTGCAAAGCTTTTTAAAAGTTTAAAGGTGGTAAAAATCTTAAAAGCAGCAATGATTTGCTGTTAA
>JAVEZX010000087.1:0-10575 GCA_034002785.1 Bacteroidales bacterium
TGCCGCCTCTACACCGCCTGCCACGGAAGGTATCACCGCGCCGGCAACAGCCGGGATACTCATGACTGTCACGTTGTCAGGCCTCGGTGCCCTTATCTCCACCCCTTCAAGGGAGGTTACTGCCGGCACAAGCCTGATCCTGATCTCTTCGGGGGTACCGTTCAGATCAAGTGTCAGGGTTTGGGTGACATAACCAACACTTGAAAACCTGAGGCTGATCTGATCACGCTCTCCCGGTGAAAATTGAAGCCGGAAAGAGCCGTCTTCCCTGCATTCCGTACCTGTACTGAGTGCTGGTATGTAGACTGTGGCTCCGATTACGGCAACACCAGCCGTATCAGTAACCGTACCGGTTATTAACTTCTCCTGCCCCTGAAGGAGACAGGGGGAAATGACCAAAAAATATACCTGAAAGAGAAGAAGTCTTATCCTTGAAGACCGTGCCATCAGTCACTCTTTTTTTTCTTGCGGACCTTGCTCTTTTTGACCTTTGTGTTTTTGGAGGGTTCATTCTTAAGCATCCCGTCCTTTACGCCCCTGACAAACTTTTGCCATGCAAAGGGATTAAGCAGGTTGTTGGCCGGCATCTGCCCCCTGGTATAGAGATTGTCTGACATCTGCTGCATGGTGTAACGATATGCCTGACCGGGAGTAGGGCTCATATCGCTCCATATCTGTTGCTGAAGCATGGCAAGATTGTGTTCCATATTCTCCATCAGCGGGTCTACCGGTTTGTTCTCAAGGACAGCCCGTTTGAATTCAGAATAGGTCTTCCAGGGAAGGACGATCACCTCACCGATCAGAATGGTGTCAGTAACCATGATTACATCAGTTATGTAATGATTGCCCGCTGCTGTGTTTGGGACTGTAAGGAGAGTCGATTTGAACCCGATGGCGCTGAAGAATATTGTGTCACCCGGAATACTGATAATTGAGAAGATACCCCTGTGGTCACTGGCAGCCCCGCGGCGCAGGTGCTTTGAGTATATGCTTACGTCAGGAACAATGAACCCCTGGTCGTCAGCGGTCAGCCCGTCTATCTGGATATACCTTCTCTCACCGTCCTGAGCGAACAACCATGACAACGTCAGGACCAGCATGACACAAATCACTAAAAACTTCTTCAACGACAGATATTTTTGCGTTGTAAAGTAAACAATAATGACATTTACTTCTTGATTTTAACTTAACTTTAATGATCTTTACTGTCACCGCAAAAGAAAAAACTAAAAGCTAAATAAATATGCAAAAACTCTTATTGCTTGGAGATGAGGCGATTGCGCAAGCGGCCCTGGACGCTGGTCTGAGTGGTATGTATGCTTATCCCGGTACTCCGTCAACGGAGATCATGGAGTACATTCAGGCTTCCGGTCAGGCGGCTGAAGACAGAGTGCACAGGGAGTGGTCATCGAACGAGAAGACTGCCATGGAGGCTGCCCTGGGGATGTCCTATGCTGGCAGGAGGGCGATGGTTGCCATGAAGCATGTGGGTCTCAATGTGGCGGCTGATGCATTCATCAACTCGGCAGTCACCGGTGTGAACGGTGGCCTCGTGGTGGTTTCTGCTGATGATCCGTCGATGCATTCCTCACAGAATGAGCAGGATTCACGCTTTTACGGGAAATTTGCGCTTGTGCCGGTCCTTGAACCGCGTAACCAGCAGGAAGCCTATGACATGATCTTCGATGCCTTTGAGCTCTCGGAAAAGTATCGATTGCCGGTTCTTTTCAGGATAACGACACGTCTGGCACATTCGCGTTCAGCAGTGGCCAGGAGAGAAAGGAGGATTCAGAACAGCCTCGCTCTGCCCTCGAATCCGAGGCAGTTTGTGCTGTTGCCGGCGATAGCACGGAAGCAGTACCGGGTGCTCACCGCTACATATGAAAAGCTGCCTGCAGACCCTGTTCTGGAAAGCTGCAACAGGCTGTTGAAGGGAGAGGGCCGGGGAACCGGTGTCATTGCATGCGGGATCGCCTATAACTATCTGATGGAGAACGTTGGTGACCGGATCGGGGAGTATCATGTTCTGGCTGTCGGAGCATATCCGCTGAACAGGGAGAAGGTATCGGCCCTGGTTGAGAGGTGTGACAGCATTCTTGTCCTGGAGGAAGGATACCCCATTATTGAGGAGTTGCTGAGGGGTCTTCTCGACAGGGATGTAAAGGTACATGGCCGTATGGACGGAACGGTGCCGCGTGACGGAGAACTGAATCCGGCGATTGTGGCTGCCGCCCTCGGGCTGAAGGCCTCCTATGGTAAGGATGTTCCGTCGCTGGTGCGCCAGCGGCCGCCATCGTTCTGCAAGGGATGTGGTCATGCCGATCTTTACTCGGCACTTGCAGAGGTGATGGCTGAGGCCGGCCCCGGCAGGGTCTTTTCTGACATTGGCTGCTACACCCTTGGAGCACTGCCGCCTTACAATATGGTGAACTCGTGCGTTGACATGGGCGCCTCCGTCACGATGGCCGTAGGTGCTGCAGATGCCGGACTCTTCCCGGTTGTGGCAGTGATCGGAGACTCCACCTTCACTCACTCGGGCATGACGGGTTTGCTGGATGCTGTTCTGAAGGACTCGCCTATAACCCTCATAATCTCTGATAATTCCACCACCGGCATGACCGGCGGGCAGAAGTCCCAGGCTACTGACAGGATTGAGAGCATTTGTATCGGTCTGGGTGTTGATCCCGGGCATCTCAGGGTAATCATTCCGCTCAGAAAGAACCATGAAGAGAACAAGTCCGTTATCCGTACCGAGTTGAATCACCGTGGTCTCTCAGTGATACTTGCAAGGCGCGAGTGTATTCAGACCGCCTCACGGAATAAAAAGGCAGAGGCAGCAGGGAAAAATAAAAAAAGTGAATAGGATGAAATGTGATATTATACTGGCAGGTGTCGGCGGACAGGGTATCCTCTCCATTGCCGCCACGATAGGTCTTGCAGCCGTGGAGCAGAACCTCTTCCTCAAGCAGGCTGAGGTTCACGGCATGAGTCAGAGAGGCGGTGACGTTCAGTCGCATCTTAGGCTCTCGGACTCAGAAATATGGTCGGATCTGATCCCGCACGGCGGGGCTGACCTGATTATCAGTGTAGAACCGATGGAGGCATTGCGCTATCTGCCGTGGCTTACACCGGGCGGCTGGCTGGTGACAAATACGGTTCCGTTTGTTAACATCCCTGATTACCCTGAGGCAGAAGTTATACTCGCGGAGCTTGGCCGGTCAGGCAATACGATAGCTATTGATGCTGACGCTATTGCCAGGGACCTTGGTTCATCCCGTTCCGGTAATATGGTAATACTCGGTGCTGCCTCTTCCTTTATCTCGATGCCGTTCACTGCCCTGGAGAATGCTGTCAGGAAGATGTTCGGGCGCAAGGGCGAAGAGGTAGTGGATGTCAACCTTAAGGCCCTTCGTGCCGGCAGGGAGGCGGCAGGGAGGTAGGAGAGACAGATTCTGTTCCGGGTTACGAGGAACCTGATGGTCCGTCGAAGGCCATTTTAGGTCATAAACAGGCCCCGGCGTAGTGCCGGAGCCTGTCAGCGAGACATCCATCCTCCACTTCCCAACCCCTCATTCAATGTGGATCGCCGGAGCCAGGTCACAATACCGGATCATTTGCCCCGGCTCTTTCCGCTTCGTCCGGCGGACTCCATGACCGCCATGGGATCTGCCTCTCCCTCATGCTCCGGAGCCGGCTCATCGGCAATCATCTCCCGTGTTTTGTTTCCCTGGCTGAGCATCACCAGGTCAGTTGCCACTATCTCAGTGACATTGCGCTGAACACCGTTCTTGTCAGTGTAGCTCCGGTAGCTTATACGCCCCTCAATACAAACCTCCCTGCCCTTGCCCAGGAACTTCGAGGAGAGTTCGGCAAGACCGTTCCATGCAACGATGCTGTGCCATGTGGTCTCGTCGATTTTAGTACCCTCTGCATTCCTGTAACTCTCGTTGGTTGCAAGATTGAAATGTGCAACCTTCTTTCCGCTCTCAAGCGTCTTGATCTCCGGATCCTGACCCAGGCGACCGATCAACTGTACCTTGTTTCTCAATGCATTCATGACTTTTGGTTTTAAGTTAATAATGCTGTTAACGGTACAAATTTGCACCCTGCTCCGGACCCGATTCGGTTGTTAATCATTTCTATCCGCTTCACAGTCGGTTATATCCGTTTGTAAACGGGTTACAGAATAATAATCAGGTTGATAAGCGAATTTTGAAAATTAAAATTTTCATATCTTTATCAAAACATTCGCTGTGGAAAGAGTATGTCTTGACTGCGGAGCCCGGCTCCTTGGGCGGTCTGATAAGAAATTCTGTTCCGATCAGTGCCGCAACAATTACAACAACCGTCTCAACAGGGATCAGAATAATTACGTCCGGAACGTGCATGCACAGCTGCGGCGCAACAGGAAGATCCTTGCGGACCTTTATGAAGACGGTCATCACCGCATTCATCGTGATGCGCTGACAGCGCAGGGTTACAACTTCACCTTCTTCACGCATCTTGTGGAGACCAGGGAGGGCGAGCGCTGGTCTTACTGCTTCGAATACGGTTACACCGGGACCGGAGAGGGATACCTGGGGCTGAAGAGATGCAACACCTATCTTGAGATGCCGGAAGAGGAGGAGTGAAAGAGGCCCGCAGGTAAACGGAAAGGTGCGAAGAATCGGTATGCCTTAATATCTCCGGCATTAAATTCTTGCCGCCAGAGGTTGATTTGATTTTTTGTATGTTTGAAGCTCGAAAGAAAAGGGATATGAGACTTACAACAATAATTGCGGCAGCACTGCTTACAGGTATTACTGCTATGGCTGAAGGCCAGAGGGTATATGAAAATAATTACCTTGTTAAGGTAGGAGACACGGCCCCTGATTTCACGGTGAAGGAGGCAGGGGGAAAAACCTATAAACTGTCAGAACTCCGTGGAAAGGTAGTCATGCTCCAGTTCACGGCAAGCTGGTGCGGTGTATGCCGGAAGGAGATGCCATTCATCGAGGAGGAGATCTGGGTGCCCGGAAAGAAGCAGGGACTGGCAGTAATTGGAATCGACCGGGACGAACCCGAGGAGACGGTCAAAAAATTTGCCGCAGACATGAAAATAACATATCCCCTTGCTCTCGATCCCGGTGCTGACATCTTCGGACTCTTTGCGGAGAAGCAGGCAGGAGTGACGAGGAATGTTATAATTGACCGAAACGGCAAAATATTATTCATGACACGCCTCTTCGAGCGTGAGGAATTTGATGAAATGAAGAAGATAATCTTCTCCGAGCTGGCTAAAAAGTAGAAAAAGAGTCTTCTTTTGCCTGTCAGATGCAACCTTTGGCCTGTTTGTTGCGTTTATCAGAACAACGACTACTGTTCTTTTAAACTAAAACTGAGAGAAATGAAAAAGTTATTTGTCATTGTTCTTGCACTTGTTCTTGCCGCGCCTCTGTTTTCACAGGTAAAATTCGGTCTCAAAGCCGGGGCAAGCACCGACTTTACATTCACAGATCTTACCTTTCCCGGTACGGATGTGATTATTCAGAATGCCAAGGATGCAGAATGGGGATTCCAGGGCGGCGTATTCATGAGGGCAACATTTGCTGGCTTTTATATACAGCCGGAGCTTCTTTTGGCAACTGCCACCAATTCAGTATCATATTACGATGTTGAGGCAGGCGGTGCGCCGGTTATATACAACCAGAAGTTCAATAAGCTGAACATACCCGTTCTTCTTGGGCTGAAATTAGGTCCTGTAAGGCTCAATGCTGGTCCGGCAGCTTCCGTGATGATATCTGATCCTAAGGAGATCATAGAGGGTGCCACCTACAAGCGGGCTACGTTTGGCTACCAGGCCGGCGTTGGCTTTGATCTTCTCAAGAGGCTGACTTTTGACCTCAGGTACGAAGGCAACCTGAACCAGTTCGGTGATGAAATTGAGATAGGCGGAGAGACATTCACCCTTGACGACAGGACAGGTGCCATCCTGGTCCAGGTGGGGCTGATATTCTGATCCCTTCGACATCATAAAGAACTCTTCCACTGTTTACGGAAGAGTTTTTTTTATATTTACGGGAGCAAGTTAACAGAGCTATATGATTCTTGCAGGCAATGGCATAATTGTTCTTAGGAATGTTATTACGGTCGTCTACCTGATTGCGGTCTTTGCCATCTGCCTTATGATCGTATTTGAGAACCGCAACCCGGTCAAGACCCTCTCATGGATGCTTGTGATACTTTTTATTCCTATTGCCGGCATGATCGTATACTTCTTTTTCGGCCGCAACTATCGCAAGCAGAAGATTTACACCCGCAAGAGCCTGGCTGACAGAGCACGGCTCGAGGATCATGCCGATCACCAGGTAAAGCTTCTCTCCTCATACCTCTCGGGCGAGAGTGAGGCGGTCAGGTCAAAAGAGCATCTGATCCACCTGATGCTCAGGAATAACAGGTCTATCCTCACGCTTGACAATCGCATTGACCTGCTTGTCAACGGCCGTCAGACTTTTCCCGCAATGCTTGATGCAATAGCCTCAGCCACGAATTATATACACCTGGAGTTTTACCGCTTTGAGCCTGACACGTTGGGCATGGAATTCAGTGAGCTGATGATGCGCAAAGCGAAGGAAGGGGTGAATGTGAGGGTGATATATGACGATGTAGGCAGCTGGAACATCCGCAAGCCTTATATAAAGAAGATGCGCGAAGCCGGTGTTCAGATTCACACATTTATGCCTGTACGGTTTCCGAATTTCTCCAGCAAGATCAACTACAGGAATCACAGAAAGATACTGGTTGTTGACGGGAAAGTGGGCTTTGTGGGGGGGCTGAATATTGCAGACAAGTACCTTCATGGTCTGCCTCACCTGGGACCATGGGTTGACACGCACCTCAGGCTGGAGGGTTACTCTGTTGCCGCGCTTGACAGGGTCTTCATCGCAGACTGGGATTTTGTCAGCGGAGAGGAGTTGCCACCTGACGCTGCCATGGAGCAGGTTGTGCGTACCGGCAACAGGTGCCTGGTACAGGTTGCATCCAGCGGCCCCGACACTGACTGGGCAACCATCATGCAGGTGTACTTCTCAGCCATTGCCACCGCAAAGTCATCAATCTATCTCACATCGCCATATTTCAGCCCTGACGAGAGCCTGCTGACCGCACTTAAGACAGCTGCCCTCAGCGGCGTTGATGTAAGGATGATCTTCCCGGAATACACTGACTCCATCATAGCCAACTGGAACACCCGTTCCTATATCTCGGAGCTTCTCGAGGCAGGGGTGAGGATATTTCTCTACAGAAAAGGATTCATCCATTCCAAATACCTGCTTGTGGACAATATCTTTGCCTCAGTCGGCTCGCCCAATGTCGATGTCAGAAGCTTCGACCTTGATTTTGAGGTTACGGCTCTGATATATGATGAGGATTTCGCCATGCGCCTTGGAGTGCTCTTTTCCGAAGATGTGAAGAACTGTGATGAGATTGGCAGTGACGAGTGGATGAAGAGACCGAGGCGGGAGAGATATAAGGAGTCGATAGCGCGCATTTTCGGACCGCTTTATTAACTTCGCACCCGATGAAAAAACTGATACTGGTACTGTTTTACATAATTCTTGCAGCAGGATTCCTGGTTACAATGTTCCTCTGGATGACTGTCCTGAGGAAGAATGTCAGGGCTGAAGAACCGGTAAGGATCTATGTGCCCACCGGATCTGACTTCAAAGGTCTGACGGATACACTGGAGAGCACCGGTGTGCTCCGCAGCAAGGGAAGCTTTGTGCTGACCTCACGGCTGAAATCCTTCGGACGTTCGGTCAAACCCGGTTCCTACATCCTCGAACCCGGTATGAGCAACAACGTGCTGGTCAATATGCTCCGCTCAGGACGCCAGGCTGCAGTGAATGTCACGTTCAACAACATACGGACACTTGAGGAACTCGCCGGCAGAATCGGAGGTCAGATTGAAGCTGATTCGGCTGATATATCTGCCTTCTTTGCTGATGAAGCAAATTACAGCGATGACGGATTCAACAGGCAAACCCTCATTTCAGTTTTCATTCCTGATACATACCAGGTTTACTGGTCGCTTGATGCGCGGGGGCTCTACCGGCGGATGCTGAGGGAATATCGCGATTACTGGACCGCGGAGCGAAAGGCACTGGCGGAGGAAAAGGGCCTGACCCCGGAGGAGGTGTCTGTCCTTGCCTCGATTGTTGATGAAGAGGCTTCGAAAGCTGATGAGAAACCGCGAATAGCGGGTGTTTATCTTAACAGGCTCCGCGTGGGCATGCCTCTTCAGGCTGATCCCACGATAAAGTTTGCTGTGAATGATTTCTCATTGCGCCGAATACTTAACAGGCATCTTGAAGTAGACTCTCCTTACAATACATACAGGTATGCAGGATTGCCACCCGGACCCATCAGGTGCCCTTCGCGCTCCGGTCTGGAATCGGTACTGAACCCGGAGAGGCATGAATACCTCTTTTTCGTTGCAAAGTTTGACGGCTCAGGGTATCATCACTTCTCACGCACCCTAGCTGAGCATAACAGGTATGCTGCCTCATACCGGCGTGAACTGAACAGGAGAAGGATTTACAGGTAAATCAGTCCTTATGGCTGTAAGTGTTGAGCCAACCGAGGATTCTGCCGGCGTTGATCTGGTTATCTGCTACCTGATGCAGGAGCGAAGTCCGTTTTTCCTTCATCTCCTGAGTAAATTGCTCTTTAATAAGCACATCCGTATGACTGATCCACTCACCGGGGCTGTTGGCCACGTGACAGAGTTCCTCCAGGCTGGTCCCTGCAACAACTGCCGGGGAGGCAACCACGTGGCGGCCAAAGCAGAGTGCATTTATCAGTTTCAGTTTCATTCCGGTAGGCTGAGAGGCATGTAACAGGCAGACCTGTGCATTTGTTATAAGGTCATTCATCTGTTCCGGATCAGGATTGGGTATAATCCTGATATGCCTGTGCGCGGAAACGGAATCATACAGTTCAGCGGAGGGCCTTTTCCCTGCAAGCACGGTCTTGTATTCCCACCCTGTTGCCACCTCTCTCACTATCTGCAACGCTGCAGCGTTGTTCTCTGCCGTTGAGAAATCTCCGTGCATCAGCACATAGTCGCCCTTGCCTGTTGCTGAACAGCAGCCATTGCCGGGATGGAAGGGGCCGACAAAGAGGGCAGTGCCGTATCTGGCACTGAAATACTCAGTGTCTCCCGGAGAGATGGATAGCAGTTTTGTGGCTGCGGAAAGCTTTGATTCAAAGCGCTCAAGCTTCCTGGCTTCGGACCTGAAGTAATACTTTCGGAAAGGATTTCTTTCACTGGCAGCCAGATTGCGGTAATAGACGTGCTCGATATTGTGAGTCCTTACCATTTTAATCTTGCCAGCCAATGCCGGATTATCGAGGAAATGAGTGGTGTGCAGCCCTTCAAATATAATAGGATGATCGTCGGCCTGCAGGTTCTTCAGCAGCAGATTGTTCTTTCTTGAGAGAACAATGAAGGGTTCGCGGCTGAGGAGGTGAAAGAGATTCAGCTCACGCCTGTAATAATGCACACGGAGGCATTCACGCTCAAGGGTGCGGGACCGGCTCCGGCCATAGCTGAAACAGTGCAGGATAACTCCTATGCCCTGTTTCTTCAGTGCGGAGATCTTGTAGAAGACGTCCATAATACCCCCGTAATCAGGTGGATACGGAACATTGAAACTTACAAGGTGTAATATCCTGGTGCCGTTGGTATAATCCATGAGATCCAAATAAGATCTACAAACATAACTAAAAAAAATTCTTTCGTATCTTTCATCCGGACTGACCGTTCAGATACGCGATAAGGTAACCGCACCCGGGATGAAGAGAGCCGTAATTGCTGCAATCAGTGACCTGTCAACTGACATGAGGGTAAGAAAGATGGCATTGCTGATGGCTGAAGAGGGAATCGATGTAACCGTTATAGGCAGGCGGTCAGACTACCAGATGCCTCCGGCGGTCAATGGTATTAAGGCCACAAGGATAAGGGTGCCTTTCAGAAAGGGACCGGCAATGTACCTCCTTTTCAATCTTTTTTTGTTCTTCAGGCTTCTTTTCAGAAGGTATGAGATATGTGTGGCATGCGATCTCGATACTCTTGTGCCGTGTTACCTGGTGACAGGACTGTTCAGGAAAAAACTCATCTACGATTCGCATGAATATTTTACCGGGCAGTATGGCCTTGAGGAGCGGCGTCTCACACATTTTCTATGGAAGAGCGCAGAGCGGCTTATTGTGTCGGGAATCAAGCATATTATTACTGTAAGTGATTCCATAGCAGATCTTTACAGACACGAATATGGTGTTGAGCCATTGGTTGTGAGAAATGTTGCACCCGATATAAGCCATCTTGAACCACGCCACAGGATTGAACTGGGGGTAGAAGATGATGAGATGCTTGTTATCTGTCAGGGCTCCGGGATTAATCCTGGCAGGGGCGGTGAGGAGATAATAGGTGCCATGGCTATGACTACCGGAGTGCGGCTTTTGTTCATAGGCTCGGGAGATGCCATGGACTGCCTTCGCAGGCTGGCGGCTGATAGCCCGGCCCGTGATCGCATA
>JAVEZX010000088.1:0-10556 GCA_034002785.1 Bacteroidales bacterium
CCGAAGCTGAGCTGTCGCATGCAGGCATAACCTTCATTGTATGTAACAGATTGTCTGAGTTTTGCAAGAATCTCATCCGGTATCTTTTCCCCTGTCTCGTAGTGGGCAGCCCACGTGTCGAGCCACTCCTTCTCCCATGCCCAGTTTTCCATTATCTGAGAAGGTAACTCCACAAAGTCGCGCTTCACGTTGGTGCCTGACAGGCTTTCATAGGTGCAGTCGGAGAGCATGCCGTGCAGCGCGTGCCCAAACTCATGAAGGAAGGTGTTCATCTCGCTGTGCGAGAGGAGAGAGGGTCTTCCTGTTGTGGGGCGGGTGAAGTTCATTACCAGCGAGACAACCGGGATTATCCTCCTGCCATTCTCCTTCCACTGTTCCCTGAATCCCGTCATCCATGCTCCACCGCTCTTCCCCTCCCTGGGGTGGAAATCGAGCATGAGTATGGCAATGATGCCTCTGTCTCCGTCGTGAACCTCGTATGCAGTCACCTCTTCGTTGTATACAGGAATCTCCCTGGTCTCGATGAATGTAAGACCGTAGAGCCTGGTTGCAAGTCCTGGTACAGCCTCCCTGACCTTATCGAGCGGCATATAGGGTCGCAATGCTTCGTCGTCAATACTGAATCTCTCCATCCGAAGCTTCTCTGCCCAGTAAGCCCAGTCCCATCGTTCAAGGCTGCCTTCTTGGCCGTGGCTGCGTGCATACTCTTCGATGTCATTCAGGTCTCTCTGTCCTGCAGGGGCCGAGGCAGCCAGCAGTTTCCCGAGAAAAGCATTTACCTCCGCGGGATTTGAAGCCATGCGCTCTTCCAGTGCATAGGATGCATAGTCCGGGAAGCCGAGCAATTGTGCCATTCTCAGGCGCAGTTCGGTTATCCGTATAACCAGTTCCCTGTTGTCATGTTCATTGCCGCGGAAGGCACGATGTGTATATGCCCTGAACATCCGTTCCCTCAGATCACGCCTGTCGGCATATTGCATGAAGGGGACATAGCTCGGGGCGTGAAGGGTGAAGAGCCATCCCTCCGTTCCCTTCTCCGAGGCAAGAGCCGAGGCAGCTTCGCGCGCCCCGTCCGGCAAACCGGACAATTCTTGCTCACTCGTAAGATGCAGGGTGAAATCATTGGTCTCGGCAAGCACGTTCTCCTCAAACCTGAGAGAGAGAGTGGAGAGCTCTATAGTGATAGCCCTGAACTGCTCCTTAGCCTCATCGGACAGTCCGGCTCCTCCGCGAACGAAGCCCTTGTATTTCCTGTCGAGAAGGATCATCTCTTCCCCGTTAAGCCCAAGGGTGTCACGCCTCTCATATACGCTCTTTACCCTGGCAAAGAGATCAGGATTGAGTGATATGTCATTTCCGAAGGCGGTGAGTACAGGTGATACTTCACGGGCCGCCTCCTGCAGCTCAGGGGTGGTGTCCGAGCTGTTCAGGTTGAACAGTACCGGTGTGATTCGGTTCAGCAGGGTGCCGGCATTCTCAAGAGCCTCTACGGTGTTGTGAAAGTCGGGTTCTTCGGGGCATCCCACTATATCTTCAATTTCTTTCCTTGCAATAGCAATGGCTTCTTCCACGGCTGGTTTGAAATGTTCCGGCCTGATGAGGTCAAAGGGGGGGATTCCGAAGGGGGTAGTCCATTCCTGCAAAAGGGGGTTGTTCCGGGTCATGGGTCAGGTATGTGGTTTGGACAAATATAGTTATTTGGGATTTGCGAATTGCGAATTGCGAATTGTTGGCAGTTCATGATGGTGGGTGGGTCGGGGAGCAGCCCTTGCCGACTTCACTATTGCCTATTGCCTATTGCCTACTGCCTGAAAAAATAAATGCCACACCCCTTTCGGAATATGGCACTTATGTTTATGATGAGGAAAATCAGAACGGCAGGTCGTCCATCTCCGGGCTGGGAGACGGCGCGTCTTCGAGGCGAGGGCTGACAATGGCCTGCTGGCCGTTCTCCGCCATAGCTATGCCCCGCGTCACAGAGAGAGCATTCAGGTTGGTGATGTAATTCGCCATCCCGTTCTTCTCCCAGCGATTACCCCTTATATTGAAGGTAACGGTCACATCCTGCCTGAGCCACGACTCATCTATCAGGTCACACTTTTCCTGGGTAAGCTGAAACTTGATGAAGTCGACATAGGCCTGGCCGCTTCCGCTCTCCTTGTGTTCGATTACGAACTCGCGCTTGCGGAACCGTTCATTGACCCTGTTTACCGGGTACACCTCTGCCACCTTGCCGGTGATCTGGTATTCCATTATTCAGATTCAGTTATGATTATCCTGTCAATCATGTCTCCTGCCCTGATCTGGTCAATCACCTCCAGTCCCTCGACAACCTTGCCGAAGCATGTATGTTTTCCGTCGAGGTGTTTGGTGTTTGTCCTGCTGTGGCAGATGAAGAACTGCGATCCGCCCGTATCTTTTCCTGCGTGGGCCATGGAAATAACGCCACGGTCATGATACTGTTTCTGGCCGTTAAGCTCGCATTTGATCTTGTAGCCAGGGCCGCCTGTGCCAACACGCGGATCAGTTATGTCAATGGAGTAGGGGCAACCGCCCTGGATGACGAAATCCGGGATAACCCTGTGGAATGCAAGCCCGTCATAGAAGCCATTTCTGGCCAGTTTCACGAAGTTTTCCACGGTGCCGGGGGCATCGTCATCATAGAGGGTGGCTTTCATCACCCCCTTCTGGGTATGTATCGCTGCTGATATCATTATTGCTTCACTATCTCGAGGAGCTCAACGTCGAAAGTAAGGGTTGAGAAGGGAGGAATAGGACCTGTTCCCTGCTCACCGTAAGCAAGTTCGTAAGGAATGTAGAATTTGAATTTCGAGCCCACGGGCATCAGCTGGATGCCTTCCTGCCATCCCTGGATGACCTGGTTGACGCCGAACTGTGCGGGTTCACCGCGGTCCAGTGATGAGTCGAATTTTGTACCGTCGAGAAGAGTGCCGGTATAATGGACTTTAACCATATCCACTGCGGTGGGTTTGTCGCCGGTGCCCATGGTTATAACTTCATACTGTAGTCCGCTGGCAGTCTCCTGTACACCGTCACGCTTCTTGTTCTCTGCAAGGAATTTTTCACCTTCGTCAATATTCTTGCCGTACATCTTCTTCATCTGATCGGCCTGTCTCTTCTGCATATATGTCATCACATAACCCTGTGCTGCCTGTTCGTCAAGTGTGTTCTTACCGTCTTTTGCATCAAGCATTCCTTTTGCCAGCAAAACCGGATCTATTTCAATGCTGTCAGTCATGTAATAAAAGTAGTTGGCAATACCCAGGGCGTAGGCAAGAGAGTCTTCCGGGCTCTTTACCTTGGTTCCGGTAACGCTTGATTTGGTATTGCATGATGATACGATCATTGCCGCTGCAACGGCGAGGATAACTAAACCTTTGATTTTCATTGTGTATGTTTTAATTTTAATTTGTGGCAAAGATAATATTTTGGATTTCAAGTCGAAGCTGTTACTCTTCTTTTATTACCTCGAGCAGTTCCACTTCAAAGATGAGTGTTTCGAAGGGCTTGATTACGTTGCCGGCACCTCTTTCTCCGTAGGCGAGATTATAGGGAATATAGAGCATCATTTTTGAACCCTCTTTCATGAGCTGCAGCCCCTCAACCCAGCCGCGTATTACATTGCTCACCCTGAATTGGGCAGGCTCACCGCGATCATAGGAGGAATCGAACTGGTTACCGTCTATCGTTTTACCTGAATAATGGACCTTTACCATATCTTCGGGTCCCGGAGTTGAACCGGTGCCCTGCTGCAATATCTTATACTGCAGTCCGCTGGATGTGGTGACAACTCCCTCGGCTGATGCGTTGTCTGCGAGCCATTTTCTTGCAGCCTCAATCTGCTGGCTGTTTTCGGCCATAAGGCGGGCCTTCTCCCGTCTCTGCATATAGCTGACAATGAATGCGCTGGCTGTGGTGTCGTTCATAAGTGCCTTCTCCTTTGATGCATCGGTCATCCCCTTTGAGAACATTTTTACGTTGATATTGATGCTGTCTCCGACGTAGTACTTATAGTTGGCTACACCCAGGGCGTAGGAGAGGGAGTCCTCAGAGGTGGGAAGCTTTGATTTCTGGGCCGCTGCAGGCAGCAGTGCAACTGCGCTCAGTGCCACGACGGTGATAAGTTTTACGATCTTCATATTGTTGTTTGTTTGTTTTCTGCGCGGGAGGCTCTGATGCCGTTCCCGGATTCAGTGGCGCAAATATACCATAATTCATCTCTTTACCGCCCTGGTGATCACCCTTTTTCCGGGCGGACCAGGCAGGAGAGCCACTTCAAATCCGAGAGAACGGAGCATTCTCTTCAAAGTGCCTTTCGCAGAGTATGTTACGAATACGGATCCGGGATGTGTCACAGCTGCAATCTTACTAAAAACCGCCTCTGTCCACATCTCAGGCTGCTTGTCAGGCCCGAAGGCATCGAAGAAGATTAGATCGTAACTGCCTGCTGGTTCTTCAGTTGTCAGGTCAGATACTCTCTTTTCCAGGGTGAACCAATCATTGATTCGTGACGGCAGGTTCCAGGGTGCCTCATGGATGGCATTGAAGAGATCCTGGCCGCCTTCGCCTGCCAGGGAGCCGTAGTTTAGCTGGCTGACAAGGGAGGGATCGAGCGGGTATTTTTCAAGGGAGGTATAGCTGACGGCAATTTTATTTGTTTCTGAATATATTACTGAGAGAAGGGCGTTCAGGCCTGTGCCGAAGCCGACTTCCAGTATTGAGACCGGGCCTGTTGTGAGGCTGGCGAGGCCGGCATTTATGAAAATGTGCTGTGACTCGGTCAGTGCCCCGAAGCGAGAGTGGTAATGTTCATCCATTCCCGGAACGTAGAGGGTGTGGGAGCCGTCTGAGGTTATTATCAGTCTGGTATACATGTTATTGGGTCAGGCAATAGGCAATAGGCAGTAGGCAGTAGTGTTGGCAACGGCATGCAGAATAAAAATTCGCAAATCGCAATTCGGAACTCACAATTCTATCTGCCTGCTGACCATGATGAGTCATACCATGTCCTCACGTCTGTGGCAATCATGCCGGCCCGCCTGGCTGCCTCGATGCCAAGGTCGCCGTCCTCAAACACCTCGCAATCCGGGGGTGCAACACCCATCAGCTCCGCACACCTGAGGAATGTCTCCGGATGCGGTTTGTGCCTGGTGACATCGTTGGCAGTGACGATTATGTCGAAGTATTCTCTTATCCCCACTATTTCCAGGGTCTTCTCCACGGCCTCGCGGTGGCCGCCGGTGCCAACCGATATCGGCAGTTTTCCGTGGTATTTCTGTACCAGCGCTATCACCGGTTCAATGGGGGTTACTTTATGCTGGATGGCAAAGTACTCCTCGAGCTTTACGCTCATGATATCCTCCGGCGAAACAATCCCGGTTTTGCCGTTTATCGCTATTACCTCCTCGGCGATCTTCCAGCCCGGGGCTCCGGTGTGAGCCTGCAGGAAGGCGGTATCCATTACAATGCCGAATCTGAGGCATGCCTTCTGCCAAGCCTGGTAATGCCAGGGCATTGTATCGGCAAGTGTTCCGTCAAGATCGAAGATGAGAGCCTTGGCTCCGGGGGTTATGTCGTACATAGGCAATAGGCAATAGGCAATAGGCAGTAGTGGAGGTGTGGGGTAACTATTTCAATTTCAGTTCCATAGCAATCATGGTCAGCAACTGTGTAGGGTCTGTCGCCTCGGCAGGATCGGAGAGATAGTATTCCCATACAATGCCGTTCAGCTCCAGCCCGTTGTCCGCGGCATACTTCTGCAGTGCCCCGTAGGAAACTGAAAGCTCATCGTACGGACCGTTATGGAGTCCCTTCAGGGCCGTGAACTCACCGTATTTAGTCAGCCTTATGTCGCCTTTGGTTTTTCCACCGGCAGACACCGGAACACCTGCGATCATTGAGAATTTGCCGGTCGCCGGATCTAAGCCCTCGTACCTGGCGAAGGGCATCCCCTGCGGCTGGAGGTTCTGTGCCTGCTGTTCGGACATCAGGCGACCCATACTCTGCCCGAACCAGGCAGCAACATCTGTCATTGTCATCACGGCACTGACAGTCAGTGCTTCAACAGCCGGGTACTCTTCGATGCCGATCTCGGTCAGTTTGCTCAGCAGTACACCGTTAGTCTCCAGATAGTTCTTAAGATCAGCTTTGCCACTATCCATTGTCTTCTGAATGATACCCTTGAAGGCCCTGTTTGCCAGTCGGCCGAACGGAGAACCTGATGTCATTGTGATCGTCCATTCCATCGCGGTGCCACTGTTTGAAGGAGTGAATTTCCACTCCTCGGGTATGAACTTACCTGGCATCAGCGACACGCTGTTGCGCAGATATGATCCGGTAGCAACGGAATCGACAATCATCAGACCCTTGCCAATGGTGGGTCCTTCCCAGTTATATTTCGAACCAACATATCCCGGCACGATGTCGAATGTGACTTTGGCTGCCGTATCAGCCTTGATCCAGGGATCCCAGGCTGTACGGTCAACAAAACCGGCAACAAAGTGGAATACTTTTGCTGGCGGCAGGTTAATCTCTGCAGTGGTTGTCACCTTTAATTCCCTTGGTGATGCGAACCCTATGATAACCAGGATTGCGAGCAGTGCAATCAGCACGATAAAGATCCATTTCAATACTTTCATATCACTTGATTTTGGAGTTTAAGGCGGCACAAAATTACATTAAAAGCTTCATTCAGGGATAAAAAAAAGTGCGATCCCTCAGCGGAACCGCACTTCAGGCCCTGAAGCCTTTATTTCCCAAGAAACTTCTTCACTTCTCCTGCAATGTTGTCACCAGTAAATCCCAGCTTCTGGTCCAGTACTCCGTAGGCTGCTGAGAAACCGAAGCTCTCCAGCCCCCATACCTTCCCGGTGGATCCGGCAAAACCGAGCATTGTCACCGGCAGTCCGGCCGTAAGGCAGAAGACCGGTATGCCTGGGGTGATGACACTGAGGCGGTATTTCTCATCCTGCAGGCGGAAGAGGCCTTCGGAGGGTGCAGAGACAATCCTCGACTTAATGCCCTCTGCGGAGAGGAGTGAAGCTGCCTCCACAAGAGTGGCAACTTCTGATCCGCTGGCAACGAGTATAACGTCAGGTTTACCTCCTGGTTCTGAAACGATATAGGCGCCACTGGCTGCCATTGCGGCTGCCTCAATCCGGGATTTCCCGGCAGCGGGCAGCATTTTTATGTTCTGCCGCGACAGAATCAGTGCGGTGGGTGTTGTCTTGTTCTCAAGTGCCAGTTTCCATGCGATATTTGTCTCCTGTGCATCAGCAGGCCTGAGGACCAGCATGCTGTTCTCGCCGTGGTGGTTTTTCAAATGTTCCATGAGGCGTATCTGTGCCTCCTGCTCCACAGGCTGGTGCGTTGGACCGTCCTCCCCGACACGGAATGCGTCGTGGGTCCAGACATACTTGACCGGCAGCCCCATCAGTGCGGCCAGCCTGACAGCAGGCTTCATGTAGTCTGAGAAGACGAAGAATGTTCCGCATACGGGTATGACACCGCCGTGCAGCGCCATCCCGTTCATCACTGCCGCCATCGTCAGTTCGGAGACGCCGGCATGCAGAAACGCGCCGGAGAAATCGCCCTTTACCAACGGCCTGGTCTTTTTCAGGAATCCGTCAGTCTTGTCTGAGTTGGCAAGGTCGGCTGAAGCAACAATCATGTTGGGGATATTCCCGGCAAAATGAGAGAGAAGCACGGCGGATGCATTACGGGTAGCATCATTTTCCTTCTGGGTCACCGCATTGAAATCAATGGCCGGAATTGCTCCTTCATAAAAACTGTTTATCTGACTCGCTGCAGCCGGATTTTCGGCGGCCCACACATCTCTCTTCTGCTTCCAGGCCTCTGCAGCGGCAGCCTTCGATGCAAGAACATCTGCGTAAAGGCTGCTGACGTCGTTGAAAATAACAAAGGGGTTTTCAGGGTCGCCGCCAAGGTTGGCTACAGACTTTTTAAATGATGCGCCGGCATGGGTGACTGGCTGTCCATGCGTTGAAGTCCTGCCCTCGAAGCTGTTTCCGGCTTCATCAATCAGCCCTTTTCCCATCACGGTCTTACCGATTATCAGTATTGGTTTTTCATTCTCATCGGCCGCAAGGCGAAGAGCACCCCTTATCTGGTCATGGCTGTGGCCGTCGATTTCCATCACGCGCCAGCCCCAGGCCTTGTATTTGGCGGCTGTGTCCTCCGATGTGACTGCTGAGGTCTCCGTTGAGAGCTGGATGTCATTTGAATCATAAAACATGATCAGGTTGCTCAGCCCCAGATGCCCGGCCAGTCGGCCTGCGCCCTGCGAGATCTCTTCCTGTATGCCGCCGTCGGATATATATGAATAGATCCTGTGTTCAAAGAGCCTGCCGAACCTGGCTGCCAGGAAGCGCTCGGCAATAGCTGCACCAACAGCCATTGTGTGGCCCTGACCGAGCGGTCCGGAGGTGTTTTCCACGCCCCTTTTCACGTCAAGCTCAGGATGTCCGGGGGTAACGCTGCCCCACTGCCGGAACTGCTTGATGTCCTCAATGCTGAAGTGCCCGGCAAGTGCGAGCACCGAATAGAGCATCGGCGACATGTGGCCCGGGTCAAGAAAGAAGCGGTCCCTGTTTATCCACTGCGGGTCAGCCGGGTCAAAACGAAGGAATTCTGAAAAGAGGATATGGATAAAATCAGCTCCGCCCATGGCTCCGCCGGGATGGCCTGAGTTGGCCTTCTCGACCATTGCCATTGAGAGGATACGGATATTGTCAGCTGCGCGTTCGTTTACGTTTTTGGTCATGATTGTATAAGCCTTGTTTGTTTAAGGTAAAATTAGAGAAAAAAGTTGAAAAGGCGGCCTGTCAGGCATTATAGGTCGAAGATGCCGTATCGCCTCCGCGGCCTGTCCAGTTTGTGTGGAAGAACTCGCCCTCCGGCTTGTCGACCCGCTGGTAGGTATGCGCACCGAAGTAGTCGCGCTGTGCCTGCAGCAGATTTGCCGGAAGCCATTCGGAGCGATAGCTGTCGAACCACGAAAGGGCAGCGCTCATTGCCGGTACAGGTATGCCATCCTTCACCGCTCCTGAGACAATCCTGCGCCAGCTGCCATTGTTCTCCCTGAGTATCTGAGAGAAGTAGCCGTCGAGAATAAGGTTCGCCAGGCCCGGTTCACGCCTAAAGGCTTCGTATATCTTATTAAGGAAGGCTGAACGGATTATGCAGCCGCCTCTCCAGATCATCGCAATCTCGCCGTAATTGAGATCCCATTTGTATTCGGCGGCAGCGTTTCGCAAAAGGTTGAACCCCTGTGCGTATGAGACGATCTTTGATGCATAGAGTGCCTTGCGGATATCATCCACGAACTGCTTCTTATCCTTCAGCGGGCTTTTTGCAGGGTTGCCGAAGAGTGGTGCAGCCACCACACGCTCCTTCTTCATCGAGGAGATGAACCTTGCGAAGACCGACTCCCCTATGAGACTGAGAGGCACACCGTGATCCAGTGCACTGACAACAGTCCACTTACCGGTCCCCTTCTGACCGGCTGAGTCGAGTATCTTTGTGACCATCGGTTTGCCGTCCGAATCATTGTAGCGAAGGATCTCCCCGGTGATCTGGATGAGGTAGGAGTCGAGCTCAGCGCGATTCCATTCATCGAAGATGTCTGCCATCTCCTCATAGGTGAATTCTCCCGTGTCAAGCAGCAGGTGGTATGCCTCGCAAATCAGCTGCATATCTCCGTATTCGATTCCGTTGTGCGCCATCTTGACGAAATGGCCGGCGCCGTTGTCACCGATCCATGTGACGCAGGGGGCTCCGTCATCGGCCCGTGCCGCTATGGAGTGGAATATATCCTTTACATAAGGCCATGCTTCCTTCGATCCGCCGGGCATCATTGACGGTCCGAGCAGCGCACCCTCCTCGCCTCCGGAGACACCGGTGCCAATATAGTGCAGACCCTTGCTCTCTACATAGGCCGTTCTCCTTATAGTATCGGGGAAATGCGAGTTGCCACCTTCAATTATTATATCTCCCTTGTCGAGCAGCGGGATCAGCATTTCGATAAAGTCATCCACCGGTTTGCCGGCCTTGACCATCAGCATCACCTTCCTCGGCCTGCTGAGGTTTGATATGAGTTCCTCAAGGGAGTATGCCGGTATCAGTTTCTTCCCCTTGCCCCGTCCGTTAACAAAATTGGATACCTTATCAGTGGTGCGGTTAAAGACCGCAACGGTATAACCCCTGCTTTCCATGTTGAGCACAAGGTTCTCGCCCATCACTGCCAGGCCTATCAGTCCGATGTCTGCTTTCATTTCTCTTTACAATAATATTATGTTATTCAATTATTTGAAATCCAAGGTTATGCAGGATCTGCCCGGCTTCCGGGCTGACGGTCCTGACGCTGTAGGAACCGAACTCGCGCCTGATCCTGTAATTGTCGCGAAGATACTCGAAATTTTCCCTTGCGTTCCTGAAAAGCCGGTCATCCTCCTCGATCGGGTAGGTATGAAAAACCGCCCGCGCCACCACTACGGAGCTGCTGTAACCTGTGTCCG
>JAVEZX010000089.1:0-8336 GCA_034002785.1 Bacteroidales bacterium
GGCGCGATCTGCTCAAACCTTTTGTCAAATCGTTGCGCCGTAGCGGGCTGAAGGTGGGACTTTACTACTCGCTGCTCGACTGGTCGCACCCTGATTATCCCAACATGACAAAAACCGTTAAGCGCTACACTGATGATCCCGCGCGTTGGGACCGTTTCATGCAGTTCAACCTGGGCCAGATGGCCGAGCTGCAGAAGGAGTTTAAGCCGGATCTGTGGTGGTTTGACGGTGACTGGGAGCAGAGTGCAGGGAAATGGGGTGCTGCGGGTATAAGAGAGATGCTTCTGGCGCGGAATCCTGATGCAATAATCAACTCCCGCCTGGCCGGGTATGGTGATTATGGCACACCGGAGCAGGGGCTTCCCACACGCCGGCCAAAGGATAAATACTGGGAGCTGTGCATGACAATCAATGACTCGTGGGGATACCAGGGCAATGATACAAACTACAAGAGTGCGTCACAGGTGATCAGGATCTTTGCTGAGTGCATCGGGATGGGTGGCAACCTGCTGCTTGACATCGGCCCGAAGGCCGACGGAACAATAGCTCCGGAACAGGAGGAAGTGCTCAGGGAGCTGGGACGATGGACCTCGAAACACCGTCAGGCCATCTACGGCACGGCAGCGGGGCTGCCTGACGGCTGTTTTGCCGGTCCCTCCACAATGAGCGCAGACAGCACGATGCTGTATCTCTTCTTCACCGGCGACGGCGGCGGTGAGCTGATGCTCGAGGGGGTAAAGAACCGCATCAACAAGGCCTTCGTTGTTGGCAACGGAACCAACCTCGTGGTCAGGGAGTACCTCCGTCCCTGGTGGAGCGGCCATGCAGGGGTTTATTTCATCAAGCTGCCGGAAGCAGTACTTGATGATCGGATGACGGTCGTTGGTGTCTCCCTCGACGGGAAACTGAAAGTTGAATAAATACCACTGATATGAGAAATTTTGCCTTTTTCCTGTCACTGTTACTTACTGTCGCCTTTGGCGCTTCGCTCTGCGCACAGGACCATGACGAAAGGTATGTCCCGGAGACTGACCCGCTGGTGCTGCAGAAGCTTGAAGAGTGGCAGGACATGAAGTTCGGTCTCCTGATGCACTGGGGGCCATACAGCCAGTGGGGGATAGTGGAATCGTGGTCAATATGTGCGGAGGATGAGGGCTGGTGCCGACGCAGGAACCCGGATTATACCGAATACAAGAAGCAGTATGAGGCGCTGCAACTCAGCTTCAACCCGGTGGGGTTCAACCCTGAAAAATGGGCCGCGGCGGCACGTGATGCCGGGATGAAATACGTTGTCTTCACCACCAAGCACCATGACGGCTTCTCGATGTTTGACACTAAACTGACTGATTATAAGATCACTGATCCCGCGTGTCCCTTCAGCGTCAACCCCCGTGCAAACGTTACGAAGGAGATCTTCAGCGCCTTCCGGGAACAGGGATTCTGGACCGGGGCGTACTTCTCGAAGCCCGACTGGCACAGTGAGTATTACTGGTGGCCCAACTTCGCCACGCCCGACCGCAATGTCAATTACAGCATCCCGGATTACCCGGAAAGATGGGAGAATTTTGTGCAGTTTACGCACGGGCAGATCATGGAGCTGCTCGGTGGTGATTACGGCAGGGTTGACATTCTGTGGCTTGACGGCGGCTGGGTCAAAAGGATGACTGAAGGGGAAGTGGCGGCCTATTGCTCTGCGCAGGGAAACAAGTATGTGAGGGTACAAAATCAGGATATACGGATGGACGAGCTGGTGGCTAAGGCAAGGGAGAAGCAGCCGGGGCTCATTGTTGTTGACAGGGCCGTTTACGGCAAGAATCAGAACTACCTCACCCCCGAGAACAGGGTGCCAGAGAAGGCGCTGCCGTATCCGTGGGAGTCGTGCATCATTGCCGGAGGCGGCTGGGCGTGGGTCCCCGATCCGAAATTCATGTCGCCCCGTGAGGCAGTGCATCTGCTGGTGGATATTGTTGTGAAGGGTGGTAACCTGCTGTTTAATATCGGTCCGGCTCCTGATGGCACATGGCCGGAGGAGGCCTATACCCTCCTGGCGGAGATGGGCCGGTGGATGAAGGTCAACGGTGAGGCCATCTACGGCACCAGGGCGCTGGCTCCGCACAAGGACGGGAAGACGTGCATAACCCGTAAGGGCGAAAATACCCGGTATCTGTATTATATGGCCGCGGAGGGGGAGCAGATGCCTGCCTCCGTTACAATGAGCGGTCTGACACTTTCCGCTGGGGCGAAGGTTTCGGTGGTTGGTTCCGGTGCTGTTTGCAGGTGGAAGAACGGCGATGGTTCCTTTACCGTGTCAGTGCCGCAGCAGGTGCGTAACAGACCGCCGGCTGACTATGTGTGGGTGTTCAGGATTGACTTTTGAGGCTGGCGCCGGGGGCTCCGGGATCCGGCGTTGAGATGTCCGGCATCTGGCGCTGAGATGTCCGGGATCCGGCGCTTCGAGGTCCGGATGCCCCGCTGTGAACACCGGGTTCGGGCCAGGAAACCCCTGTAAAACGCGCCACACAGACCCCGTTTGATGGTGATCTGTGTGGCCTGACAGGGAAATGGGGGGAAGAACCACCTGTCATTGATTTCAATTAAACCCTATTCTGTCGTCAATTGAATTAACAATCGAAAGATTACATATATTTTATGAACTCCCAAGCAAAAATGCCCCTATTGTATGAATGGTACGTTCTAACGTATGGATTGACCTTTTCGGTAAATCTCCGGTATTTGGTGAAAAAAAGTTAAAAGTTTAGCTTTCGGAGACGCGGTTTTTCATGTAATCCATAAGCGTTTTTACCTTGTCACGAGAGATCTCGCAGCGGTATTCCTTCTCGCCCCGGATGAATACGCAGGTCATCTGTTTCATGTCAATCCTGGCCAGGTAGGCGGTGTTGACAATGCATGACCGGCCTGTCCTGAAAAACTGTTTTCCAAGATGCATCTCAACGTTTCCGATGAGGGCAGTCACGGTCTCCACCCTTCCGGATGCGAAGTGAAAGCTTGAGTAATTGCCGTCAGCAGTGATATAGACTACATCGTCGGTATCGATGAAGGTAACGCCGGTGACTCCCCGGAAGATCAGTATCCTCTCGTTGCCGGGAAGAGGCTGATGGCGGTCTGTTTCGGGCTTCCTGCCGTTGCCGTTGTTATGCCTTTCAAGTGTTGCTTTCAGGCGATCAGGATCGATGGGCTTAAGAAGATAGTCGAAGGCGGCATAGTCAAACGCTTTTATGGCGAACTCATCATGGGCCGTGGTGAAGACAACATGCGGACTTACCGTTCCGAGGCCGTTAAGCTCATTAAGAATGTCAAACCCTGACATCCCCGGCATTCTTATATCCAGGAAGAGCATATCCGGTTCATGCATGACTATCAGGTCAATTGCCTCCGAGGGATCTGTGGTGGATGCTGCCACCGTTGCCAGGCCGGTGCCCTCAAGCAGTCCTGCCAAGAGGTCGAGCGCCTCGGGCTCGTCCTCAATTATGATCGTTCTGATTTTCGGTTGATCCATATTATTCAGGTTCAGGTTGGTCTCTTATGATAAATCAGTCGGGAAATTCAATGTATAGTTGTAGGGAAGGAATACACGCACTTCAGTCCCGGACGCGTTTTTGCCGTCATACAAATCTGTAAGGCTGAAGGTGATTTTTTCCCTGTTGGCCCTGTTGATTGCTTCCACTATTCCTGCGATGTTTTTCAGACCCGTGCCGGCTCCCTGCGTGTGCATGCCTGCTGCTGCCACCCTTCCGATGCCGTTGTCGCGTACGGTCACCTCGACACCCTCGTCAAGGTTCCTGATGCTGATCTCCATATGGCCGATCCCCTTCTTATTCTCAAGACCGTGTTTTATGGCGTTTTCGGCGAACGACTGGATGATCATCTTCGGGACCGGGGTGGAAAGACTGACATCTGGTGAGACCTCGATTGTATATTCGAACCTTGTCCCGAACCTGAGCTGCTGAAGCTCGCAATAGCGGGTTACGAACTCGAGCTCCTGCTGAAGAGGCCTGAGCAGGATACTGCTGTCGGTGATTATCGACCGTAGCAGGTTGGAGAGCTTGATGAAGTAGTTGTAAGCCTTTTCTTTTTCGCCCTTCATGATCAGCGAGCCTACGGAGGTGACGGCGTTAAAGGTGAAGTGAGGGTCAAACTGCCTGATAACGGAATTTAGTTGCAGCCTGTAAGTCTCGGCCTGGCGACGAGCCGAATCAACCCTTAGCATCAGTACTTTTTTCCGGATCTGCCATGATAGAAACACTATCAGCGCCAATGCCAGCAATACACCGGTGATAATGGCGAAGGTGCTTTGGAAGAATGTGGGAACGACAGTCAGATTCAGAGTATCAGGACCATCTGACATAATGCCGTCAGAGTTGATTGCATGCACCTCAAATGTGTAGTTCCCGGTTGGCAGATCGGAGTAGGTTATTGACCGGTTCCGGACTCTGCGTGACCAGTTATCATCAAGCCCTCTCATCCTGTACTGGAATGTAAGGTTCTCAGGGTTTTTGGTTGATATGCCGGTGTAGGTTATCCGGATACTGCTATGTCTTCCCCTGATCCTCAATGAGTGACTGCTGCTGTAGAAGAGGGATGTATCCAGGGCAGTAATCCACTCTGTTGTATCACCCGGAATTTCCACCCGGGTGATGTGGTTCAACGGCGGATGAATATTTTTTGTGAGTTTGCCGGGATCGAACCGGATAAGCTTTTCTGAAGCAAGAATCCAGAGGCTTCCATCTTTGTTCTTAACGATACCGTTATCCTGGCAGTCGTTTCCCGTGAATCCCTGGTTCCGGTCGAGGATCTGGTAATAATCAGGCATTCCTGCATAGTATTTCGAGAGATCTATGATGCAGATATCCATCATTCTTCCCACCAGCAGCCTGTTGTTGCCGATGTCACGTACGACATTCGCCGGGAGATTGATATTGTCCGGCAGGGCTTCGTTAAACAGCGGTTCATCAGGGTTGCAGATGTAAAGCCCGTCGGAGCCTGCGCTCCAGATATTTCCATTGTTGTCACACACTACACTCCATACCATCTCTACGGGTGCCGGTGCCGACCGGAACGGGACAAAGTTTTTCCCGTCAAAGAATACCATACCGTAGTGCCCGGCGAGCCAGTAATTTCCCTCATGATCACGGGCGACACCCTCCACGATACCGTACCCGGGCCATGACATCTGGGGATAATGCTTAACTCCGTCGCTCTTAATATGAAAGAGGCCCAGGTCTGTACCCACGAGAATGCTTTTGTCAACAGGGTCTTCATAGATGATGCAGACCTGTAACTGCTCCGGGGTAAAGTCTCCAAGCCTGAATTTCTTCCCGTCCCATATCAGAACTCCGTTCTGGGTTGAAAACCAGATCTCACCGTTGCTGAGGGCGGTGCTTCCCCGGTAGAATGCGGCAGGGCCACCGTAAACTGCCCTGTAATCATTTCTGTCTATGAATTTTTTTCCGTCATGGTATCTGAGGTCCCCGCTGACGCTACCGGTCCAGATACCGCCTCCGGGATCTGCCACAACTGCCCAGGTACCATCCGGAAGCCCGCTCTGCCCGTTATATTCCACAAATGCCTGCGAGAGAAGCCTGAAGATGTTTGTTTCAGTACCTGCCCAGATGGTTCCCTCCCTGTCAGTAAAATATACTGCAAGATTGCCTTTATTCCAGTAAAATGGCTGAATGGTAGGTGGACTACGGTGCGACCAGTCTGTAAAGACCGGCTCACCGTCAACTATCTCAACATCTGTTACAGGTCCTTTATGCGCCAGAGTCAGAACGCCGTTACTGTAAACATAGCCTCTCCATTCAGTATCTGTCAGGTACAGTTGGGATTTATCCGGACTTATTCCGATAACTGTAAGGTTTTTACCTTGAAGAGGAGGGTTATCTGCCGTGTAATTGCTGTAGGTTCCGTTTTCAAAGCCAAGCAGGATCTGGTTGTCAAAGTCGACTGATGCATTCAGAATGAATGATGCCGTGTCACGGCAGACCAAAGTCTTGGATACATTCTTTACTCCCAGCGAATCAGGGATCGGGAAGCCGGTGAAGTTTACGCCGTTGAACCTGGCGATACCGTTCATCGTAACTGCCCAGATGGTTCCGTTATTGGTCTCAATCACTTTACCAGTCAAGTTGGAGGGTAGTCCGTCCTTACGCAGGTATGAGATGAAGTTATAGCCATCGAACCGTGCCAGTCCGTTTCTGGTGGGCAGCCAGATGTAACCGCGGCTGTCCTGCATCATATAGGTCAGCTGTGTCTGGGGCAGTCCGTCGTCGGAGGTATATTCCCTGAACGGGTATGCCTGTGCGCGCAGGGTGATGCCTGTTGCTGCCATGGCCAGTATCATCATGGCTGCCTGGCGCATCGCCCTGTGTGCTCTCTTATTCAGGTTCATTATCAGCGTTCCGCCTATAAATATACCTTTTTCATGGGGAAAATGAAATGGCAATTTGCATTAGTGAGGAAGGTCGCAGAGCTTCAGGAATTGTAGAATGTGGGCCCCGCCCACCCACCCTTTAGTTTTGTGGACACGAGCATATACAATTCTTCCACCTCTGCGAGGTAGCTGTTGACGTATAAACTGACGTGCATTCGCAGGGATGCCTGTAGGGCATCAAGAATTGTAAAAAGCAAGATCCCTTCCCCCCACCTCCGCCCGCCCCCACCGATCGTAACTTATTGAGATAGCAGACAACTGTGAATAAATAAAATTGACTTCGGGATTCTCCTGATGTATATTTGACTCATTGAGAAATGTTATACGGCAAACCAGACAAACCGATTGCCCCCGACATATTGGCTTAGACTGATCTCTGGATGAAGAAAATTGCTCTTATAAGCGGCCTGCTCTTTCTGGTAGTGTACTTTTGGGTAAATACGTTCATCCCGGAGGAGAATGCATTTGACGTTGTTTATCCCTACGCCCCGGCAAGAACTTCATCTGTGATTGATAATCCCGTATCACCGGTTAAGAATAATCAGGATCTCATCGAAGATGACGCCAGTCTGGTTGATTACAACTATCTGATAGTGGCAAGCTTCAGCGACCTGGAACAGGCCAGAAGAGTGGCTGATGAACTTGCCGGCAGATACAATGCTGATATGTTTGTCCTCCCTCCTGCCTCAAACGGTTATTACAGGATAAGTCATGGACGGTACACCTCAACAGAAGAGGCACTTGCAGCGCTTGAAACACTTAAGCAGACATATTGCCCTGATGCCTGGCTATTGCCGTCAAAATGAACCGGTCCTGACGATACGTTTTGTTCTGCTTCCCCTTATTTCATTCAAAAAAAAGTGATTGACCCTTTGTCATCATATTTTCCGGTTTTCATAACTTTGATATGCTGCATTTCTAAAATAGTTTAAAATGAAACCTGGATCATTCACACAGTTGTATGTACAGCTTGTCATAGCCGTGTACATGAGGGACAATGCATTAACCGACAGGAGCCGGCCAAAAGTTATTGAGTATATCGGCGGAATTGTCGGAGGCATGAAACATAAGCCGTTGATTGTGAACGGAGCGATGGATCATATTCACATTCTTCTGGGCCTGAACCCTGCTGTATCAATATCGGATACAGTGGCCGGAATCAAGAAGAACTCAACACTTTTCATCAACCAGAACCGGTTGGTTATGGGTCAGTTTCGGTGGCAGGAGGGTTATGGGGCGTTTTCCTACAGCCGTTCGGAGCTGGACAATGTATACAGGTATATACAGGAGCAGGACAAGCATCACGCCCGGAAATCGTTCAGAGAAGAATACATGTCTCTTCTGGATAAAAATCAGGCGGATTATGATCCGAGATTCCTCTTTGAATTCCTTGACAGCCTAAGTGGCCCGGGACGGCAGGGGTGAAGGGGGACGCCGTTGCTTATACAATTCTTGATGGTCTACGACCATCCTTACGAATCAACGTCCAGTTATACAATATATTATGACCTAGGACCATTTCTGCAAATGCACATTAGTTGATACAACAACAATCGCCACCTCGTAGAGGTGGAAGAATTGTATACCCATGCTGCCCACGAACCCCGGCGCGGGTGGGCGGGGCATGTCTTCTACAATTCTTGATGCTCTACGAGCATCCACGCGCCTTGTCGTCGAGTTCTACAATTCTTTTTGCTCCCGACAGCCTTCGGCTATCGGGACAGGCTCTACAGGCAATGTCCAACACATGATTGAGACTGCACAGAAAACGAAAAAAGCCGGCATCGTGCCGACTTTCCCGTTCAATGTGTGGGGCGTACTGGAATCGAACCAGTGACCTCTTGCCTGTCAAGCAAGCGCTCTAAACCAACTGAGCTAACGTCCC
>JAVEZX010000089.1:8436-10397 GCA_034002785.1 Bacteroidales bacterium
CTAAACCAACTGAGCTAACGTCCCGGGCGGGGACAAAGATAAATATTTTTTGGATTTTACAATTACTCGATCATCACCGGAGTGCTGAACGTAAACAAAAATGACGAGCCTTTGCCGGGTAATGACTCTACCCAGATACGACCCTTCATCAGCTCCGTCAAACGCTTGCAGATGGCCAACCCCAACCCGGCGCCCTGAACCTTCGGAACATCCTCATTCCAGTACTGCACAAACGGTAGAAAGATGTCGTTAAGCCGTTCGGGACGAATACCTACCCCGGTGTCGGTGACAAAATATGTGATCATATACCTGTTTTCGCTTCGCGAGACCTTATACCCGTATCTTATCTCCCCCTCATCGGTGAACTTGATAGCGTTGCTCACCAGGTTGCTGAAGATCTGACTCAGCCTGAGCTCATCAATATACTGGTAAACAGATGTTTTCGATCTGTCAACAACCGGCGTCAACACCAGATGCTTCTTCCCCGATGCTTCAAGCTCATGCGCGAACGATGACACCATCGAGCCGATAAACCCGTTGATCTCAACATTCGTGTACTTGATCTCCATGTTGTTGCTCTCGATGCGCGACATGTCAATCATATCATTGATCAGCCTCAGCAGCCGCTGCGAGTTAACCTCTATGAGCTTCACCATCTCCCCCTTCTCGCTCTCGGTGGTGTCCATCGAGGTCAGGATGTTCAGGAAGCCCAGCATCGCGTTGAGCGGGGTGCGTATCTCGTGACTGAAGTTGGCAAGGAAGGTGGTCTTCAGCCTGTCGGACTCCTCGGCCTGACGTCGCGCTGCGATAAGATCATCCATGATCCGCTGCGTGTCAGTGATATCCTGGCAGGTGCCGTAGCGGTAGAGCAGCCGGCCGTTCTCATCATACCTGATGTTGGAGTTGACTGTGATGGCCTTCACCTTACCCTGCGGGGTGATTATCCTGTAGGTAATGGTGAACGCCTCTTTCCTCTTCTCAATAGCCTCCTCGATGGAGGAGATCAGGTAAGAGCGGTCCTCCGGATGGGCAAACGAGATATTGTCCTGGTAGGAGAACGAGAGCCTCGTGGCCTCATCCATAAAGATCCTTGAAATCTCTTCCGACCCGATATACATGTTCGTTTCGGGACGGTATTCCCACCAGCCGAAGCGTCCGATGCGCTGCGCCTCCTTCAGTCGCTCTTCGTTAAGCTCAAGGGCCCGGCGTATGCGGTACTCCTCTGTGACATCGCTGATAAGGCTTACCTGGAATCTTTCGAGGTAGCTCGTCTGAATCTTGATAATAATTATCCTGCCATCCTTTCGCCTTGCGGGTCTGATAATAGGCTCCATTGTCTTGCCAACAGGAATGACCTCCTTCTCATCGGTCTCCGTCGAGAGATCCAGCGGCGTCATCCTCTGGAGCTCTTCCGCCGTGTAACCGAAGAGGTCTGCGGCGGCCCTGTTGACCTTGATAAAGCGGTTGGAGGCGTTGTCGATCAGCATGATGGCGTAACCGGCCTTGTCGAACACCTCCCTGTAACTGTTGAATGTAGCGCGGGCGATTATGCGCTGAAAAAGCCCCCCCGAAGACAGTGCGATCACCTTTTGTTAACGTTATATTGGTATACGTTTTTCAATTAACCCTTCTACCAGTTTGAGTTATTATAACGTACCAATACAGAAAAACTTGCGTGAGACAGTCATTCCTTCCTCATCAACGGCTGTTATGACGTGTTCACCCTCGCCCACCCGGATCTCTGTCTGGTGCAGATAATCGGTCATACCAATATAATTATTGTCGAGGTGCCAGTAAACTGTAGCATTCCTGCGCCTGTGCGCTATCTCGGGGAGCATTGACATCATCTGCCCCTGGAGACTGCGTGGGATGAAGATCCGCGCATCGCGGGGCGGGTAGATGAATTCCATTGACGGCACCGTCATGTCATCGGTGCAGCCTTTTCGGAAGGGTGGCAGGGT
>JAVEZX010000090.1:0-10236 GCA_034002785.1 Bacteroidales bacterium
ACGGTCACGTTCATCAGAGCCTCTGCACGACTGCCGCCGTCAAGGACAAGCACCTTCTCACCGGCACTGTTGACAACCTCCTTTATATCCTGCCTGTGATCATGCCCGCAGAATACCACGTCAAATCCCGGAACATTCATGGCAACGGAGAGAGAACTGTTCTCATCATCGCCCCTGTCTCTCTCGTCGCCCATCCCGGAATGGAACAGACCGACCACCAGATCAGGTTTCTCTTCAAGCATTACAGGCATCCACTGTCTGGCAGTGGCGACCATGTTCTCAAACCTGATACCGCGATAAAGCGACTCAGGAAGCCAGCGGGGAACAGAAGGTGTAATGAGACCAAAAACCACGATCTTCAGCCCTTTCCTCTTTATCACTGTATAAGGTTCAAAATATGGTTCACCGGTACTGATGTCCACGGCGTTCGCTGCAAGCATCGGAAAGTTGTATTCCCTCCGCACCCTGTCGTATACCGGATGGCCGGCTTCAATGTCATGATTGCCGACGGTGGCGGCATCATAACCCAGATGATTCAGGATATCAGCAATGAGATGGGTTTGCACTGTATCTACAAAATTGTAGTAATATGCAAGCGGATCGCCCTGCAGAATGTCTCCGTTGTCAAGGAGAATGATGTTTTCCCGGCCTCCTGCCTTGACCAGCGAGGCGAGGTTGGCAAGTGATCGGTCCGTGGCTTCGCCCTCGGTATTGTCAAAAGGCAGAAGCATGCCATGAAGGTCAGTTGTTACATATATCTCAATCCTGCTCTCATCCCTCACGCATGACAGGGTAAGGAGTGCAGCAAGGAAAACCGCTGTGATTAAATTCAGTTTCTTCATACCCTTGCGTTTACTTCGTATTTTTCGGTGTCTGAACAGTGAATTTCTTCCTGCCATTCTTCATCCTGGTGATCGTGAACTGGTCGGCCAGCCTGCCGGATGCATCATAAGCCCTGTAATAAAGCCTGTCACCGTCAACGGTCACCGCCTGCCAGAGCTGGGTGTTGGTCATCCCGACCTGCCACCACGGCTTCGCATCCTGCTGGTACTGCTTGGATCCGCTGACAGATACAACATAAACGGTACCTGCCGTTTTTGCTTTCATGTCAGAAGAATCAGCCACTACCATTCCACGTGCATAGGTGTGATCATGGCCCGTGAGCACCAGGTCAACCCCGTACCTGTCAAACAGCGGCTTGAGGCTTTCCCTAATCACCTTGTTGTCCCTCCTCGCAGAGGTGGAGTAGACAGGATGATGGAAAGCTGCGACGGTCCATTTGCAGGGGTTGTTCCTGAGGAGACCCTCAACCCATTCTGCCTGTTCAGTGGCCAGAGCCTCATTCCTGACCATCTCATCAGAATTGAGAAGAATAAATCTTACCCCATGGTAATCTACTGAATAGGTTGTCTCCTCCACTCCTGCCGGCCCCTGTTCAGGCAGAGTAAATCCGGCTCGCCAATACCTGTTGAGATCCCTCTTCCCCCTGACAAATGGGTCATAGTGTTCATGATTGCCGGGAGTCGCCATGACAGGCACCTCAGAGACAATAAATCCTGCCGCAGCATGCCAGTCACCCCATTCATCATCATGAAGAGTTGAACCGGATCCCCCGTCTACCAGATCACCGGCAAAAATCATCAGCCGTGCATCGGGTGTAGCACGGTAAGCCTGCCTGATAACCCTCGCATACAGTGATTTGCTTCCTATCTGCGAGTCTCCAAAATAGAGAAATGTGAGAGGAGCAACCCCTGCCTCCGCGGTTTTGAAGGTAAACCATTCACTGGCATCAGCACCTGATCCTACGCGATAGGCATATCCTGTAGCCGGCTTAAGCCCACGGAAGATGACTGAATGAAACCTTCCGGTCACGCCGTCTCCCGTTACATCCTGCCACGATCCGGTTACAGTCATGGCGGAGTCGGCAAGAAAGACAGTCGGAAGATTTTCAGAGATCTGAGCCACACTCTCCTCTATTGTCGTATCCGTTCTCCAGGTGACAGCCATCGAGGTTGCCGGATCCACGGTAATATTCAATACGACCCTGTCGGGCTTTGAAGAGGGAATATACTTTGTAATGCGTTCCTGCACCTGTCCATTAAGTGTGGTAATGAACAGGGCCAGGATGATGGTTGAAAAAATTCGGTTCATTCAATTTTTTTTATAAATAACAGTCTTCCTGAGGGGAGGTTGTAAATATATTGATAATTTCCTTGCCGCATTATCCCGGATCCTTGCTGCCGCCGCTCTTTTAACTATTTTTGCAGGTATGAAAGTGCTATCAGGACTTGACACAGTATCACAACACCTTCCGGATGGCTTGCGCGGGAAGAGGATTGGTCTGCTCTGTCACTCATCAAGCATCACCTCCGATTTCAGGCATATTACAGAAGTCTTTGCCGGAAACGGCAGTTGCATACTGACAGCGTTATTCGGTCCGCAACACGGACTCTCGGGTCAGACACAGGACAATATGATTGAATGGGAAGGGACCACCGACCCGGTACTTGGCATACCCGTATACAGTCTCTACGGCCTGCACCGCAAACCCACCCCGGCGATGCTGCAGGGTATGGACGCCTTCGTGGCTGACCTGCAGGACGTCGGCGCCAGACTTTATACCTACATATGGACAGTGAAGCTGTGCATGGAGGCATGCGCAGAATCGGGCATACCTGTCTGGATACTTGACAGGCCAAATCCCATAGGAAGGATACAGGCTGACGGCCCTGTGCTGCAGGAAGAGTACTTTACCTTCGTCGGAGGAGCCTCCATCCCCCTCTGCCACAGGATGACAATGGGCGAGATGGCTCTCTGGATCAGGCAGAAATATGTCCCTGGCTGTGAGCTTCATGTTGTCCGCGCAGAGCGATGGCGGCGTAACTCCCTCTACAGCGAAACAGGACTGCCCTGGGTTCTCCCCTCACCAAACATGCCATCACAGCAGACCGCTGCAGTCTATCCGGGAACAGTACTGGCAGAGGCCCTTAACCTCTCAGAGGGACGTGGCACGGTTATGCCGTTCGAACTGACCGGCGCACCGTGGATCGACGGCCGAAGGCTGCTTGCAGAGTTGCGAAGCAGAAACCTGCCGGGATGCAGGTTCAGGATGCATGATTTTATTCCAACTTTCCACAAATACGCCGGCGAGTACTGCAGAGGTATTCAGATACACGTCACCGATGCAGCCCTGTTCAAACCTGTGACAACCGCACTGCACCTGTTTGATGCAATCATCCGCACATCACCGGAGAATGCTCTGACGTTTAACCCGCCACCGTACGAGTACGAATACCGGCTCATCCCGTTTGACATCCTTTCTGGCGACAGCCGCATGCGCGAAGTGCTTACCCGTGGCCTCTCCCTTACTGAGGAAACGGAACGGTGGGAAGCATCGACGGAGGTTTTTATGAAGGAATTCAGGCAATTGGCACTATACAAAGAATAGAATGCTCAATGCCGAAAACATAATCCTCCTTTCTCTGATAATCTTCATAGCCTCAATAGTCAGGGGTTTTACGGGATTCGGCCTGGCCCTGGTGGCAGTTCCGCTCATACAGTTCATTATGCCTGTGTCGGATACCGCCGTATTCATCGCCATCATAAACGCTGTCTTCTCAGTGATCTACTTCCGCCGATCCCGTAATTCAGTCAGCGGGCTGCCACTGGGACGAATGGCCGTATGGACCGGGATAGGAGTCGCCGCCGGAACAGCCGTTCTGAAGTTTATCAACCCGGCTTACATACAGCTGGTATGGGGCGTACTGATAATTCTAATTGTAGTTGCCCTTGTTCGGGGATTCAGTTTCGGAATACGCTCAGACAAATCCGCCATGACCCTCAGCGGCCTGTTCGGAGGCCTTCTTGCCGGTGCCACCGGGATCACCGGACCACCAGTGGCAATCATACTCTCATCAATGAAAACACCCAGGGAAAAATTCAATGCGGTAATCTCACTCTTCATCTTTTTTGCAGTCTCATATGCGCTATTATTTTACCTGGTTGCGGGACTTGTAAAAACTGATACGTTCCTGCTGGCAATGTGTTCCGTACCGGCCCTGATTGCAGGCCTTTACAGCGGCGACAGGCTGGTTGCAAAAATCAGTCAGCAGGCCTTTACCATGGTGGTCTATATCGTGCTGGTAATAATGGGATTAATAACGCTTTACAAGGGTGCGAATGCACTCATGATAATCTGACTCAAGGCCTGTTCGCCATACAGATGCTGTTTTCTGACACATATAAAACAATCGAAGGTGAGTCACAGGGACTCTTCAAAGACCGGGGAAGCAGGTTCATAGCAATTGCCATCCCCGTCAGCTCCCAGGAGGAGATCAAAAGCCGGCTCGCGGAGCTGAGAAAAGAGTATCATGATGCCAGGCATCACTGCTTTGCATGGATGCTTTCCCCTGACAGGCAGGCGTGGCGCATAAGCGATGACGGCGAACCGTCAGGCACCGCCGGCAAACCCATCCTCGGTCAGATCAACTCACGGGAACTGACAAACGTCCTGGTGGTTGTCATCAGGTACTTTGGCGGAACCCTGCTTGGGGTCAGCGGCCTGATAAATGCCTACCGCACCGCTGCTGCTGATGCCCTGAACAACGCAAAGATGGTTGAGAAGCATGTCTGTCAGCGATGGACCATCACCTTCCCCTACATAGCTATGAATGATGTGATGAAGGTGCTCAGGGATGAGGAATGCAGACAGTCTGAACACGCTTACAGCGGCAGCGACGTAACTTTGGAAATCATCTTTCGTGACTCCGCCTCGCAACAGGTTACGGGAAGGCTGGGAAAAATAACCGGTCTGCAGATGAAATGGCTCTCTACAGAATAAGGAAGCCATTTTTTTAAATAGTTTTTAACATACGAAAAATTGCACCCCCACTTGTAATAACTTTGTGTCAGTTCAGGCACATAAAAACATATCTTAATGAAAACCAGAAGCTTAGTCTCAATTGATGATCTTACCACTGAGGAGATCACCAGGATTCTCAGCCTTGCTGCGGAGTTTGAAAAGAACCCTATCCAGGATCTTCTCAAAGGCAAGGTTGTGGCAACGCTCTTCTTTGAGCCTTCTACACGTACGCGTCTCAGTTTCGAGAGCGCTGTAAACAAGCTCGGGGGCCGCGTGATCGGGTTCACAGACTCCTCCAGCTCAAGCGTCACCAAGGGTGAGACTCTCAATGACACGATCAGGACCGTGAACAACTATGTGGACCTGATTGTCATGCGCCACCCGATAGAGGGCAGCGCCCGCTATGCCAGCGAGATCTCTACTGTCCCGGTGATAAATGCGGGCGACGGAGCCAATCAGCACCCCACCCAGACCCTGCTCGACCTCTATTCAATACTGAAAACACAGGGCACACTTGACAACCTGAACATCTGCATGGTGGGCGACCTGAAGTATGGCCGCACCGTTCACTCCCTCCTCATGGCAATGTCGCGCTGGAAGACATCCTTCAACTTTGTCGCCCCTGAAGAACTGATGATGCCTGATGAGTACAAGCTGTACCTCAGGAACCTGGGACTCAACTATTATGAGACCGCCGACCTGAACGAAGTCATCAACATGGCTGACATAGTCTACATGACACGCGTCCAGCGCGAACGGTTCTCAGACCCGATGGAGTATGAGAAAGTCAAAAACGCCTATGTGCTGCATGATCATATGCTGGCTGACACCAAATCCGGGATGAAGATTCTCCATCCCCTTCCCCGTGTTAATGAGATAAGCACCGATGTCGATTCCAACAGCAAGGCATATTACTTTGAACAGGCCCTTAACGGTGTCTTTACAAGGCAGGCAATCATCTGCTCATTACTCGGATTAAAATAACAAGCCATGAAAAACATAAATGACCCGAAGCAGCTTCTAGTAAGCGCTATCGAAAGCGGAACAGTGATTGACCATATCCCTGCAAGGACCCTCTTCAAGGTAATCAAGATACTCGGCCTCGACAAAATCAAGAACCAGATCACATTCGGGACTAACCTTGAAAGTAAAACTGACGGGAAGAAGGCAATAATAAAGATTGCCGGCAAATTTTTCGAGGACGATGACATCAACAGGATTGCACTGGTTGCGCCCAATGCAAAGCTGAACATCATCCGTGATTACGAGGTTATAGAAAAACGTGTGGTGGAAGTCCCGGATACAATCACCGCCATTGCCAAGTGCATGAATCCCAAGTGTATCACCAATTTTGAGAATGTGACAACCCGGTTCAGGGTGGTATCAAAGAAGCCGGTGGCCCTTAAATGCCAGTATTGCGAAAAAATAACTGATCAGGAGAGACTGGAAATTATCTGAGGCGGTCATATGACCTGACCTTCACCTCGTCTCTGAGAATTGCACGAAAAGCCAGCCATGCAAGGATGGCAGAGAGAAGCGGAAAAACTGCCTTTACCGTCCATACAAGTGTTACGTCTATCTTACGGTCAAACGCAAGGGCATAAAATGCTCCGAGAATTATTGTTCCCAGGGAGAGAAGCAGTACCACCATTGTGAGTCTCATCTGCAAACTCCGATTTTTATAAAGAAAAATTGCCGTCACAGCCAGAATCGGTACAAGAACAAGAATGACCGCCAGTGGCCACAGCCGCTGAATAACCTCCCCTCCGTTCTCGCTGAGTCCGTTGAAACCGAGGTTGAACAGAGTGCCTCCCGGTGTGCTCAGCTGAACCAGGTTACCGGTAAGCAGCAGCCCTGACAGCACTGCAACCGCAAGGAGAAATATGGTTTGGATTCTCTGTATCATCTTATTATTTAATTACTTAGACTTGAATAACTTTCTGAAATTCTGATAGTCAAGGTAATATAAAATTTTCAGTGAAATGCTGTTCGTCTGAGGCATCGAGAGCAGATCACGAAAATTATCCATCCCGTCACTGATAATAACATCTCCCTCAGACCAGATGGCATCCTTCCAGACCAGCGACAGTTCGCTTCCGGGTGCAAAGCGCCAGGTATACATCACATCAATATTCAGGAAATTGGTGTTTACATCATGGTTGTTCACCGGAGTGGAGAAGACCCTGTCAATCAGTGAACCGTCAGGGAGAAGGGTGAAATAATTCCCTTCATAATCAGCTGCGGACCAGTAGTGCCGTCCCCTCAGGGTAACATAGGAGGTTGCAGAGAAGATGAACGCACCCGATAGTGTATTCGTAACGGTTGTCACATCACGCTGCCCGAACGTTATGCCTTCTGTGGGGTGAACGCCTGTGTATCCGACATCATTGAACATCTTTTCAACCGAGAGGTTGTAGTCAAATGTAAACCGCCTGTTAACCTTGAACTCAGGCTGCAGTGACCACATGTATCCATGCTGCCCGTTACCGGTCCATGAGGTCACATATCCGGCATTTACCTCCAGGTAGAATCTCTTGCTCTTGTCAGTATCGCCTCTGAAACCGGCTTCGAAGGATGGTGGACGGTGGTAAAACATCGACATATCAGGTGTACGCGGCTCAAAGTAGTCATCCATACCCCAGGGAGCTAACTCCAGGTCCAGTGAGAAAGACCAGTAGTTCATGAGTAATATCATCGCATCAAGCTGAACCTCTGCCGAGGTGAATTTACGGGGCCTGAACAGCTGACCGTAACTGAAATCGAGCGAGGTCCTTGTTGACATGATGCTGCCTCTGGGCTCATATGTATTCCAGGCAAAGTCAAGTGAGTGGTTGATCTCATTGTTGTTCCTCAGATAACCCATATCATTCGGATCAAAAGTGTCACTGATGAGTGCCAGGTTATAGTCAGTCCTGAACCTGCCGCCTGTCTTGCCTGCATTGAAACCTACCGAATGGCCCAGTCCGGTCTTAACCGAGCTGTAATACTTCTGGCTGAGGTATGCTCCCGCCGAAGCAGACCAGAGCCTGTCGGCAGTCTTCAGAGTAGCATCAAAACCGGTAACGTTTGCCGTATAAAAATTCTCATCCCTCTCTGCTGCCCTGATTACACTGGTGTTCATAAGGCTGACGTAAGAATCGTTCTTCAGTGTCTGATCCAGTACCAGCATGTTGTAGTTCGTCAGTGGTTCGGTCAGGATTCGCCGGGTCTCACCCGTGACCGTGTTCTCAACTTCTGCCCACGTTGTGTTTGTCACTGCGTTGAAAAGTCCTATTCCCAGTCCGCTGCCCGTCCTGCCTGAGATCTTGGTGGCATTGAGGAGACTTACCTCCGCAGGGTTGGTCGTAATCACCTCATCTTCATCAATCATTGCATGAACGCTCCTGGCAAGATGGGGAGAACCTCCGATGCGCCTTGAATAAAAGATGTCTCCCTTGTTGAATAACTCTGTTCCCTCCATGAAGAAGGGGCGTTTTTCATTGTACTTGACTTCGTAAGGCGAAAGGTTCAGGACATGATCATCAGACTGCACCTGCCCGAAATCCGGAATGAGTGTCGCATCGAGCGTAAAGCTCTCGCTGAGTCCGACCTTGAGGTCAAGCCCTCCGTTATATGATGTGCCTACCCCCTGCTCCCCGGATACATGTTCAAGATAGCCCGAAACATACGGCACCAGTGAGAGCCTCAGGGGAGGCTTTACATCACGAATGCCAGCCAGTTCACCCATATGGGCGATGGATGACCCGAACTCCTTTGTGACGAAGTTCCACGATGAGGTCTCCCTGTTACGGCGCACCTCACGCCAGAAGTTTATACCCCAGAGCTGTGATGCCGACCGCGGGAAACGAAGTGCAGAATAGGGTATCTTCATTTCGGCAACCCATCCCTCATCGCTGATTCTTGTCCGGCTGTGCCAGACTGCATCCCATGTATCGTTGTGACCCCAGCTTTCCGTGGTGGTCATTTTATTATCAATCTGAACATTTGATGCAGACACTTTGAAAATCTCGCCATTCAGGCCATCATTGAAGGGTGATATCTCAACCCAGAAATGGTCGGCGTTAATATCACCCTCATCCCTCTGGCCCAGCTCGGCAAAAATACTGTCGGGGCTGGTGTCATACATCACTGCTCCGATATACAGGGCATCATCATCATAGAGCAGGAAAACCTCGGTTCTGAAGGAAGATGGGGTACCGTTGTGCGGATTGTATATTATGAATTCACCTGCCGGTGCTGCAGTCTGCCATGCCTGCTCGTCGAGCCTGCCGTCAATATGCACCTCACCTGTAGTCCGAACTGCCTCTGCCCTCTTCCTTCCCTGTGCTGAAGCTTCCCTGCCTCCCATCAAAAACAAAAAAAACAGGATGATTGAGAGGAGGTTCCCAGAGGGTATTTGACTGCGCATAGAAATGTTCATCAATCGCGATTTCAGGTTCTGCGCAAAGATATCTCTCCTGTTCGTTTCAAAACAGGGCAATTTTCAAATTAACAAATATTAACTGCCCTGAACCGTTTACCCGGCAATGCAATGCGGATGACATTTTTTGTATTTTTGCACCTTATTCACCAGGTTATGAAAAAAACAGAACTGATTACCAATCCTGACGGATCAGTATTTCATCTTCACCTTCTCCCGGGTGAGATAGCGGACAATATAATCATCGTGGGCGACCCCGGAAGGGTTGAGATGATAGGCGAAATGCTTGACTCAGTCAGGGTACGCAAGAGCAACCGGGAATTCAGCACTGTTACCGGAAGCTATCGCGATGCTGAGATAACAGTTATCTCATCAGGCATCGGAACGGATAACATTGACATCGTGGTCAACGAACTGGATGCACTGGTCAATATTGACCTGAAGACGGGTGAAATTGCGGAAGAGCCTCGCTCTCTCTCATTTATAAGGCTTGGTACCGCAGGCGGGCTACAACCCGATCTGACTGTCGGTTCCTTCATTGCCACCTCAAAGGCCGTGGGATTTGACGGCCTTATTCACTTCTATGAGGGATATGAATGGTGTCTTGACCATATGCTGGCCGATGCGCTTGCCACCCATCTCGAGTGGCCTGATGTCCTTGCATATCCATATGTTGTTGAAGCTGATGCCTCCCTCCTGGAGAAACTGGCATCAGGACTTGCCAGGGGCATCACCATCTCCAGCCCGGGGTTCTATGCACCACAGGGCAGGCGACTGAGGCTTGAACCGTTCGACAGTGAGATCAATGACAATATCACCTCCTTCCGCTTCAGGGGAGAGCGTATTACTAACTATGAGATGGAGAGTTCAGCTATCTATGGACTTTCAAAGCTGATGAACCATAAAGCCCTCACAATCTGTGTTGTTATAGGCAACAGGATTACCGGCGAGTTCC
>JAVEZX010000091.1:0-10123 GCA_034002785.1 Bacteroidales bacterium
GGGAGCCCGGAGAGCTCCACTGTTCCTGTGGGGGAACTGCATGATGGATGGGTGACTGTTCCCGGCACCGGGGGAGAGGGTATAACCGGGGGGTCATTGATCACCACATTGTCTGAGGGTGCTGAAGTGCATCCCGATAAATTGGTGACGGTGAAATACCATGTTCCTGCCCCGATGTTATCTATGGTCAGCGTGGTGCCGCTCCCATTAAAGCTTCGTGTTCCCGGGAGGAGATGAACGGTCCAGGTGCCTTCTGCCGGCAGCCCACTGAGGGAGACGCTGCCCGTTGACAATATGCAGGATGGCTGTACGGTGGTTGATATCACCGGCGCCGTGGGTAATTCAGGCGGGGCAGTGATCTCAGCCTGCGCCGAGGGGCCTGAGGTGCAGCCACTAAAATTGGTTACGGTATAGGACCATGTGCCGGGCTCCAGTCCCGTAACTGTGAATGATGAACCGCTACCGGTAATTGTCTCTCCGTCAGGCAGCCTTGTAAGAGCCCAGGTACCCGTGCCCGGGAGCCCTTCCAGCAGAACGCTTCCGGTTGGAGTCTCACATGAAGGCTGAGTAATCCGGCCAACCTTCGGGGGCTCCGGACCGTCACATACAATTTTTATCATATAATCCTCCACCTCTCCTGAGGTGGCAGTCCCGGTGGGAGTGTTAATGCGCGCCCCCAGCCTGAACCTTGCAAATGTTGGTTTTGAACCGGTTGCATCTGCCGGAACGGTAATGTCAAGGTTGTAAGTGCCCGGAAATGTCCTTCCGACATTGCTGGCAATTCTCTCGTCGTTGTCATTGAAGTCGCCATCGCCGTTCCAGTCTATCCATGCATTGAGGTAAACAGTTGCATACGGAGTGACTACCTGGTAACGTATGGTAGCCTTCTTCCCCTGCACCAGTTCCGGGATTGTCACCCCGTCTTCATCATCCCTGCCGGTCAGGTCATCTCCGTTGGCCTCATCCGAATACTGATGTGAAGCTTCACCGTCAGGCTCTCCTCCGAGATACCGGCGTCCGTCCATTACATGATCGGCAGAGCCGTAGCTTGCCGGAGCATCCCCGAAATCATTGGGAAAGGCCTGCATGATCATTGCAGGAGCGTCAGACGGAAGTCCGGCCGACAGTACTGCCGTGTCACTGCGGTGTCCCGCCGGGAGACTGAATGCTGTCAGAATTGGCAATCCAAGGAGTAAGAATCTTATTGCGCTTTTATTTGCCATTCATATTTATTTGTCAGAACAGGTGCTGTTTGCCGGTCCTAAAAAGTTACAAGTTAGAGACGATACCAGCTATATGCAAAGATAATTTGATTGACCGATATTTCCACTTTTTAGCAATTCTGTCGGCTGGCAGCTATTATTCGGCATTTCGTGAGCTCCCGGCATGCTGACAGAGATTAACTCCGATTTGACGAACTCCGGCATTCAGTTGATAAATTAACCGCTGAAAAGGATAAATGTTCTGACTTCGGACAAATTGGAGGAATTTGCCGTCAAAATATTTAATTTTGTTTACACTTAACAAAACAAAGAAAGAAGTTATCATGAAAGACAGAATGCAGGAGTGCTCTCCGTCGTCAGGTGCCGTCTACGGGCTGGGACTGATAGGTGCAGCCATCTATTTCATCTCACAGGCCACAGGATTCTGGATGGGGGTTCTCGGTTTCCTGAAGGCTATAGTCTGGCCGGTATTCCTTGTCCTGGAGGCATTTAAAAGCCTCGGGGTATAGGATTGCATTTGGCATGACGGCCCCTTGTGCCGTTAACCGCTGATCAGAAAGTTATTATCTTGATTCTTCGGAGGCCAGATCTTTCTGCTCCTCACCGCAGAAGCGGCAGATCTTTGCGCTGAGCTGTATCTTTTCCCCGCAGTTGGGGCACTCCTTGCTGTCTGCGGCACCGGAGATGAGCTTCTCCTTTTCATCAGAGATGATGCCCTGGAAGAGGTTGAGTTCGGAATCAGTGATGAATTTGACCGGCTGTGACATGCTGCCTCCGGCATATTCAATCACGAGATACCTTTTCCTGAGCTTAAGGATGAGCCAGACCCCGCCGGCAATTGAAATCAGAGCAATTCCAAGCATTATATAAGTAGACTGCCTGACATCGGAGAGAAGACCGAGGGTGGCAGACAGAACGCCGAATGCAATCAGCGCAGATCCGGGAAGAGGTCTTGAAACCTCCTTGCTGCTTGTCCCGGTTATGTCCAACAGACTGACTATCTTCTTACCTCTGCCGGCCCTGTGGCTTCCGATGAGACTGCGCTGCCGTGCTTCATAGAGTTTACCTACCTGGTATACCCTCTTGTCTGTTACAATGATGGCTGAATCCGACAGATCGTCGTCAACCAGGAGTGATGAGAAATAATCCTGACCCAATATCGCCGTGAATTTTTCGTGCTGCGACGCGAAGAGGTTTTTGTAGTTGTATCTCATTGATAATGTCAGTTGGGCAGGAGGCTTCAACAGCCCGTAATTTTTCCTCACCTGCCCAAATTTCGCGAATTAACCTCATAAAATGAGCGCCTGAAGCATGAAATGCAGTATAATTTTGACCAACCAAGGGGATCATAGGACAAATGGGCTGAGTTCTTAGATTACACCGCTGCCGCAGTATCAACTGCCGCAAAGTCAGTAATATGTCCAGCCGGGAAAGGCCGGGGAAAGGTACTGTGAGGTTATTCGAAATGCAGGGAAAAGACCCACATACGCGACTTCAGTGATGTTATTGAGTTGGTGTATTCCGGGTAATCCGGATGCGGATCATGAGCCAGTACATCCTGTATGCCGTTTGACATTTTGATCTCCAGTGAGAGCCTGACGCTCTTCAGGTAGAAGCCTATTCCGGCACCTGCTTCATAGTATATGTCCGGTTTGTTTAACCTGAGATAGACAGGCCTTTCAATCCTGTACTTCTCCTGGGCATAGAAGTCATACCTGTAGTTGACCCCGCCGATCAGGTACGGTTTTATGTTCTGCATCCTCCAGCCATACCGGACATGCAACGGTATCTCGAAGAAGCTGGATTCTATCTTCTGGGGAGAAAAGACCGTGTCCACCGCACTTGAGGAAGAGAAATTAAGATTTCGCTGACCGAATGAGATACCCGGCAGGAGCCTTATGTCAAAGAACTGGTTAAGCCTGAAATTAAGAGCCAGGTGAAGGTTGATTCCGGGAAAAACGCTGACGCCATCAGCGTACAGTGAATCAACATCAGTGAACTGATCCGATGGATTGATCTTAAAGGTCATGACATTAAACCCGAGGCTGTACCCTGCGTTAAAGAACTTCTCATCTTCCCATGGACCGTTGACGGGGACCTCTCTCTGTCCCGCAAGGCCCAGCCCGTACAGTAACATCACTGCTGCAAGTAAGATATGTTTCATGCTCCTTCTCACTGCCTGAGGCAAATTTAATATCGGGGGTACAAGATACGAATTATGATCAGAACGGGGTACACACGTAACCGTATGACTCGAGCTTGATCTTGCTCATTGTATTGCAAACCTGTTGCCATTCACTGGTATCATGGGGGTTTTCACAGTACCAGCAGATACTGACTCTTTCACACGAGTTGAAACTCAGCATATACAGCAGAAGCAGGAGTCCGGCTGCGCGCAAACCGATTTTCGGGGTTTTCTTTTTCATGCTGACTTTCTGCCAGGCAGAATGCAAATTTATATATAAGTGTTTACATAATCCTGCATCTGCACTCCTCTTGCGTAAAGGTTACCTGTGTGGCATATATACCAGTCTTGTTCTGTATGAAATGCCACCGTGTTCTGCGGTTATTGTATATACCCCTGGAGCAAGGCCTTCTTCGGCAAGGTCAATCACTTCCGTGCCACCGGTCTCCCTGACAAGGGCGATCACCCCGGTGATCGAGATGAACCTGAGTGTAACCGTGCTGCTGATCTCTTCGCCGATGCTCACCACAATCACTCCTGATGACGGGTTCGGGTAGACGGTAAGTTCACCCCAATGCCTTTGCAGCATCTCTTCTGCGGCTGTTGAGACAGGGTCATTGGCAAACGGCGAACCCCCGGTGTTGGCGGACCGTCTCCAGTACGATGACAGGTCCGGATCATCTGAAGGGTCTCCCATCCGGGAAACGAGCGAGTAGCCATTGCCGTCAGCCTCAACGGGCCATGGAGGATCATCGGAGAAGCTGAAGGCAAGGATCCTGTTCATGTTTTTGTCATTCACCAGCACAAACTCACCGGAATTGGCAAGGTTACCGCTGTAGTTGCCGCTGGCTCTCATCCCGTAATAAGCGTAGAACTCCTCTGGTTTCGAGGCTATTACAAAGAACCCCTTCGGGGGAAGCATCACTCCTGCGGGTACCTTGTAATAGACGGCAGTATCAACTGTAACTCCGGCGATATTCACTGCGTTCCTGCCTGTATTCTTCAGTTCGAGGAACTCCAGGTCCTTGCCGTCCACTGTGTCACTGCCCCTTATCAGGTCAGCCGGGTGATAATGCACCTCCGTTACCTTGAGATATGAATAGTCCTCGTTCACCGCCATGAATCGCACCTCCTTCATGGGGCTCCAGACCTGGTTGTCGAGGATACGTGACCTGAAGATGGTTGACGCGGAGATCGCGAGGACGGATCCGTGCTGAGCCGCCACGGCCTTACCTGATACAGTGCCGCCAAGGAGTCGCGGGTCACTGCCGTCAGTTGTATAGTATATCTGTCCCCTGGAGTTCGGGTTCTCGAGTGTCACAGTTACCGGTGAGGATATCTCCCTCTCATCTGCCAGCGTCAGGCCCGATTCTTTCACCACGGTGGGCTCAAGGGAAGGATACAGCCCTGCGGACTTCAGCTGGCTGACCACAATGCCGGATCTGACCGGGAAGAAGTTGTTCTCCAGATCCGTAACCTCCGGCAGCCAGTCGTCAATCCTGTCCCTAGGGTTCCATGTCTTGGCATCTCCCCATCTGGCGGACTCGGCAATTATCGCCTTGTCAACCTGCTGTTTCCTGGCCTGGAACCGGTTGAGGCACTTTCCCGGATAAAGAGATCCGCCGGCAGAGAAATGTTTGTAGGCCCTGTCCGCAAAGCGAAGTCGGTATTCGGCGTTGGATGCCAGCTTGTGATGCAGCCACTGCGGCTGGAAGTTACTGATTCCCGATGCTGTCATCGCCGGGTCATTGATTGTCACCCTGTTCTCGTTTATGCCATCGCTCAGCGAATAGCGGCTGACGAACATCGAATGCTCCGAATCGTGTGCCAGGAAGACGAACCCCTCACCCTTGTTCTTCCTGTTCTGAATAGCGTAGTAGTTGTTGGCCATTGAGTTGGAGGCAAAGGCCGAGACCGGGGCGTCGAAGTTGCCGGTGTAGAAGATCACCAGCATGTAATCAATCAGGTTGTCAATATTAACATACACGCGGGTATTCTTCACCGGTTTGCCGTTCTGGTCCTTTCCTTCCAGGGCAAAATAGTCTGCGTTGGATGCAAAGCCACGGACACACCTGTTCCACAGCTCCTGCCATGAGTCCATCGTGCCGTCAGTAGCCTCGTTGAAGTATGGCCAGGCCTCAACAGAGACCTTTATGACATCATAGTCGTCCTCACTGTCGCCGAAGTAGGTTTCAGCATAGTCGGCATCGGCCCTCTCCTCGGTCTGGTAGATGCCCCAGTACATGCCATTGAGATAAAGATGGTAGTAACGGCTCCGGGTGTAGGGCTGGCCCATGTCGCGCTGCGTATCCCTTGAGAATACATCCCTGAGGAAGGTGTTGTGAGGGTCGCCGTCCATGCTCCAGGAGTAGTTCTGTTCGGTCCTGAGGTCCACCTTGTCGAACTCTGAGGCGCCTTCATCGCCGAAGAGGGGATAGCGGAGCTTGCCAGGACCGTATTCTTTCCTGAAGAAGAGACGGAAGGCATGCTTGGGGTTTTCCGGTTTTCGGCTTGCCCCTCCGCGGATGCGTACGCCGGCGTTCACGTTGAATTCCACTGTGTTGTCAGTATCTATAAGCTCCAGGGAGCATTGACGCTCCCACTCCTCACCGTGCATATAGGCATTTACATAGATGCCCTCAGAGGGGCTGAAGAGGCTTGCATTGTCCGTGACGAGCGAGATTGAGGGTATATCCCTCAGGCTTGCCCTGATGTGAGGGCTGTAACGCGAATCATTTATCACCTCGGGATCCATCTCCAGGTCTATCAGCTGCCCGTTAACCGATGATGTGGGCCAGTCGCCTCCCGGGTGAGTCTGTGCCAGTACCTTGTCCGGGAATATGAAAGACTTTGTCACCGGCCTCGACGGGGAATAGCCGGCAATGGCCAGCGAAGCCCGGACAATAAATACGGGAGTACGCGGACGGCCGGCAGTGACTTCAGGATCAATCCTGACGGATGCAGTGGCGGTGGTACGCATTGCCGTTGATGATGTCTGCGGGTTGCTGCCGTCAATAGTATAGACAAGCTCATATCCGGGTTCGCCCGGTGTGATTGCGAGGTCAAACGGCGTATCGAAGAATCCTGCCTCGTGGCTGAAATTGATGGAGAGAGTGTCAGATACCTCCGGCTGCGACAGTGCTGCTTCGATCCCAAGATCGAAAAGAAAATCGGAGCTGTTGAGGGTGAGATTAAATGCCTGGATACATAGAAGGTTGGTTCCTTCCACCAGCGGCACCCCGGTGGAGTCGATGCTGTAAAGCTCGAAGGTGCCCGACTCATGGTTCGCGGGTGCAAGGGCCGTATTCGAGAGTGTCGCAGGTGCATTTCTGCTAAGCACCCTCGTGCCGTTGATCCAGATCACGAACCCGTCGTCATAGTTGACCCTGAAAAGAATTGTTTTTATCCTGTCCGTGGAGAAGGCGTTGAAGCTGCTCCTGAGGTAAAGTGTGGAGTAGTTGTTGATCATATCACCGAGAACCGTTCCTCCGCTGCCGTCACCGTAACGGAAAGGGGCGTTGGCCTGGCTCCATCCGGAGTCATTGTAGTCCGGTGTCATCCAGTCGCCAGGCAGGCTGGCGGCAGCAGAGCCTTTGAGGTACTTCCAGGAGGAGCCGGTGCTGAAGTCAATCTGACCGTTAATGCTGCCGCCGAAAAGTGTTAAGGCAAGGATAAGAGTGACAGTATATTTTTGGGCAAGTGGAGTGAAGCGCATCTTTCTGGATCAGTCAAGGTTTTTACCGGGTAATCCTGTATCCCCTGGATTCCCGGGAATCCAAAAATAGCTCTTTTTGCCTTTGTACGGCTGGTTAAGATCAGAAAAGCGGTTTGCTAAAAGAGAGCATACTGAGAACGGGAAATCTTTTTTGCTGCCTTGAGCGTCTCATGCAGCAGGTCACTCAGGTGGTGGAGCTCAAATTCCTTTCCGCCTCTCTCTTTCGCATAGAACTTGCTGGTCTTACCGGGAGACGACCTGATTACAACGTCCTTCGTTGTGTTCATCAGGTACATCCTCTCATGCGGCAGGCTCATTATATGATAATTGTAGAACATGATTGTGTATAATACCTGTTTTCCTTAATAATTAACGCTCCTGCCCGGAAAAAATTGCTGACAGTAAGGGGTTTATCTTCTTATTTTCCGGCTACGGCCTGCCATCCCGAATAATTATCACCTCCATGGCAGATTCAGGATACGAATTTTAATCGCTGAGAGTTATTATAAGGATGAGGTACCCTGATTTTAAAGCACTGCAAGGTATGGCACTTAGAATTGAAAATGGATTGCGGTCAGTAATGATTCTGGCTGCCGCGCTTATGATTGTTATGCCTTCGGCCGTTACCGGCCAGGGCGTCACCGGGAGTGGCACTGTGACTGGGGATATTGCTGACTCCGTCCGATGTCCTGAGATGATTTCGGTTTACAGATCGGCTCAGTTGCGGGGCGACAACATTGCTGCCCTGGGATACTGGAGGGAGGCTCTTACCGGTTGCCCCGGTGCCTCCGAGGAGATCTATACCGATGGGGAAATGCTGTTCAGGGAGATGTTTGACCTGACGGGAAGCAGGGAGTATATTGACTCCATAATGATGATCCTTACGCAGCGTTCGCATTATTTCGGCAACCGGGCTTCAAACGAGCTTCACAAGACCGATCTGCTGATGGACCTGGCGGGTGACGACCCTGATTACCTCGGACTCTGCTATAATATACTGATCGAGGCAGCCGAAAGTTATCCTGACCAGCTTGAATGCAGCCATTTTGTGCGACTTGCAACGGTGGCTGCCAGCCTGTATGCCATGGGTATTATTGATGCCGGCGAGATGGGGTATGCCTTCATCACCTCCATAGGCACGGTTGACTACCGTATTGAGTCGGGCGTTGTCAACTGCAGCAATGCAGAAGACCTGCAGAACATGGAGACGTTTTACCGTACCAGCGGCGCTATGACGTGCGAAGGTATTGAGACGCTCTACTCCGGCAAGGTGGATCGCAACTTCCGTGATGCTATGTTCCTGGGTAAGGTGCATGCTATGCTCATTGAAGCGGACTGCCGTTCTTCTGATCTCTATTACAACATTGCGGTCAAGATGTTTGCCAATGACCGCTCAGTGGAGAACGCCCTCCGGCTTGCAGAGCTTAACATAGCCAGAAACGACAGCGACAGGGCTTTATCCTATTTTACTGAAGCATATAACAGGGATACAAGCAGGATATCGCGTTCCGCGGTGTTGAACCGGATTGCCCTGGCTGACCTGGGGCAGGGCAGGAGGCAGGAGGCACGTAACCGTGCCGAGCATGCCTGGCAGCTCAACAACAGTAATGCACGGGCTCTGATGATCCTTGCCGAGTGCTATGCCGGGGCTGAGCTTGGCAGTTCATTTGACAATCACACTGCTTACTGGGTTGCTGTTGATTACCTCGAGTCGGCTGTAAAGGCAGATCCCTCGCTCAGGCAGGAGGCAGAGCCGAAATTCAGGGCCTGGTCTCAGCTCTTTCCCACGAAGGAGGAGTGTTTTTACCGCCGTATCCTTGATGAGGGCGCCGTCTTCACGGTCGGCGGCTGGGTCAATGAAGTGACCCGCGTCAGGTTCAGGAAGGAGTAATCCGGTGAAACTCTGGAAAAGTTACGGACCGGCCAGGTTTGCCCCTTGATTTAGTCATGAAGCCAGGATTAATACTGACAGGGTCATAACCGGCAAAAGGAGTCTTACGGATTTCATATTCACAGGTTTTAATATTAATCTAAGTAACAGCCATCTCTTCTAAATTGTTTTACTGTAAATATTTTCAACAGGCGTCCATTTTTCGGCTAAAATTTAACCCTTCCTAAACTTCTGTTGGTCAAAACCGGGGAATAGGGCATGATTAATTCAAGTCTCAGTTATTAGACAGATAACCAAAGACATACAATTTATCTGTGTGCTGAAAGGGTTCAGATTGAGCAAGGATACATAAAAATTGAGCTCTTTTTGACGAAGCTCGTTTTTTTAACACCGGGTGGGTTCATGAAGCCTGTAAAACACCGTAGAAATTTGACTAGACCACTTTGTAACATACTCATAAATACCACCATAGTAGTGGAGGGGCTTGTGCCGCGTACCGGTCTGGCGTAACTTTGTACCGTTAGTCAAATCCAACGGCCATGAAGACAATTGAACAGATTTCTTCGGGTTTAAAAGTTGCTTACAGAATCTGGATATTTACCCGGAATCTGAAGCCAAATCCGATACCGGGTACCCCTTATGCCCGTGTAATTCTACTCGGGATGATTTTCCTCCTGAACACTTTTCTTGTTCCGGGAGGAAGTCCGATGCTGACTGAAGAGGCAAGACAGCGAACAGAGAGATACCTCTTCTATTTTGAAGTCAGAAATCAGCCCTTCAGCGAAGATCTGCTGAAAAAATGCCTCGAGTTTGAAGGCGTGATGTACCAGGATATTGTAATCCTGCAATCGCGTCTTGAGACAGGTTACTACACCTCAGATATTTTTCTGAATGCGAACAACCTTTTCGGGATGAGGTACCCGAACCGCAGGCCTACAGTTGCCACAGGCATCTATAAAGAGCATGCACAGTATGCCCACTGGTCCGATTCAGTAATTGATTATGCCCTGTGGCAGAAATATTATCTCTCACGGGGATACAGGCTTGAAGGAGAGATTGACAGCGATTTCTACCTTGTCTTTCTCAACTGCATACCCTATGCCGAGGAT
>JAVEZX010000092.1:0-10006 GCA_034002785.1 Bacteroidales bacterium
GAGGAAAGTAAACGAACTGTATGAAGAGTACCGCAACGGCAATGTCAGCAGGCGGGAATTCATGAAGAAACTGGCTCTTGTAACCGGCGGCACCGCCGCCGCTGTGGTTATCCTTCCCGGCTGTAACGGCGTATCAGCCAGGGCAGCCGGCAAAGAGGCACTGAAGGTAATAGGTGAATATGTCACCTATCCCGGGGCAACCGGCGATATGCGTGCGTGGATCTCCATCCCTGAAGGAAAAAAGAAGTACCCGGGAGTGATCGTCATCCATGAGAACAGGGGACTGGTCCCTCATATCCGCGATGTCAACAACCGGATGGCACAGGAGGGTTTCGTGGCACTGGCCCCGGATGCCCTCTCACCACTGGGAGGTACTCCCGAAGACCAGGACAAGGGCCGCGAGATGATTGGACAGCTTGACCGCGAGGAGACAGTAAAGAATTTCGTTGCTGCAGTCAAATACCTGGAGACCCATCCCCGCTCCACAGGCAAGGTAGGATGTACAGGCTTCTGCTGGGGCGGCGCCATGACCAACCAGGTTGCAGTCAATTCGCCTGACCTTGACGCAGCAGCACCCTATTACGGCTCTGTACCTGCCCCGGAAGATGTACCTAAGATAAAGGCAAAGGTGATGGCTCATTATGCAGGAAACGATGAGCGGATCAATGCCGGAATACCTGCCTTCGAGGAGGCACTCAAACAGGCAGGCATAGAATATCAGATATTCATCTACGAGGGCACCATGCACGCCTTCAACAATGATACCGGCGAACGCTACAACAAGGAAGCAGCAGACCTTGCCTGGCAAAGGACAACTGACTTCTTCAGGAAAGAGCTGGGAAGCTGACCAGGATCACCTCCTGAAATATCGAGTCTGCTCACAATTCACTGCCGGGCATCACAAAGCGATGCGGTTACTATTTGCTCGCACTCCATAGCCTGGCCACCTCGCTGATGAAAGGCTGGCAGTGGTTGAAGAAGTATTTGTACCCTTCGCACAGGTAATTCAAGCCGGGTTCGCCGTCAGGCGAAGTGATAAACCTGTTCCTGGGGCATTCCCCGTTGCACATCTCAAGCACCTCGCAATCAATACAGTACCGGGGCAACGCCGACTTCTTGGCTTCGCCGAAGGCTTTTTGACGGGGATGATCAAGAAGAGTCGCCAGCGAGTTATCAATAATATTTCCAATGTGGTGCTCCTCATCCACGTAATGGTCACAGGAGTAGAAATCACCGTTCATCTCCACCACCGGCACGGCACCGCAGACGGGCTTGAAGATGCACAGTGTATGCTCCTGACCGAAGGCAGTACGCAGCGCCTCCTCAAAGACCTGAACCTTTATCTTACCTATATCATCTGAAATCCATTCATCGAAGATCTCAGCAAGAAATCTCCCGAAGTCGGCCGCGCTGACACTTCTCTCTGCCACCTCTGATGAGCTCCGGCTCTTTCGCTCCACCAGCGGAAGAAAGGTAACATACTCTGCCCCAATGCTCCTGAAAAACCTGTATACTTCAAGCGGAGAGTTTACATTGGAGCTGTTGACAACGCAGAGCACTTCGTGCGGTACGCCATGTTTCCGGATGATCTCCACTCCTCTCATCACATCGGCAAATGTACCGCCTCCGTCAGCCCTCAGCCTGTTTCTGTTATGGAACCTCTCTGGACCGTCAATGCTGAGACCAACATAAAATCCCTCCTCCTTCAGAAACCTTCCCCACGCATCATCTATCAAGGTTGCATTGGTCTGAATGCCGTTTACTATCCTGCAACCCGGCGGGGCATACCTCCTTTCAAGCGAAACAGCATGCCTGTAGAAATCAATGCCTGCCAACGTCGGTTCACCGCCGTGCCATGAAAAAAACACCTCAGATCCCCCTGCAGCATCAATATGCTGCAGGATATATTCTTCAAGTACTTTATCACTCATCCTTTGTCCGCCGGACACTCCTGGCGGCTGAATGCAACCGGGATAGTAGCAATAGCTGCACCTGAGGTTACACCTTGCTCCTACCGGCTTGACAAAAACCTGGAACTCACGGTCCTGATCACTCATCTCAGTATGCTCCCGTGCTTTCGTCATCCGTTCTGATATCTGTCAACAAGGTACTCCTCGAGGTTTTGAGGTCCGGCTTTCATAATCACCGATTGCTTCTTCCCTGCCAGGAAGTTCCTGAGGCTGTCAGGGACCTCCACGGATTGCCCGATCAGCGGCTCCACAATATCCATGAATTTTGCAGGATGGGCTGTTGCCACAAAGATACCTGCCGACCCGGGATGATGCTCCAGGTAAGCATCAAGGCCAAGGCTTGCAACTGCACCGTGAGGATCAAGCAGGTAGCCTGTGCGACTATACTCACGGCCAATATGTTCCCTGATCCGGAAATCATCAAACCAGTATCCGGATACTGACCGGGTGATTGTTCCGTAGTCGTTGTCAAATACCCTCCTTAACCTGTCGAAATTGCCGGGATTGCCTACATCCATGGCATTGGCTATGGTGGCAACAGACACGGCCGGAGCGTAAAAACCCGTCTCAAGATAATCAGGTACCACCCTGTTTACATTGGTGGCAGCCACCAGGTGGTCTATGGCCAGGCCTGACCTCCGGGCCATGGCAGCAGCCGTTATGTTGCCAAAATTTCCACTGGGGACGGACACCACCTTGCCGTTGCCTGCATGGCCTATGGCATAATAGTAATAAAAGTTCTGCGGTATCAGCCTGGCTATGTTGATCGAATTGGCAGATGTGAGTTTCACTTTTGTTCGCGTGGCAGAACCTGTAAGAGCGCTCTTTGCCATCGCCTGGCAATCATCAAAGGAACCCTCTACCTCAATTGCAGTGATGTTCCGGCCGAGGGTGGTAAGCTGATTCTCCTGCAGACTGCTCACCTTTCCCGAGGGATACAGAATTATGACGTCCACCCCCTCCACTCCAAGGAAGCTTGATGCTATCGCTCCCCCTGTGTCGCCCGAGGTGGCGACGAGCACAACCCTTCGTTTATCATCGCGTGAGGAGAAATACCTGAAGCAGCCGGCCATGAACCTCGCCCCGAAATCCTTAAAGGCTGCTGTCGGGCCATGAAACAGCTCCAGTGCCTTCTTACGCTCATCAACCTGTCTGATAACAACCGGGAAGTTGAAAGCCTCCTCACATATTTGCCGCATCACATCGTGTGGAATATCCTCTCCCGTGTAAAGCGATCCGACCTCCATGCCGATCTCAGGGAGGGTCATCTGCGGCAACCGTCTGAAAAAACCTTCAGCCAACCGGGGTATCCGGTCAGGCATGAACAGGCCCATATCCGGGGAGATGCCTCTTTCAACCGCTTCCCTAAAGCCTGTGGTAACCTTCGGGTCTTTCAGATTGTAATATTTCATGGCTCTGTTAACTGCTCAATTAACAACCTGCGTTCCCCTCCTGCTTACCGGTGACATATAAGCGTCAAATCCAATCCCCAGTGACTTCGTTGCTCCGGACATTCTCTTCATTACTGCCACCGCGGAATCACGGCCTCTGCACAATGCAAATACCGAAGGTCCCGAGCCGGAGATACCTGCTCCGAGTGCTCCGCCTTCCATGGCAGACGTCTTCAGCTGGTCAAAACCCCTTATCAGTACGGATCGTTTGGGTTCAGCCACGAAATCTATGAGCGAGCGCCCAATCAGATCATAATCCTCCCTGTAGAGCCCCGCCACCAGTCCGGCCAGGTTGCCCCACTGCCTCACAGCTGTGGCAAGCGGCACCTCTCTGTCAAGCAATCCCCGTGCAACTGAGGTTTTTATCTCTGTCTCAGGATGAATAACCACGCACCAGAGCTCCGCCGGAACATGTAGTTCAACAATATCTAGCGGGTCATAACTGCGCACCAGGGTGATGCCTCCGAGCAACGCAGGCGCTACATTATCGGCATGAGCCGAGCCGGAAGCAAGCCTCTCGCCTTCCATTGCAAGCCTTACCATTTCGGCCGGTTTGAATATCTCTCCCAGCAGAAGGTTTGCCCCAAAGGCTGCCGCAGCAGAGCTGGCGCCGCTTGACCCGATCCCGCTGCCCGGCCTTATCCCCTTATCAATGCTGACCCTGAATCCGACACGGTTTCCAGCCAGGGCTGAGGCTGCCCTGAGGACAGCACCGACCACGTTCTTTTCCGGATCCCTGCTGAGTGTACTGCAACCCCTGATACCATCAATGATAACCTTCCCGGTGTCAGTCAGTTCAATATCTAAAGTATCAAACGGCTCTTCCAGGGCAAGCCCGATTACATCAAATCCACAACTGAGATTTGATACAGTTGCAGGCCCCTTTACCCTGATCCTCGTCCCTTTCATGTTAACTGTTGACTATTGAAAGTATATCTGCAAATATACCCGCTGCAGTGACATCAGCACCGCCACAGGCTCCTTTTATTGTCAGGGTCACTGACCGAAGTCATTTAACACAATAATACTACTTTTGAGAGGTTATTTTGGTTGTGTGATGAAACATCTGACTATCCGGTTTATATTACTCTTCCTGCTGACCATGCCAATGGCCGGACAGAACCTCACTGACAGCAACCTTCCCATAGTAATAATAAATACCGATGGCAACCTGGCGATAAAGGACGAACCCAAGGTCAAAGCCACAATGAAGATCATTGACCGCGGTCCCGGACTCCGCAACTATGTATCTGACCAGTCTAATCCACTCTATCTCAATTATAGCGGTCGCATCGGGATCGAACTGAGGGGCTCCTCCTCACAGGAATCGCCCAAGAAAAACTACGGTTTCACGACCAGAATGGCCGATGACGTTACTAACGACAATGTCAGCCTGCTCGGTATGCCGGAGGAGAATGACTGGATCCTGGGGGGAATGGTGTTTGATACAGCCTTCATAAGAGATTACTTCTGCCACAGTCTCTCGCGGAAGATGGGGAACTACGCCTCGCGCGCAGCATATTGCGAGGTGATCGTGAATAATGTCTACATGGGACTTTACATGCTCCAGGAGAAGCTGAAGGCAGACGATAACCGGATAGACGTCATTAAAATTGGCAAAAACGATAACAGTCTGCCTGCCCTGACGGGAGGGTATATTTCAAAGGCCGACAAGCTGACAGGAGGTGACGAGATGGACTGGAGAATGTACTCATTCCAGAACTCGCCGGTCGATTATATTCATGAGCTGCCGAAACCGGAGGATGCCACCGCAACCCAGACCGCCTACATCAGCGGCGAATTTTTCAGCCTCGAAATCGAAGCGCGAAACAATAACATTTCTGTGGTTAACGGCTACCCGGCAATTATAGACATCCCCTCCTTCATCGACTACATGATCGTGAATGAGTTTGCTGCCAATCCGGATGCCTACCAGTACAGTACCTACTTCCACAAGGACCGGAACGGGAAGCTGCGTGCCGGCCCGGTCTGGGACCTGGACCTTTCATTCGGGAACGATCTCTTCCAATGGTATTTGGACCGGAGTAAAACCAATCTCTGGTATTTCGAGGACTATTATTACAACAACGGGTCACGATTCTGGCGGGATCTGTTTCATAACAATACCTTCAGATGCTATCTCACAAAGCGGTGGAATGAGTTGCTGAACCCCGGTATGTCGCTGAACAGGGCTGTCAGGGAAACCTTCATTGACGAAACGGTTGCCCTGATCTCGGAGGCAGTGGCACGCGATTGCCAGAGGTGGAACAAGAGAGCTAACCAGGCAGAGAGAATAGCTTCAATAAAAACTTTCATGCAGGCTCGTGCGGAATGGATGACGGCAAATCTGGGTAGCTACAGCGCATGCAGCAACGTGTCGGTACCGGAACTGACAATCACAAAGATCAATTATCATCCCCAGACATCCACCGAATTTCCTGACAGCGATGCCATGGAATTCATCGAGATCCGGAACACCGGCACCTCACTCGTTAATCTCAGCGGTGTCTATTTCCTTGGAACGGGACTGGTCTATAACTTCCCGGCCGGTACAACTCTTGGCCCTGGCCTCTGCGTCATCCTTGCTTCCAATGCCACTCTCTTCCAGTCGAAATACGGATTCTCCCCGTTCGGTCAGTTCACCAGGCATCTCTCCAACAGCACCGAGTCATTAATCCTGACGGATGCATTCGGCAATCTGATTGACAGTGTGGTCTATTCAGATCAGAGTCCATGGCCGGATGCTGACGGCAACGGTTCATACCTGCAACTGAAGGATCCTTCTCTTGACAACAGCCTGCCGGAAAGCTGGACGGCCTCCAGTGACATCATAACATCTCTCCGGCTACCGCTTGCGGAGATCAGCCTGACAGTGTACCCCAACCCTGCAATGGACATGCTGAATATAAGATCGGAAACAGATATCAGCAGCATAAGCATTTATGACATAAGGGGTGGCCTGATGCTGACACAGCATTGCGGAAGCATGCAGTGTATGGCAGATATCAGCAGTCTGGCTTCCGGAACATATATAATCAGAATCTTCACAGCCAGTGGCAGCAAGGCAGTAAGGTTCGTTAAAGAGTGAAGCTGAGTCTGTAAAATACTACTCAACTTTAAACCCGGCATGCAATCCCCGGTCAGAATCCGGGCCAACCCATACATCAAACTCACCGGGTTCGGTAAGCGTCTCCCTGCCGTTGAAGAAGGAGAGGTCAGCTGCCGTGAGTACAAACTCCACCTCTGCTGTTTCACCTTTTTTGATATGGATACGCTTGTAACCTTTAAGCTCTTTGATCGGCCTGGTTATGGATCCTACCCTGTCACGGATATAGAGCTGAACTATCTCATCAGCATCCCACTCACCACTGTTGGTCACCCTGGCCTTAACCGTAAGTGAACCTTTCATACTCATTACTTCGTCAGAGAGAGTCAGATCACTGTAGGTGAAGGTTGTGTAGCTTAGTCCGTATCCAAAAGGCAACAACGGAGTGTAACCGAAGTCAAGATGAAACGACTCGTAGCCGAGTGAGCTCTGCGGATTTTCCACAGGGATCTCATCTATGGGTGTCCACGAATCATCGGATGCGGGCCTGCCGGTACTGTTCCTGTAATAGTAGAACGGAATCTGGCCCTCACCCTTTACAAAGGTCACCGGAAGCTTACCTGAGGGTGATTCTTTTCCGAAGATAAGGTCTGCCAGCGCCGGACCTGCCATCGTACCTCCATGCCATGCATAGAGAAGCGCATCGGAATCATTCAGCTCATCTCCTATTGCCAGTGGCCGTCCCGCCATTACAATTACAATAAGAGGTTTGCCCGTGGCAGCCAGGTCTGCAAGCAGCTCGCTCTGAGCCCCAGGAAGATCAATATTACCACGGGACTGACCCTCGCCGGACAATATCCACTCTTCTCCGACAAAAAGCAATACGGCATCTGATCTCCCTGCAGCAGCCAGGGCTGCACTGAACTGATCCCTGTTTTTGTCACGACTGTACTTCAGTCCGGGAACATAATTAACCCTTGTCTCCCCCAGCAGATCCCTTATGGCCTTAAGAGGGGTGACTGAATTCTCCGGAAGCCCGTCGAAGCTCCAGGTACCCATCTGGTCACGCGGTGCATCGGCAAGAGGCCCGATAACAGCCAATGACTTAATTTTATCCGGTGCCAGGGGAAGTGTTCCGCTGTCATTCTTAAGCATCACGATGCTTTGCCTCGCCACCTTTCGGGCATGATCCAGAAAAGCAGGGTCAAGAATCACCCGGTCAGACTCAGGATCAACATAGGGGTTTTCAAATAAACCCATCTTATATTTAACTCTCAGAATATTCCTTACTGCATTGTCAATCTGCTCCATGGTGATCTTCTTCTCATCGAGCAACGACTTGATATTTTCGAAATAGGTCAGGGTAGCCATCTCCATATCCACACCGGCATTGATGCCTTTGGCTGCAGCATCCTCCTCATCATAGGCAAATCCGTGATCAACAAGCTGAAGCACTGAAGCCCAGTCGCTTACAACAAATCCCTCAAATCCCCACTCGTCACGCAGAACCTGTCTCAGGAGAAACTCGTTTCCGGAAGTTGGCACACCGTTCAGGTCATTGAACCCGGACATGAATGTGAGAACCCCTGCCTCCTTCGCGGCTTTGAATGGCTTCAGAACCACATTTCTCAGTACCGGTTCCGAGATATAAGTGGTATTGTAATCACGTCCTGCTTCCGAAAAGCCGTAACCTGCATAATGCTTTGCGCATGCTGCCAGGGAGGTGGGATCGGTAAGGCTGTCTCCCTGAAGGCCTTTAACCATAGCATATGCCAGGGTTGAAGCCAGGTATGGATCCTCACCGCAACCTTCAGCTATCCTTCCCCACCTGGGGTCCCAGGTAATATCAATCATCGGAGCAAACGCCCAGTTGATACCCTGTGATGAGGCTTCCACTGCTGAAATGCGAAAAGCCTCCCTGACTGCTTCAGGATTCCATGAAGCAGCCATTCCAAGAGGAATAGGAAAAATAGTGCGGTATCCGTGGATTACATCCCTGCCAATCATAAGGGGTATTCCAAGCCTGCTCTCCTCAACGGCAATACGCTGAGCCTCATTAACTTTTTCTGCCCCGAAGAAGTTGAGCAATGACCCGAACCTGCCGTTACGGAGTGCTTGCCTGAATTCAGCTGTATCTCTGAAAAATCCATCATAAAGCTGCGACATCTGCCCGATCTTCTCATCGAGCGTCATGCGTGCCACCATCTTTGCAGCCTTCACGTCCGCCTCATCACGGATGTTATTGTCTCTCCTGCAGGAAATACTCATAAATGAAAGAATTACAATTACTGCCAAAACCGATTGTCTGAAACGTCTCATGTTTTTGTCTCCGCAAATTAATTTCCCTATCTAACCGGACAGTACAGGGATTGGTGTGTTACCCCTACCCGGCGTACATAAAATGACGCGGTAAATTTAACTATTTATGAGTCTATTCCTAAAGGGCGGTCAAAGAAGACTTGGTCACACGGTTACCCAGGTCAGTCAACACTTAAGATGAATGCTGAGTCAAGAATTACCGGATATTAAGATTGCAGCCTGACTGAAACCCTGAGCAGTTTGATGACTCCGCTGCGACTGAATATCAGGTTACTGGTGTTGAGGTCCACCGTATCTCCCGGAATGTGTAAAACATCAGCTCCGTAAAATACTACTTCGATCTCCTGCCTGTCAGCAAGCGTATAGACAACCGGTACCTGACAGAATGTAAATGCGAGCTGATTCACCAGCAACGAGAGCTGCTCGGTTTTTCCCGCAACGGTTACATATTCAAAGTGATCATCAGCGGTCAGAAACTCATCCTTGCTTAGCAGCGAAGGATCAAATCTGATTCTGCCTTCCTCTACATTCACCCCAAGCTCTCTCATCCTTGAGATGACATCCTCCTTAACCTGTCCGGTCATCCCGGGCTGTCTTGCACCGGAATTCCCCGGAGTATGGGAGTAGGCATCCGTCGGAAACGCTCCGTACAGGTAAGGAGACTTGTACGTTCCGATTCCTGCCTTAATGTCGCAATAATGTTCCTTCAACTGTTCGGAAAGAGCCGTTTCCTCACCGTCATCCACAGCCCGGAAATAACACTCCTGGGACGCCAGCAGAAGCTTTGAAACCATGTGCCAGTAAATACTGCCCAGGCCTTCATAGGCATAGAATGTCCCTGATCTTCCGGTAAATGACTGATGATCGAATATTTTTTCATAAATATCCAGGATCATTGCCTTTTCCTTCCTTACCAGATGCCCGTACTTATCATAGTCGAGAGATTCCAGAGCAGACTCCAGTATCCCGGCATTCCTGAAACTTCCGTGAAAATGAAGACCACCTGTGGTATCCCGGATGACTATTGAAGTCTCCTTATCCGCAACTAACATGGCCAGAAGCTCAGACCCCCTGACTTTTTCTGAAGGTATGTTGTTCTTTTCAGTGAACAAAGGCAGCCTGCGGTCCGGATACAAAAGATAGCTGTACTGGTCGGCCCTGAACAATGCGGAATGTTTGAGTGCGCTGACCACTTCGAGTGATTCTGAAGAGGAGAGGTA
>JAVEZX010000093.1:0-9934 GCA_034002785.1 Bacteroidales bacterium
AGTTGGTCTAATCGTTGTCCTTGCATTCATTGCTGCGCTGGCGCTCAGTTCATGCAACCGTGAAGCATGCCCGGCATACAGCAGTGTTGACACCGTTTCCACGGAGCAGGCAGGCTGATCATCGCTTATCCCCCGCTGCCAGTCTTAACATCTTGAATAGATATGATTAAGAGCTTTTGGCACGTCTTATTATTTTTTCTTGTCTGCGGGCCACTCGCGGCGCAGGGAGATCTTGATCCTCAGGACAGGATGTTCTGGCGCAATGAGAGGACGATTGGTGCTGCTCTCAATTCAGACGGCTGGTCAGTCATATATCGTGATCTAAAGCAGATCAAACCGAGTCACCGCTGGTTTATTGAAGGAAGTGTTGAAGGCTTTAAGCATCCGAAGGAGATAAAGCTTTCAAACTACTATTTTCAGAGTCCGGGCACATTCGTTTTTGGTAAGCTCAACTCAACCTGGACTGTCGGAGCAGGTGCGGGGTATCAGAGAGAGCTTTACGGCAAGCATGATCTTGGTGGTGTGTCAATAAGCTGGTTTGCCGGCGGTGGCGCCACTCTGCTGTTTGCAAAGCCAATCTATTACAAGGTAATCGTCTGGCTGGGCAATGACCGCTATACGGTTGAGGAACAGAAGTTTGATAAAAGCATCATCCACGAACCACTTCAGATAATGAGCAAAGCCTCTTTCTTCAAGGGTTTTGATGAAATCAAATTATACCCGGGTCTTTACGGCCGCGGAGGCTTCAACTTCGAATACAGCAAGAATGACAGGGTAACCCACGCCCTGGAGGTAGGTGCCTCTCTTCATGCCTTCACCAGTGAGATTCCCATTATGGCCAACGAAGACAACAAGCGGCTTTTTCCTTCATTATTCGTGGGTTACCGTATCGGGATGATCCGTGACCCGGTCAATCAACAGAGCCTTTTCGATCTTCTGCGCCGCAGGCAGACAGAATAATTACCACCCATATTTGCCCTATTCTTTTTATTTTATACCTTTGTCACTCGTTTAAATAACCATATTAACATACTAACAATGGCAAAGATTAAAGTAGCAATCAACGGATTCGGAAGGATAGGCCGCAACGTGTTCAAACTGGCATTTGACAATCCCAATATCGAGTTTGTGGGAATCAATGACCTTACTGACACAAAGACACTGGCACATTTGCTCAAGTATGACTCCACACAGGGTCAGTTCCCGGGCGTCACACACGATGAGCAGAACATTATTGTCAGGGGTGATAAGATAAAGGTAACTGCAGAAAAGAACCCGGCCTCAATTCCATGGGAAGTAACACCTGACATCGTTATCGAAGCCACCGGTATTTTCACCTCGAAGGAGAGTCCCAAGGGCGGTTACGGTGACCACCTTAAAAACGGTGCAAAGAAGGTGATTCTCACTGTCCCTGCCAAAGATGCCATTGATGCAATGATCGTCGTCGGCGTTAATGACGAACTCCTCAAGCCTGAGCATGCATGTGTATCGAATGCATCATGCACAACCAACTGTCTTGCTCCCATTGCGAAGGTTCTGAATGATAACTTCGGCCTCGAGATCGGTTACATGACAACAATTCACTCATATACGAATGACCAGCGTATTCTCGACCTTCCGCACAAGGATCTGCGCAGGGCAAGGTCAGCTGCTCTTTCACAGATACCCACCACTACCGGTGCTGCAAAATCAGTTGGGAAGATCATTCCCGAGCTGAAGGGCAAGCTTGACGGTATATCCGTAAGGGTCCCGACCCCCACCGGTTCACTGGTTGACCTTGTTGCCGTGCTGAAGAAAGCAGCAACGAAGGAAGAGATAAATGCAGCCATGAAGAAAGCCGCTGAAGGTCCGATGAAGGGTATCCTCGAGTACACTGAAGACGAGATCGTATCAGTTGACGTTATCCACAATCCCGCATCTTCGATCTTCGATTCACAGAGCACCATGGTGAATGGAACGATGATCAAGGTTCTGTCATGGTATGACAACGAGTGGGGTTATTCAGCAAGGTGTGTTGACCTCATTGAGATGATGGGCAAGATGCTCTAGAAAAAAGAGAATAAATAATTAAAGAGGGGGGCGGCGCCCCCCTCTTTTTATTTATCACTTTGTCACAGAACCATCTGCACATCCATGTTCACACCGGCCGCATCACGATAATGCTCGCCCAGTTCGTGCATCGCCTCATCGTCCTCTTCGTAGAGCCAGGTTATACGTATCCGGTAACGCGGAGGGCGGTATCCGCTGATCATTCTTAATACATCCCTCAGCGCCTTTGATGAGCCGCTGTTTATGTACTCCAGAAAGATCACGACCCGCAGTGAGGTGAACCTGTTCAGATGAGCCCTGATCCACTCTTCCAGCGGTGCGTAGATAATCTCCGGCCTTTCGGCAATGGAGCGGCCGGTGATACTGAGCACATCCTCATCATGATCGTAGGTGATCCTGGGTATGTTGTTCGTTCCCGGCTGGATGATCTCTATGCTCATCGCTGTTGATGCTAAATCCTGACAGTCAGACTCTTATTCTGATATTTCAATTATTCATAGCGGAGGGCCTCGATGGGATCGACCGAAGATGCCTTGACGGCCGGAAAGTATCCCGATGCCATGCCAACCACAAAGCAGGCCAGCACCCCTCCTATTACCCAGAGCCAGGGCACTGTGAAGCTTGAGCCCATTCCCAGTGATACGAGATTGCCCATCAGGATGCCGGCAAGGATTCCAAGAAGGCCTCCCATCTGGCCGATTATCACCGATTCGTAGAGGAACTGCTGCCTGATAACTGATTTCCGTGCCCCAAGAGCTTTCCTCACCCCTATCTCCCTTGTTCGCTCAGTCACGGAAACCAGCATAATGTTCATAAGGCCTACCGCAGCCCCGAACAGGGTTATGAGGCCTATAATGGTTGCTGCAAGTGTAACATATTTGATGTTTTCCATCAGCATCTCTATCAGGGAGTCACTCTTCTGTATGTTGAAGTCCGACTCATCCCTGGGATCAAGATTGCGAACTATGCGGAAAATGCCCTCAGCCTCGCTCGCCATCATGTCGAGGCTAACCGATTTCTGTGGCATCACTCCTATATTATATGTGATATTGGGCCTTGAGAAATACTGTCTTGCCGTAGTGATGGGAATGATAGTAACCTGGTCGCTGCCCATCATGCTGGCTCCCATACTTTTAATCACCCCGATAACGGTCAGTTTCAGTCCCGGAAGGCTGATCTCCTGTCCTATCGGGTCAACACCGGGGAAGAGATACCGGACTATATCCTGTCCGATAATGACCACGTGCCTGCTGCCCAGCAGGTCTTCCTGTGAAAAGTTACGGCCTGATTCGATCTCCTGTCCTGCAATTGTAAGGTAGTTTTCATCAGCACCTATGACAGAGACATTCGGGTTGGTCTTTTTGGTACCGAAACGGTACTCAGCAAGCCCGGTGGCATTGAATGATATTGATACCCAGGCCGGCTCCCGGAACTTCTCCCTGAACTCCGTCGCCTCACGGTATGTAATCTGGGCGTGATTCTTCGTCCTGATATGCTGGTCGCCCACTGTCACCCTCATTGATCTCGAGGTTATGGAAAAGGAATTGGCCCCCATCATGGTGAACTGTTGGGTAAGTGTACTCTTCAGTCCGTCAATGGCTGTAAGGATGCCAACAAGTGCCATAATCCCAAAAGCGATGATTGCCATGGTAAGTACTGCCCTCACCCTGTTGGACCTGATTGCCTTGAATGCCACCCTGACATTCTCCCAAAACAACGTTAAACCTCTCACGGTACTTCCTCCGGATTGTAAGAAGGAACTAAGATACAGCTTTTCTTTATTTGCAGTTACATTTTTTACCTTTGCGAGCGTGAAACGGGAAGATTTATCTACTGAACGGCTCGTTGATGCCTTCGCGAAGCTGGGATCAGTTATGCGCGAGGCTGCAGCGGCAACGGTGACGGGCACCGCCGGTTCCACCGGGATGTCTGCTCCGGAGGGTCATGCCGGTCGCTTTGCGTCACTGATTGAAACGCTTCATCTGGCAAATCCCTGGTTTACTCCCGACAACGTGAGGCGCGCTGTGATGGCCATCGGGAAGAGTCTCACAAGGGAGAAACTTGTGCAGTGGATATCATCATACCCCGGGCTGCAGGAAGAGAGGGAGCAGGAAACGGTTGGTGTGGTGATGGCGGGCAACATCCCCATGGTGGGATTCCATGACCTTCTCTGTGTACTCATAACAGGTAACCGGCTGCAGGCCAGGCTGAGCTCAAAGGATGAACACCTGATGAAGGCAGTGGCAGAAACGCTGACGGACATTGAACCGGCACTGGCAGGGATGATTGAGCTTACAGGTGGAAGACTTCAGGGATTTACGAGGGTGATTGCCACCGGCAGCAACAACACCTCAAGATACTTCGAGTACTACTTCAGGAACGTCCCATACCTTATCCGGCACAACCGTAACAGCATTGCAGTACTTGACGGAAAAGAGACACCGGAAGAGCTTGAACTTCTGGCAGACGATATCTTTTCCTATTTTGGCCTTGGATGCCGGAACGTTTCCAAACTCTGGCTGCCCGAAGGATATGATCCTGCCAGCCTGCCGGAACACTGGAGCAGGTACGGAAACCTGCGTGCACATTACAAGTATGCGGTCAACTATGATCACAACAAGGCCGTGATGATCGTGAACAGAGACCGCTATACAGACGGAGGATTCGTTCTGCTGAGGGAATCACCGTCACTCTCCCCTCCCATGGCTGCAGTTCACTATGAATTTTACCTCCCCGGAGACTCTCTTTTCGTGGCTCCGGAGACTGACAGGGAACTGCTGCAGTGTATTGCAGGGCACGGTCACCTCCCGTTTGGGACAACGCAACAGCCCGAATTATGGGATTATGCTGACAACACGGATACGATCAGTTTCCTGCTAAAAAAAAATATTGCCAGGTGAATCTCAATATAAAAAATATTAAATTGCACAGGTTCAAAAAGTGAGTGTCATGGTATACAGATTCGTGGTGTTATCTGATGAAGATGAATCGTTTGTGAGGGAGTTCGAGTTTCTCGACAGTCAGTCATTGCTGGATTTTCACAATGCCCTGCAGGAGGAACTTGAATTTGACAGGTCCCAGATTGCTTCGTTCTTTATGGCCACAGAAAGTTGGGAGAAAGAAGAAGAGTTTACACTCTTTGATATGGGCGCCGGTTCATCCACGATGGAGAATGCCGTGCTGGAAGAGGTTATCTTCCGCAAGAACCAGAAACTTCTTTATGTTTTTGACTTCTTCAATGACAGGGCGCTGTTCGTTGAATATACAGGGGAGTTCAAAGAGGAAGATGATAAGGACTACCCGGTATGCACCAATTCTAAAGGGCTGCCGCCAAAACAGGTAACCTTCGGAGGAGTTGCCCGCAAGAAATACAACAGTCTTGTCGTCACTGATGATGATGAGGATGAGGTGGATGTTGACGAGGAGGTTGTCAACGATGAAATCTTCTTTGAAGGAGAAGATGAGGACGACCTTTCAGACTTCGACACCAGCGATAGCCTGGAAGAAGAGGAAGAGGAGGAGGATTAATCCCTCCAGCCTCAGAATCCCATGAAAAATACACTTATAGTCCTGCCCGGCCCCACCGGTGTGGGTAAAACCGGTTTTGCACTGGAGCTTGCCTCCCGTCTCCGGTGTGACATCATCTCATGTGACTCCAGGCAGTTTTACCGCGAGATGAAGATTGGCACAGCAGCCCCTGACGATGAACAGCTCGCAAGGGTGAGACACCATTTCGTCGGGTTCATTTCAGTGACTGACTACTACAGCGTAAGTCTCTTTGAGAGAGATGCAATGGCTCTGCTCCCGAAGCTGTTTGAAGCCAGCCCGGTTGTCATCATGACCGGTGGTTCAATGCTTTATATGGATGCTGTTTGCCGCGGAATGGACGATATCCCGGACACTGATCCGGCAGTGAGACAACGGTATGCGGAGATGTACCAGAAGGAGGGAATATCAGGGCTCAGGATGGCGCTCAGGATGGTTGATCCGGAGTACTACGCAAAGGTTGATCTCCACAATCCGCGTCGTATTCTCAGAGCCCTGGAGATAACTGCCAGTACCGGGATACCCTACTCTTCATTCCTTACAGCTCCGGTCAGGGAGCGTGATTTCAGGATCGTCAAGGCAGGGCTTACCCGGGAGCGGGGAGAATTATACCGCAGGATTGACGCGAGGGTTGATGCCATGATGAACGCAGGACTTGAGGAGGAGGCAAGGTCACTGCTGGAATACAAGGGTCTCAATGCCCTGAACACAGTTGGATACCGTGAGCTCTTCCGGTGGTTCGACGGCGAGATCAGCCGCGAGGAAGCCATCTCGCTCATAAAGAGAAATACACGTCGCTATGCGCGGAAACAGATGACATGGTGGAACAGGGACAATGACATCAACTGGTTTGATGCTTCGGAAGAGGAGATGATGTTTTCCTGGATTGAACGCCGGCTGGAGGATAACCGTCCCTGAAAAGCCCGAGGATTGCAATTGTACCTTCGAAGCCGCCGGCCTCAGACCGGTTGCTTCAGTCTCCTTATAACTTCAGCAGGATCTGATGATGAAAACACTGTGCTGCCGGCCACCAGCACATCCACTCCCGCATGGATCAGCACCGGGGCATTCTGCAGGTCAACACCGCCGTCAACCTCTATCAGAACATCATAACCGCCTTCGTCGATCATACTCCTGAGTTCGCCGATCTTGTTGATGCTGCCCGGAATAAATGTCTGTCCTCCGTAACCGGGATTTACCGTCATCAGCAGCACCATGTCAACGTATGGCAGTATATCCTTCAGCAGCATCACCGGGGAGTGAGGATTGAGAGTCACGCCGGCTTTCATGCCCAGCCTCCGAATCTCGGTCACCGTGCGGTGAAGGTGCCTGCAGGATTCATAATGAACCGTCAGTGTTGACGCTCCGGCATCCCTGAACCGATCAAGGTACCTGTCGGGGTCAGTGATCATGAGATGAATATCAAGAGGCTTGGCCGACAGGTCGCGCACAGCTTCAACCACCGGAAATCCGAAGGAGATATTCGGAACGAAGATCCCGTCCATTATATCAAGATGGAGCCAGTCTGCCTCGCTGTCATTAATCATCTCAACCTCAGAGGCCAGATTTGCAAAATCAGCAGCAAGAAGTGAAGGTGCAACAAGGTGGCTCATGTCTTGAAGAATAACGGTTGAATTTTCAGCCAAGATACGATTTTAGTATCCGGCAGCGGGTAGTGAACTGGATTCTTTTTATTGCCTTCTCCTTGATCTGTCTCACCCTTTCCCGTGTAAGCCTGAGCTCCTCTCCTATTTCCTCAAGTGTAAACGGGTGTTTCATCCCTATACCGAAGTAGAGCTTAAGCACACGGGCCTCACGCGGAGACAGGGTGTTCAGGGCCTTTTCAATCTCATATGAAAGAGATTCATTTATAAGATTCCTGTCAGGGCTCGGTGTATCCTCGTTCTGCATCACATCGTACATGTTGTTGTCCTCCTCGGAACTGATGGGGGCATCCATGCTCAGTGTGCGTCCGTTGGTTCGTATGGCCTCCTTGACATCCTCAGGAGCTATCTCCAGAAGGTCAGCAATCTCCTGTGCGGAAGGCTCCCGCTCATACTCCTGCTCCAGCTTGGAGTAGGCGCGGTTAATACGGTTTATTGAACCTATCTTGTTGACGGGCAGTCTGACTATTCTGGCCTGTTCTGCAAGCGACTGCAGGATAGCCTGCCTGATCCACCACACGGCATAGGAGATGAATTTGAAGCCGCGGGTTTCATCAAATCTCTGGGCAGCCTTTATGAGCCCCAGGTTTCCCTCATTGATCAGATCCGGGAGGGTCATACCCTGGTTCTGGTACTGCTTTGCAACTGAAACGACAAACCGGAGGTTGGCCTTTACCAGCCTTGCCAGGGCGTCATGATCACCGGTGCGTATGCGACGGGCCAGACTAACCTCCTCCTCAGGTGAGATCAGCTCAACCTTTCCTATCTCCTGAAGGTACTTGTCAAGAGAAGGTGTATCACGGTTGGTAACCTGTTTGGTAATCTTTAACTGACGCATTGATAATATATTAGCGTGCTTCCAGCCGTTTTTTAAAGCAAAAGCCTACAATTTTACTAAAATATTCTCAAAAAAACAAGTATTGTGCATATTTTTGATCAGCAAGGGCTGTCAGGGTACCATCATAATGTTAAAAAGTATCAGCAAATCAATTTTTTGCATATGTTATTTGTATATAAGCCGGGAATTTCATAAACTTGCACCGGAATAATGACGAGAGTCACTTAATCTGTCGGAGGGATTGCTTCATTCCCCACTTCACCAAAAACAATCGAAATAAATTTTTCTACACATTCTACAACATGCATGATATTCTTGAACTGAGCGAGATGCTTGTTCCCGAATTGAGGGAGATAGCTAAGCAGCTCAAAATTAAGAGGATTGAACTCCTTAAGAAACAGGATCTTATTTACAAGATCCTTGATCAGCAGGCCGTTGACGCAGCTGAGACGCGCAAGACCGGCAGAACCGAAAGTTCATCATCTGACCGGCCGCAGGAACGTAGCGGGCAACCGCAAAAGCAAAAACAGCCTGAACGTTCCGGGCAGCAGCAGAGAGGTCCGAAACCGCAACAGCCGAGGGATCCGAACAAGGGGCAACAGAACAGGCCCCCACAGGGACAGCAACCGAAAGGACATCCCGGTCAGCAGCAGAAAGGACCGCAGCAGCCACAGCAACAGCAGCCGGGATCCCAGCCCAAAGGTCAGCAGCAGGGTCAGCAGCCCAAACCGCAGCAAGGTCAGCAGCAGCAAAACAAGGGACAGCAGCCGCAGCAACAGCAGCAACCGCAGGGTCCACAGCAGCAGCAGCAGCAGCAGCAACCGCAGGGTCCGCAGCAGCAAAACAAGGGTCCGCAGCAGCAACAGCAGCAGCAGAAATGGCAGCAAAACCGTGACAAGCGTCCCCGTTTCAGAAATGATCAGCCGAACCAGGGCCCGTACAGGCCTGAAGGCAACCGTCCGCAACAGCAGCAGGCTCAACAGCAGCAGACGCCTGCCACTGGAGCCGCAGAGACTAATCAGCCCCCGGCCCAGTCGCAGCACGAACAGCCTGAACGGAGCCAGCCGCAGACTGAACGGAATCAGCCACAGGCTGAAAAGCTGCTCTTTGCGCAGGAAACCAACGGCGATAATGTACAGGACATGCTCAGGCTCAGTGAATCTGATCCTGACACCGGCATCATAGCTGATGCCTCTGCTCCTGACAACGGCGTAGTCATTCCCCCTGTCACATCCGAAACTCCTGATACTCATCCTGAGGTGCACGAGCCTGTCAGGGAAGAAAAAAGAGAGCGTGCCTATGATTTCGAAGGCATTGTAGCAAACACCGGCGTACTGGAGATCATGCCCGACGGCTACGGTTTCCTCCGTTCACCCGACTACAATTATCTCAGTTCTCCTGACGATATTTATGTCTCACAGTCGCAGATAAAGCTCTTCGGCCTGAAAACCGGAGACACCATAAGAGGCACCATCCGTCCGCCCCGCGAAGGGGAAAAGTATTTCCCGCTCATCAAGGTGGAAGAGATCAACGGACGCACACCCGATTTCATCCGTGACAGGGTTCCGTTTGATTATCTGACGCCGCTCTTTCCCAACGAGAAATTCACCCTCTGCAGGCCGGGAGAAGGCAACCTGTCAGTTCGCATAGTTGATATGTTCTGTCCCATAGGGAAGGGTCAGCGCGGTCTTATAGTGGCCCAGCCCAAGACCGGTAAGACAATTCTGCTTCAGGATATTGCCAATGCGATGGCAAAATTCCACCCGGAGGTTTACCTGATGATACTGCTCATAGACGAGCGTCCGGAGGAGGTCACCGAGATGGCCCGCAACGTCAA
>JAVEZX010000094.1:0-9850 GCA_034002785.1 Bacteroidales bacterium
CTTGACCAGGTTATGGTATCCGGTTTTGTTTTTTGCCAGGAGGATGAGGTGGTCTCCGGAGCGGTCTTCGACGGAGGTCTTATCTTCGAGGCTGGTGCGTGCAACGTATATCTCGCAGCCCAGGATGGGTTTCAGCCCGGCGGCAGTGGCGGCATCGTGAAACTCCTTCGCGCCGAACATATTTCCATGGTCGGTAATGGCCAGGGCTTCCATGCCCAGTTCCTTCGCCCTGCGGACAAGTGATTTGACAGCTGAAGCGCCGTCAAGTATTGAATATTGTGTATGTACGTGTAAATGAACAAATGAGGACATTATCGAGGGATTTGCGCCTGTAGCGGCTCCGGAAACAAAAATATCAAAAAGCTCCTTTTCCGTTCAATTTATTTATCAACATGAGCCACTCCGGATTATTTTTGCAAATCGGATAAATGTGGTATATTTGCACCCTCATTTTAACAAAGTAACAATTAACCAATTCTTTAAATGTCAGTAAAAATCAGATTAGCTAGGAAGGGCCGCAAGAAGCAGGCCTACTACCACGTGGTGGTAGCAGATAGCAGGTCGCCACGTGATGGCAGATTCATTGAGAAGATCGGAATTTACAATCCGCTCACTGACCCGGCAACTATCGACATCAATTTCGAGAAGGCACTGGGATGGCTGCAGAACGGTGCGCAACCTACGGACACATGCAGGGCAATCCTTAAGTACAAGGGTGTCATGATGAAGAAACATCTCCTTGAAGGAGTTAAGAAAGGGGCTTTTGACGAAGCTGAGGCCGACCGCCGCTTTAATGAATGGCTGAAGGGCAAGGAAGAGAAGATCGAGATGAAGAAATCAGGTCTTGAGAAGCTGGGTGAAGATGCCCGCAAGAGGAGGCTTGAGGCCGAGAAGGTGATCAAGGAGGCAAGGGCAGCCGAGCTGGCTAAAAAGGCAGCCGCCCTGGCCGCTGAGGCAGAGGCAGCAGCAAAAGCTGCAGCAGCAGCCGAGGCACCTGAAGAGCCGGTAGCTGAAGCAGTGGAAGCTCCTGAAGAGGCAGTTGCCGAAGTAACGGAGACTGTTGAAGCAGCAGCAGAAGAGACTGCAGCGCCATCCGACAGCGAGGCACCCGCAGCCGAAGCACAGGAAGAGAGTGCAGATAAGACCGAATAAAGTCTTTATCAGACCCCCTGCCGCCGGATAATGAGAACGATAGGCAGAATAACAAAAACCTACGGCTTCGAGGGAGCCGTGGTGGTGAGAAGCGAGAGCGGCATCACGGGGGAACCTCAACAGGGAGAACCGGTATTCGTCGTAAAAGACGGGATACCGGTTCCCTTTTTTACACGCGAGGCGTACCTGACAACGCCTGACACCCTTATCATTTCATTTGATGATTATCTTACGCCTGAGTCAGTGGCCCATCTGAAGGGATGCGAGGTGCGCGCGGAGACAGGCGAAGAGTCAGGAGAGGATCTGGAATCGCTTGATGGATTTATTCTGACTGACACCAAAAGCGGACTCTCAGGTCATATAACCGGCGTGATCCGCAATCCGGGACAGCTGATGGCCGTGGCAGAGATAAAAGGCGAAGAGGTGCTGATCCCGCTGCACCCTGACCTGATCCTGTCCGTGGACAGAAAACGCAAGACTATCAGGATGGCTCTTCCCGAGGGCCTTATCAGCCTCAACTCCTGACCGTCAGGGGTGATTTTTACAATGCCTGTGCAGCGCCGGGCATTTTTTGGCGTCTTTCTCCAGTAAGTACATAATAAAAATAAGGAGCAGTCATGAAAAAAATTCTTGCCTCAGCACTCATTCTATTGTTAGCCGCCCAGATTTCACAGGCGCAGTCAACCCAGACTGAAAAGAGGGATCTCAGAGGATTCAGCAAGGTATCATTTGCCCTTTCGGGGGATGTTATTATCAGTCTCGGTAGTACCTACAGCGTTGAACTTGAAGGTGACAGGGATTACCTCAGTGAGGTTGTGACCGAAGTTGTGGGAGATGAGCTGAGGATCAGAAGGGACAAATGGTTTGACTCCGGAAACAAAAAGGTAACAGTGCGGATCACCATGCCTGCCATTGAGGGCATAAGCGTCTCAGGCTCAGGGAAGGTCACAGTGAGTGATCCTCTCAAGGGGGACGAGCTGGACGTGGCCATCAGCGGTAGTGGCAGGGCATTACTCCGTGATGTGGCGCTTGGGGAAGTCGAGTGCTCCATATCAGGATCAGGCAGTCTTAACATTGACGGAAACGGTACCATCAGAGAGCTTGAGCTTTCAATCTCAGGTTCAGGCGGATACCAGGGGGAGACCACCGGGATCAACGTCCTGGAGGCAAGAATTTCCGGCAGCGGCAGCTGTAACTGTAATGTAAAGGAAATGCTCCGTGCCTCTATCTCGGGCAGCGGTAGTATCATTTATTCGGGTAACCCGAAAATTGATGCCTCCGTGTCCGGTTCGGGCAAGGTGCGGATGAGATAATCACCCGCGAAGAATCTTCACTATACCGTTTCCGGATACTTTGATGACCGAAGAGGGCTGGGACCTGCTTCGGTCATCCTGTCTCCAGAGGCAGACATAATCAACTGCTTCCTTCACCTCTTCACTTATCTCGTCAAAAATGGCAGGAGCAATGCTTCCGCTGATGTTCGCCGAGGTTGAGACAAGCGGCTTGCGCAGTCCGGTGAGCAGTGCATCACAGAAGGGATCATTGCATACCCTGACGCCAACAGATCCGTCGCCGGAGGCAACACCCCCGGCCAGACTCCTGCCCCTGTCATATACTATTGTCATCGGCTTCTCCGAGAGCTCTGCCATTTGAAGCGCAACCTCGGGAGGATTGTCAACATATCTCTCCAGCATCGGGACAGAGTTGACGAGGATGATGAGGCTTTTGTTCTCAGATCTCTGTTTGATCTCGTATATGCGGCGAACGGCATCCGCGTTAGTAGCGTCACATCCCAGGCCCCAGACAGTGTCAGTGGGGTAGAGGATTACTCCGCCCGAGCGGAGCACTTTCAGGGCTTCGGCAACGTCAGTTCCGAATTCACTTTTCATGCCTCTCTCTTTCATAGACATATTTTTGTAACAGTGAAAGTTAAAAAACAATAATAGCTCTTATTTGTTTTTACTTCCTGAAATGATAAGATTAAATTTGGACTTCATCATAAAGAAGTTATAAGATGCGTGAAATCCTTATCACCTTAATCCTTGCCGGGTCATGTATGCTGGCCGGCGCACAGGATAGCAAAGGCTACCAGCTTCCCCCTGAAGCAATTGTATCACTGATTGATGCCCCGCAGACTCCGTCAGTACAGCTCAGCCCTGACAACCAGACGATGCTGCTGCTGTACCGTCCGGGTCTCCCTTCGATTGCCGATTTGTCACAGCCTGAGCTGCGACTGGCAGGCATACGTTTCGATCCGTCCACAAACGGTCCCAGCAGGGGACAGGGTGCAAACATGATCACCGCCATGAAGACGGACGGAACTGTTCTGGGCGAGCTCAAAGGCCTTCCGGCAGATCCTGAAATTGGCGGTCTGACATGGTCTCTGGACGGCAAGCGATTTGCCTTCACAAACACCACCGGAAGCACCATAGAGCTGTGGGTGGCTGACCTTGAAACGATGAGTGCAGTCAGGATTGATGAGGGAGTCAACGGCATATTCCGCCGGACTATGTCATGGCTGCCTGACGGTTCGATCATCTACCTCCGCACGCTGCGTGACAGGGGTAAGGCCCCGGTGGCTTCACAGGTGCCGGCCGGACCATCCATCCAGGAGAGCGAAGGCATACAGGGTGAATCACGCACCTTCCAGGATCTCCTGGGCTCCGTTGATGATGAAAAGATATTCGAATTTTATGCTACCTCTGAGCTGGTGAGATGGGATGGTCAGACATCCGCACCGCTCGGCGGCAAGGGAATGATAACTGATGTGTCACCATCTCCTGACGGCAAGTGGCTGCTGGTGTCACTTGCCGAAAGGCCTTTCTCATATGTGGTTCCCTATTATTATTTTCCCTCCCGCACGGAGATATGGGATCTGTCAGGCAAGACTGTCAGGACTCTGCTTGTGAAACCCCTTCAGGAAAACCTTCCCCGGGGTTATGACGTTGTCAACCCCGGTCCCAGAAACTATAACTGGCGCAGTGACAGGCCTGCATCGCTTATGTGGGCCGAAGCCCTTGACGAGGGCAACTATTACGCAAAGGAGATGAAGTTCCATGACCAGGTGTACAGTCTGGATGCGCCATTTGCCGGTGACCCGGTCCCGTTCATTGCCACGGAGAAACGGTTCCAGGGCATCATGTGGGGAAATGACAACCTGGCCATCCTGATGGAAGGACTGTCAAAGTCGCGCGTCAGGGTCACCCATACCTTCAATCCTGCAGACCCGCAGGCATCACTGAAAAAACTGTGGGAGCTCAACTCGGACGACAGGTACAGCAATCCGGGCTTCCCCGCCACCGTCCCCAATGCATGGGGCAGGTCGGTGCTTCTTACTGCAGACAAGGGCCGGAGCTTATTCCTCACAGGTCCCGGTGCCTCACCGGAGGGTGACAGGCCTTTTGTTGACAAATATGACCTGAAGACAGGGAAGACCACTCGTCTCTGGCGTTCGGAAGCACCTTATTACGAAACGGTAAGTGAATTCCTTGATCCTGCCCGCGGCCTGCTGCTTACAGTCAGGCAGTCGGTCACCGAGGTGCCCAACTACTTCATCCGTGATCTGAGGAAAGGCACCCTGAAGCAGGTAACGAAATTTGAGAATCCTTACCCGCAGCTTGCCGGTGTGCACAAGGAGCTTGTGACCTACAAGCGCAAGGACGGTGTTGACCTCTCCTTTACCCTTTACCTGCCGTCCGGATATGACAGGGTCAAGGACGGTCCTCTGCCGACTATACTGTGGGCCTATCCGCGCGAGTTCAATGACCCCTCCATGGCAGGTCAGGTGAGCGGTTCACCCTATACTTTCACACGAATCAGCCCCTCCTCGGTGCTTGTTTATGTCACGCAGGGGTATGCGGTGCTGAATGATGCCAGCTTCCCGATAGTAGGTGTTGGCGACCAGGAACCCAATGACACATTTGTGGAGCAGCTTGTGGCAAATGCCGAGGCAGCAATAAACAAGGCTGCTGAGATGGGCGTCACTGATCCGAAGCGTGTTGCCGTAAGTGGTCACTCATACGGAGCCTTCATGACAGGACATCTTCTGTCACACTCCAGGCTTTTTGCCGCAGGCATAGCACGCAGCGGCGCCTATAACCGGTCACTTACCCCATTTGGATTCCAGAGTGAGCGTCGCAGCTTCTGGGAAGCCCCTGAACTCTATCTCGAGATGTCACCCTTCACACATGCAAAAAAGGTGAAGGATCCCCTGCTGCTTATCCATGGCATGGCCGATGACAACCAGGGTACATTCCCGATCCAGAGCGAGAGATATTATGCTGCACTCAAGGGTGCAGGGGCAATTACGAGGCTTGTGCTGTTACCTCATGAAGCTCACGGATACTCGGCACGCGAATCACTCCTTCATATGCACTGGGAGTACCTGAGATGGCTCGATAAATATGTGAAAAACAAAAAGTGATAACTGCAGGGTGCGGTTAGGTTATGTTAAAAAACTAATTAGTTTTGTACCTCAAATCTTATAAAAACCTAAGCTTATGATCAGTAGTTTGTTCTGGATAGCACCTGTCGCAGCGGTGCTGGCATTGCTCTTTGCGTGGATCTTCTACAGGAGCATGATGAAGGCACCTGCCGGCAGCGACCGGATGCAGGAGATAGCCGGTTACGTCAGGGAGGGCGCGATGGCCTACATTAAACGTCAGTACAGCGTTGTATTTAAGGTCTTTATTGCACTCGTAGTTCTGCTTGTAATACTGGCTTACCTGGGGGTGCAGAACCCCTTTGTGCCGCTGGCGTTCCTTACGGGAGGTTTCTTCTCGGGACTCTGCGGTTACCTGGGAATGAGAACCGCAACCAACGCATCGTCAAGGACAGCCCAGGGGGCTTCCGAATCACTCAACAAAGGGCTTAAGATAGCCTTCCGCAGTGGTGCCGTAATGGGACTGATTGTTGTTGGTTTCGGACTGCTTGACATCGTCCTCTGGTTCGTTATTCTCAACAACTGGGTCTTCAGTCCTGAGCATATGGCCTCCGGGATGGAGTGGCTGGGACTGACTTTCGTTCACCCGAATACCACAGACCATCAGAAGATGATCGAGATCACTGCCACGATGCTTACATTCGGTATGGGCGCCTCAACACAGGCTCTCTTCGCCCGCGTGGGAGGCGGTATCTTCACCAAGGCTGCCGACGTTGGAGCTGACCTTGTTGGTAAAGTCGAGGCTGGCATCCCTGAGGATGACCCCCGCAACCCTGCTACCATAGCTGACAACGTTGGGGACAACGTAGGAGACGTGGCCGGGATGGGCGCTGACCTTTACGAATCATATGCCGGATCGATACTGGCGACGGCGGCCCTGGGAGCAGCCCTGCCACTGATTTCGGCAGCTGACCAGATGAAAGCTGTGATTGCACCAATGATCGTGGCTGCAATAGGTATACTTCTTTCTATTGCCGGGGTCTATATGGTACGTACCCGGGAACAGGCCACACAGAAGAACCTGCTGAATGCATTGCTGCTTGGTACAGGCGGCAGCTCAGCCCTCATACTTGCTGCAATAGCAGTACTGGCCTCTACCGGATGGATCACCTGGGGAGTCTTCGGTGCAGTGGTCGCAGGCCTTGTCGCAGGTGTGATTATAGGCCAGTCAACAGAATACTTCACCTCTGATGAGTACAAGCCCACCAGGAACATTGCCAAACAGACACAGCAGGGACCGGCTACAACTATTATAGAAGGTATAGCAGTAGGCATGCAGTCGACATGGATTCCTGTTCTTACAATCGCTATAGCTATAATAGCAGCGTACGGTTTTGCAGGCGGGTTCAGCGACTTCGCAGCAGGTGTGTACGGTATCGGCTTTGCTGCTGTGGGGATGCTCTCTACACTGGGTATAACACTTGCTACCGATGCTTTCGGACCGATAGCTGACAACGCAGGCGGTAACGCAGAGATGGCTCACCTTCCCAAGGAAGTACGTGAGCGCACTGACGCACTGGATATGCTTGGTAACACCACGGCAGCTACCGGTAAAGGATTTGCCATCGGATCAGCCGCTCTTACGGCCATGGCCCTTGTGGCAGCTTACATGGAAGAGGTAAAACTCTGGCTCGGACGTCTGGCTGACGGAACAGTGGAGGGATACAAGCAGATAGGTGATGTGCTGTTCTACAAGAGCACGATGCCCACAGTAATCCCTGAAGGGATGACCGCCATTGATGTCAGTACGGCTCATATAAAAGACTTTGTGGGAGCTTATGACCTGTCACTGTTCAATCCGCTGCTCATCGGTGGTATCTTCATCGGTGCCATGATGGCATTCCTCTTCAGCTCGATGTCAATGAAAGCCGTGGGACGTGCTGCAGGAAGCATGGTCGATGAGGTGAGGCGCCAGTTCCGTGAGATACCCGGTATCATGGAGGGAACAGGCAAGCCTGATTATGCAAGATGCGTTGCGATCTCAACCAAAGGCGCACAGCGTGAGATGATGCTTCCCTCACTGATAGCTATAGCTGTACCGCTGATCATAGGCCTTACCCTGGGTGTGGCCGGTGTAGTGGGACTGCTTATAGGAGGAATGACAGCAGGCTTTACGCTGGCAAGCATGCTCAACAACTCGGGTGGTGCATGGGATAATGCAAAGAAATTCATTGAGAAGGGTAACTATGGCGGCAAAGGCAGTGAGTCACACAAGGCCGGTGTCGTTGGTGACACTGTTGGTGACCCGTTCAAGGACACCTCAGGTCCGTCGCTGAACATCCTTATCAAGCTCATGTCAATGGTCTCGGTGGTTATGGCCGGTCTGACCGTGACCTGGAGCATAATGGGATAATCGTCAATTTATCAAAGAATAAAAGAGGGCCTTTCGGGGCCCTTTTTTTTGCTGCTCAAACAGCAATAATTAATGAATTGCTTGCTAATTTAAAAGGAAAGTACTAAATTTACTGCCATAGAGGCAAAAAGGTAATGACAGAACAGATTGCAGAAATCATCAGGTTGCACCGAAAAGCTGCCAGGCTAAGTCGTATTGAGCTTGCAGAACTTGCCGGTGTTGGTAAGACTGTAATTTATGATATAGAGAAGGGAAAAGTATCTGTTCAGCTTGATACCCTCGCAAAAATTCTCAAAGTTTTGAATATTACATTAGTATTAAAAAGTCCGCTGATGGATAATCTTACAAAGCATGTAAATGAGAAAAGCTAAAGTACATGTAAAGGGAGTCGAAGCAGGTGTCCTTACTGAGATCATTAAGGGTAAGGAGTACACGTTTGAATATGTGAAAGGTTACAATGGACCGGAAGTATCCCGTACAATTCCGGTTTCAGACAGAGTCTTCACCTTTGACAGTTTCCCGTCATTTTTTGATGGATTGTTGCCGGAAGGGATCCAGCTGGAAGGGTTGTTAAAAACCAGAAAAATTGACAGGTCTGACTATTTCTCGCAACTCATGGCAGTAGGAAATGATATGGTGGGTGCTGTAACGGTAGAGGAGATCGAAAAATGAACCGGTGTCCCATAACATATGAACCATGCGGGGCCAGCCGGTACAGCAGCAGAGGATTGAAGCTCTTATCCCCCGGGTTGAAGTTCCTCGGGGAGCTTGATTATACTGCTGCAGAACAGAGGGAAGAGGCCTTTAACCGTGCCTACGCCATGTCTGTTCAGGGGGTACAGCCTAAGCTAAGTGCAAGGCTTAACGTCAGGGAGGGGAGGATGGAGGTAGTGGATACAGGTGGGAGATACATACTCAAACCTCAGCACGACTATTTTCCGGAGATGCCGCAGAATGAAGATCTGACGATGAGGCTTGCTGATCTGACTGGTCTCAATATACCAGTCCATGGTTTAATCTGGTCAAAGGACAATTCATTGACTTATTTCATCAGGAGGTTTGACAGAAAAGGGCAAAGAGAAAAGATAGCTGTGGAAGATTTCGCACAACTGGCCGGACTGACAAGGGATACGAAATATGACTACAGTCTCGAAAAGGTTGTTGGTCTGGTCAATAAATTCTGCACTTTCCCGGCTGTTGAAAAAACTGTGCTGTTCAAACTTGTCCTGTTCGGCTATCTTACGGGGAATGATGATATGCATCTCAAAAACTTTTCTGTAATCACTGATGGTGGAATAACCAGGCTTTCTCCCTGTTATGATCTGGTAAATACTACGATAGAGTACAAAAAGCCGGATGAGGAGATCGCTTTGCCACTCAGGGGACTCAAAAAGAAGCTTACGCGGCATATGCTTGTGGATTATTTTGGAATGGAACGGTGTGAGCTGCCGGTAAAAAGCATTGATAAGGTGCTCGAAACCATTGCCTCTGCCGTACCTCGCTGGAAGGAACTGATTGCAATCAGTTTTCTTTCACAGCAGATGAAAGATAAGTATCTCGAACTGTTAAAGGCAAGGGTGGATGTTATAAATGTCTGAAAGGCATTCAGATAGAGTAGTAATAATAATTGAGACAATTTTAATTCCGGTTCAAGATGTTATTTATTCCAGAGTTTGAAGATATTGAGGCGACCATGAGGCTGATCGGGCCGCATGTGCACCGCACGCCTGTGCTCACCTCTAAGCAGCTTGATGCCATCAGTGGTGCGAGGCTCTTCTTCAAGTGTGAGAACTTCCAGAAGGTAGGTGCCTTCAAGTTCAGGGGGGCTGTGAATGCTGTCCTGAATCTCACGGACGGCCAGCGCGCCGCCGGCGTGGTTACGCACTCGTCGGGGAATCATGCCG
>JAVEZX010000095.1:0-9820 GCA_034002785.1 Bacteroidales bacterium
TGAAGGCCTCGGAACCGGAGAGCGCATTAATCTGCGCCGGCAACGGTTCCCATATATGATGGTCAGCCCCCGGAGGCAGCAGAACATTCACCCGGAAATCATCCCCTCCTATCTGCTCAACAAACCAGGCAAAGGGAGGTATTGTGACAGTTATGACCCGCTCCCCGCTGCTTCCCGGTGAACGCCGCCCACAGGATACCAGGACAAATAATACAGTTAAAAGAAATAGTATATGCCTTTTCATACTCGATCAGTTTAGTACTGCAAAATTAACATTCCGGCGCCACGCCACAAATCCGTCCGGGGTAAAATAAAGGGAGAGACCGGTTTGGGCCCGGCTAAAGCTTACGCAGTTTTCCGGACAGCTTTCAAAACAGAAAGGCTGCCTCTTCTTCCCTGAGACAGCCCCCTGTTCTGGTCCGGAAAAGCAGTGCAGCACTCTCCGGACCGTTTGCCAGAACCAACTAAAAAACCAGAAAACCAAATACTAATCAGTGTTCATCGAAATGCGCAGGTTCCCCGTTGCATTCTTAGCCTTTATCCTGAAGGTCCACTTGCCATTCTTCCAGCCGTTATTCTCGCCTGCCTCGAAGTTCTTCCGCCAGTTAAGACTTCCGTTCTCATCTATAATAACCTCCGAGAGCTGCTTGCCGTCAGGCATAATAATTGCAACAACTATTGAACCCTCGGCGCAGTCGCCTGATACAGATAAATTTACATTGCTCTCCTCTCCTGCGCTCATTGTAAACTCATTCGTAAAGGATGCTTCCATCACCTGGCGCGAATAGTTCCATGATGAGCCGGGCTTGCTTACGCGACTGCGGCCATTGTAAAAATAGAAGTTGTCAAATGACCTCATATCAATGTCCGGAATATCCGGCATATCCGGCATGACTACAACGGGGCGGTTCCCGTATAATTCACGGACTTTCTTCCCCTGGTCCCCCTGGTAAATCCAGACCATCTCATCATGTTTCAGGTCCTTCAATGCATCGATCTCGGCTACCTTCTCCTGGATCTCCTTTCTCTTGGCCTCAATCTCTGCCTGCTTCTGCTTCATCTCCTCGTTCAGAGCCTGCTGCTTCTGAAATTCAGCCTGCTGCAGCTTCTGAATCTCGGCCTGTTTCTGTGCCTCTGCCTGTTTCTGCTTGTCGTCAGCAATCTTCTGAGATCCTTCCTGGGCAAATGCGCCGGCTGAAGAAATCATAAGAGCGATAACGGCAACTGTAATAAACTGTACTTTTCTTTTCATGGTGCCCTTTATAAATGTTTGACGGTGTAAAATTACATCCGTCTCCCGCAGCATAAGGTTAACAGGAGGTTAATGAATGGTTAATCCGATCCGATATAGGAACTCATTGATTATTTTTGAGCAAAAGTCAGCGGAATGAAGCGGAAACTCCTTCTAACAGTATCCCTTGCAGCAATGCTCCTGTTTATTGCCGTGCAGTTCTACCTGATACGGAATACCTGGCAGCAGAAGGAGGAGATACTTACAATGAGGTACAGGAGCCTCGCGCGCGACGGGCTGTCTCTTCTGGTATCAAAGAAAAAGAGCAACGGTTTCGAACAGGCTATGGACGTGACTGACAAGTTCGCCGAATACCTTATCTCGGATGAACTGGGCAAACTCAGCAGCAAAAAAGACAGCTCTTCGCTGGGCAGACTGGCACTTATGGAGATAAACTCTGTCCTGAAGGAAAACGAGATGCTTACCACATTCCTCAAATCATATATCGGAAATGCGGGATTTGACAATGATATCAAAAGCATTATCGCCATATCGGAGCTTGAACTGCTTACCCCCGGTGGTAACTGGGTCCTGGAAGACACCGTATACTCGAAGCCTCCCAAAAACCTGATTGTGATAAATACCTTCCGGGAGGAACATAACAACTTCATCATCGAGTTTCATTACCTGATAGACCTGGCCCACCGCCGCGAGCTTGTAATGAATGAAGCACTCCTCTCGCTCATCCTGATCATCGGCAGCGCCCTTGTCATCTTCCTGGCCTTCGGGCTCACCTGGCGCAACCTCATGGAAGAGAGACGTCTTTCTGAGCTGAAGAGCGATTTTATCAACAATATGACCCACGAGCTGAAGACACCACTTTCAACTATCACCGTTGCCGGGAGAACCCTCGAAAAGGAACAGGTACTGGCAGACAGGGAGAAGGTGCTTGAAACCGCTCAGCTCATTGGTAAACAGAGTGTGCATCTCAATCAGCTCATAAATACTATTCTCGAGGTGAGCTTCCTGGAGCGGCGTGAATTCGAGCTCGACAGGCAGAAGGTGGTGATTGATGAGCTGATGCACCAGGTGGTATCATCATTCCTCACTTCGTGCGACGGGTGTGCTGTCATCAGGGAGGATTACAACACCGGCGGCAGACAGACCTCCGTTGACATAGTCTACTTCACCACCATGATCACCAACCTGCTGGCTAACGGGGTCAAATACTGCGAAACTGATCCTCATATGATGATTTCCACTGCTGTTCCCGGCAATGATCTGGAGATCACCGTTACAGACAACGGCGTGGGCATCCCGGGCGAGCACCTGGCCCACATCTTCGAGAAATTCTACCGCGTACCCCACGGGAACATCCACAAGACAAAAGGGCTTGGGCTGGGGCTCTATTACGTAAAACGAATTGCCACTGCCCACGGGGGCGATGTATCAGTCACCAGCAAGGCAGGCCGCGGAACAACATTCAAAATCAAGATACCAATCCAGAATACGATATGAAACTCCTGCTTGCCGAAGACGATATCGATTTCGGAAACATCCTGTCACAGTACCTCATCATGAGCGGCTTCGAGGTTACGCTGGCGCGAAACGGCCGCGAAGCATGGGACATCTTTCACGATGCCCGTCCCGACATCTGTATTCTCGATATAATGATGCCGGAGATGGACGGCTTCACCCTTGCAGAAAAACTGCGTGCAAAGGAGCCGGGCATCCCCTTCATCTTCCTGACTGCCAGGAGCCTCAGGGAAGACATGGTAAAAGGGCTTAAACTAGGGGCAGACGACTACATCACAAAACCGTTTGACCCGGAGATGCTGCTTCTCCGGATCAACAACATACTCCGAAGGATATACACAGTTGTTCAGGACGAATATCACATCTCACATACCACCCTGAAATACAATGCCCTGGAGCTTATCACCCCTTCCGGAAAGGAAAAACTCACCCTCCGCGAAGCGCAACTGCTCAGGCACCTGATGATGAACAGGAACAAGGCCCTTACAAGAGAACAGATACTGACTGAGATATGGGGTGAGGACGACTATTTTCTCGGCCGGAGCATGGATGTCTTCATCAGCAGACTGCGTAAATACCTCTCCCCTGACCACGGAATAAGCCTCCGCACACTCAGGGGGATGGGATTCATACTGGAAGAAACCCGGCAATAATCACAGCCGATCATCCCTCTGCGATCACGGCTCGTTGTTCTCCGCCTCCCGGATAAGGAACTCCGTCAGGTTCACATCGTGACTCAGACCGAGCTTGCTCCTGAGCCTGTACCTGGCTATTTCCACCGCCCTGGTGGATATATTTGAAAGATTGGCAATCTCCTTGGTGGTGAAGTTCATCCGGAGATATGAACAGAGTCTCAGATCATTTGGTGTCAGCGACGGGTACTTTTTCTTGAGCTTGCTGAAAAACCCTTCCTGCGACATCTTGAGGTTCTTCATCACCTTCTGCCACTCCTCTGTCTGGGTGTCCAGCCCATGGTCAATAATCTGCCCCATCTCCCTTATAAAACGGGCAGGCATCTTCGCAGAGTTCTCCTTCGCCTCCTCCAGCTTGTCACGCAGTTCCCTCAGGGTGTCTGTCTTCCGGATGAGATACCGCATAGTAAGCATCAATTCATAACTCTTGTAGTCGAGCTCGCTTTCCAGCCTGTTCTTCCCTACCTCGTATTCAATTATCCTGCGGTGGCTTTCAAGCTTTGAACGGAAAAACCATATCCCTGCGACAGCAATTGCTGCTGCGGCAAGCAGATAGAGCACCAGTGCCCCTCCGCTGAGGGCAAAGGGCCTCCTGATCGTGAACCGGGCTTCGGCCATGCCGTTGCCTGCCGCCTCCCTTACCTGAAGATGGTACTCCCCGTGCCTGAGGTTTAAGAGTGAAAAATTGTCGGCTGCAGTGCGGTACCACTCCTCTCCCATCTCCGTTATCCTGTACAGGTATTCCCGCACCTCGCGGTCAAAACCGGAGGGATTTGCAATGAAGACAGTGAGGTTGTTCTCGTTGCTTGCTACCGGCTTTTCTTCGCCTGATCCCGGGAAAAGAGTCGTACTCCTGTTCCCCCCGCTGAAGACCAGCCGGCTGACAGCCAGCGCTGAAGACCTGGCTCTGCCTTCGAGCCTTTCGACATCATATATGCTGAATGCCTGACGAGTAGGGATCAGCAACATGCCGGAATCGAGAGACATTACCTGCTGCTCTCTCCACGGCAGGTCCGCATACTCATGCACAAACTCCAGAACCTTCTCTGCCTGCAGGTCACGGGTAATACTGAACATGGCTATCCTGTTGTCAAGCACAAACCAGTAACTGTTCTTCTGAAAGGGTATTATCTGTGTCGCCCCGACAAACTCATCCAGACCCGGCTCAAGCGATGTCACCGGGAAAAAGTCCTTCGTCTCATAGTCAAAACCGTAGATATGGTCCGAAGCAATAAAAACCATCTGGTTGTTGATCACAGCCATGGAGAGTATCCTTGCGCTGTCACCCGCCTGGCTGAAATAAAGGGAGCTGGTGACCGAATCAGCCTCCTCGTTCAGTTCCAGCCTGTAAACACCTTTCTGGGGATGAAGCGCCCATACATAACCCAGGTAATCAATCTCCACGAACCGGGTAGGTTCGGCAAAACCTTCAATCCTGGAACTGAACGCCCAATTGCCGGCGATATCTTTCCTGAAAGAGACGATACCTGTATAGGTTCCCTGTACCAAATAGTTACCGAACGGTCTTACAGACCAGCCTCCGGTGACATCCGAAATCCTGACTGCTTTCAGCCCGTCAATAAGGAAAGTCCCGTCATTATGACCGCACAGTATCTGGCCGTCATACTGTGACAGTTTCCAGACCTGACCCTGCGTTCCCGGAATTATCCGCAGGTTGGTAAAACGGTATGAACCGTCTCCGTTTTCAATATCCGTTGCAAACAGCCCGTGGTTTGTCCCAAGGAAGAGATGATCGCGGTCACGAATAACTGTATAGATTGTTCCCAGGTCACCACTGGAGTTCTCGTAAAACGCCACGGGAGAAGATGTCTCGAGATAGTTGGCTCCATCATCCAGACCTGCCCACAGCCCCTTTTCCGAATCGAGATAAAGTGACAACACCGTGTTGTTGCTCAGACCGTTGGAGTAATCATATGTTTCAAGTATCGCACCGTTGCGGTCACATAAAACAAGACCCCTGAGAATTGTGCCGAAGACTAGCAGCGAATCGCTTACTGCAAGCCCGGCATTGCAGGTAGCCTCTTTCAGGTACACGGAAACCTCACTCTCCATCGGGGTGAACCTCGTTCCGTCAAATATGAAAATCCCGTCGTTGGCAGTGCAGATCCATCTTTCGCTCTGCCCGAAATCAATCAGGGCATGAATCTTGAGCGCTTTAAAAATCTCACTTCCCGGAATAAAGCTGAATCCGGCTCCGTCAAACCAGTAGAGTCCCTCATCTATCGCCTGCGCAATAAACCGGTCTCCCACCCTGAAGAAGAAGAGCAGCGATGAGGGAGCCGCAATCCTCCTTACCCCACTGTAATCATAGATATAGACTGAGGTAAACGACTGGAAATAAATCATATGGTTTATTTCACATATGTTCCATATCTCGTCGTTCTGGACAACGTTTGCCGAAGTGGCAAGTGATGTGTAAGAGAGGAGCCCGGAACGGTCCTTTCTCCAGAAGCCAAAATCTTCAAAAGAGCCTGTGAAGATCAACCCGTCACCGTTGACATATACCGATCTGGCACCCTGGCGGTACGGCACGGGGTAACTCCTTGCCGTAATACCGTTGTATTCAATAAGACCTGCAGAGTTGGCAAAATAGACATAGCCACTTGCCGGATCACGGCTTACCTCCCAGTTCTGACTCTTTACGGGGATTGCACCGGGAATAAAGCGTTTAATCTCATTCCTCCCTTCTCCCGTCTGCGCCCCGGCCTGCGGTGAAAGCAAGGTTAAACATATGAACTGAATCAGCAGTCTGAGGGTTCCCCCAACTGGAATTTCTGACATGAGTCCCCGATGTTACACAACTTCCTGTTACCAGTTGTAAATATAGGAAAAAGTTGTGACCTCAGAGGTATATCTCAATCCTGTTTTCGGTTTCTGACAGCATGCCTGTGAAGAGAGTCTCTTCCAGTGCCACCCCACCCGGCCGGTACCGGTTTTCAATGGGAGTGAATAGGATATCTTCTCCGTTCACAGTTATCCGTTTCGGCCCGCTGCTTCCCTCCCTGACATTGTAGACAAATGTCACGGGTCGTCCGTAAATTATCATTGATGCCTCAAGCCCGTCAAACGATGCCGGCATTACCGGATCAATTGTCAATCTGGTCCATTCCCTCCTGATGCCGAGAAGATGTGTCATGATGATCCCGGCATAGATTCCCGGACCACTGGAATAAACCCGCCAACCACCTCTCAGGGTGATACTCCCTTCAATTATCTCATGATAGAGCTCGTCAGCCTGGTAACGGGTCTCAAATATTGCGTCTGAGCTGCTGTAATAGCAGTTGGACTGACGCACATCCGAACAGGGAACCTTTTCTGCATACCCAACCGGAATTGCCTGCCTTAAGGCCTGCACGAACTCATTTGCCCGTCCGGTACGGGCAAGTGATTCAGCATAGCGAATGTGCTCATGCACATACATCAGCCCTATCTCCCTGCCGAAGAAGGTGCTGCTCTCGGCCCTCCGGAATAGTCTTTCGATGCCGCCGCTGTACTTAAGCGGGCGGTCCATCAGACGTGCGCCGTCAGGACCCGTAAGGTGTCTGTCAATGAGCTCCAGATGGTGTGCTGCCTGCTCCGGTGAGAAGATGCCGCTGACAATACCGCGCTCCATCGGAAGCAGGCTGTATCTGATGCCTGTCACGTTGTCAGAGGGATGAAGCAGGAGGGAAACGGCGCCGTCATCACCGGCAAGACCATACCCCGCCACAACACCGTCTCTGACCAGGTACCGGTTGAAATCACTCCGGATCATTTCCGAATATCGGTTCATCTCTTCTGTGCGGACACTGTCGCCTGCCTTGCTGCAGACCTCTGCATACTTACTGAAAGCCTGATAATTCATCTCAACAGTCCATGATGAGATCAGCCGGTCTGCTAGATCCCTGCTGACAGGCTGCAGTGAGTCATTCCAGTCACCACCTCCGTAACGCACCAGTGACATGCCCGGAACAAACGACCCAATCACATTTTTAACCAGCCGGTCAATATGCTCTCTAAGTGAACTTACAAGCCCCTGCGCTCTCTTATCCGTTTTATGATACGGAAGCATTTCGTCGAGGAATCCAAAGTCGCTGGTTGCCCTGATATAACTGCATGCGGCAATCAGGCACCAGTATACCACGTCTCCGTGTGCACTGTCAGCACGGATCTCATTATAGCTGTCAAACATCCACCACTGAGGCCATCCGCCGTCAGGCTCCTGGTTGCTGAATATTACACTCAGCACTTCCCTTGCCTCTGCATACCTGCCCATGGCAACCAGCAGCTCAACCGGACCCTGTGAGACATCGCGGGTACCCCATGCAGCACCGCTGAACTGCTCAAGGCCGTAAGGAGTAAGGAAATGTGTTACGGCATTCATCCCGAACCACGGGAGAATCTCTGAAATGGCCCTGATATCCTCATTGGTGCTTTGCAGCGAGAGTGAACGGCTCATCTCCTTCCACTCTTCCAGGGCATCACCTGTGTCGGAGGCAAACTGCCTTCCTGCATCGTCAAAGAGGAACGGTTCAAAACCGGCCGGAACACAACCCGTGAAGCTCATACTGAACCGGGAGAGCGGCTCTGTCTCAACAGTAAAAAGAGGACTGCCGTTCATATTATGATCATTCCCGGTAAGCCCGTTGCCGCCTGCCCGATACCTGCTGCCGGAAAACTGTACTGTGATCCGGAACCGGGCATCCGGAAACTTCCGGCTGATCATGCTTCCGGCTGCCGGCAACGCGGTATACTCTCCTGCAAGGGCATCAGGCCTTATGATCCAGCCATTCATCTCATCAAAATCATGTGTCACAAGCAGCGCCACCGGTTCACCCTCCAGAACACTGAAATCCATGTTGATCTGCGGTGTTCTCCCGGAGGTCCAGGTACGTACCTGCCACAGGCTGTCGCCGTGCCGGTAGAGCCACCTGCAATGGCTGAGACCCATCTCGAAGGCCGACGGCACACCAAGAAGCATACGCCTTCCGCCTGACACGACAAAAATCCTCTGCCCGGAGACAGGGTTGATATTGAACTGACTGTTACAGACTGACAGGAGCGTATTGAAATTTGTATTGCCCTGGGTAATGTGAGAGTTGAATACCCCGAAGGCAAACGCCGTTGTTGACATGACGGATTCATCAGGTACCAGGCGAGACATTGTGTGCATGATATGGCCATGGGGACGGTCAGCCAGCAACTCCTTCCCCCTAAGCATTACATGAAGGTTACGGCCGTAGAAAAAGGAGAGCAGCCGGTCACCGGAAAATTCGGCGTACCTGTGCGGTCCCGGGAAATATGTCTCAATCTCCGTCCCGGAAAGTTCTTCCGCCTGAAGCATTTCCGGGATGCTGAACAGGCCAGCTTCCGGCTTTTTGAATCCTTTTGATCCGGATAAAACATCAGGCCCGGATAAAGCTTCGGGCGCGGATAAAACACCAGGCGCGGCTAGTACGTCAGCCCCGGTCAACTGTTTCAGGAGCTCCTCATCCTGCAGAAGAAAATCTGTCCCGGAATGGTCATGACTGAACTCCATGGCCAGACCCAGCAACCTGTCGAGATCCGCCTCCGAGGTGGCCGGCGGATGATTATGAAGAAATGTCGCCACAAACCTGACTGTCCGTGTACCTCCTGCAGTGAGCACAAAGGGTTCCTCCTGGAGTGCAACAAGTGACGACTCACCGGCATATTCACCGCCAAGGCTCCCGGCAAGCAGTCCTTCCGGAATACCTGTAGCCCTGTAACCTCTTCCGTAAAACTGCATCCCGTCCGTACATGCTGAAGAGGCACGACCGAGTGAGGCCATCATAAGCCACGGCCAGCCTCCCGATTCCTTCATGTTCTGACGGCAGCAGACCACCTTCCCGGCATCGGGATCATCAAGTATCCTTCTCTCAGTATACTGGCTCACATAATATTCATTGACCAGCCCCTGGGAACAGGCCTTCAACCCTGCATCCTGCAGGCAGACAAGATCAAGTTCAACTTCGCTGCCGCTGTTGTTCTGCAGGTCAATTTTCCATTCCCAGCTGAGGGTCTTTTCTGAAAGGCTCAGGCTGCAGATGTATCCGATTCCATTCCAATTTCCGGCAGCGGTGTATCTGTCATTTTCCACCCGGAAAAGAGCGTTGCTCCCCGGTCCTGTGAGAGGCCGGTGTTCAATTACGGCACCTCTCTTCCGCAGCCATACTCCGGCATACGCACCGGAATAAACCGTCGCCCGGCGGAGGCTTATCATAACCGTGTCAGTACATATGCATGACACTGCCCCGTTCTCAAGAAACTCAACCGTCAGTCCTGCCCTGTTGCTGATCTTCATATCCTGTTTCTGTTTTTCCTGTATTCAAACACCGGCCAT
>JAVEZX010000096.1:0-9656 GCA_034002785.1 Bacteroidales bacterium
ACCTCTACGAGGTGGCATGCTGGATATGTATCTCTGCATTACAATTCTTTATCGCCTACAGCGATTTTCCATGACTGGTGACTGGAGACTGCCGACTGTGGACTGGAGCCTCTACCTGTAGAGATAGACCGTACCCCGGTACTCGCGGCTCTTGTATTCGACATCGTCATAACCCACTGCGCGCATGACATAAAAATAGGCACCAGGACTGGCCCGGCGTTCGGAGTTATTTATCTTGCCGTCCCATCCCTGCCAGTCCAGAAGCACTTCACCGTCAGCCTCGTAATTGTAAACACGGTGACCGCTCTTTGAAAAGATCTGCAGGTTCACGAAACGCAGCGACTGCTTTTCGGGGACAAAGAAATCGTTGATGCCATCGTCGTTTGGGGTAAATACGTTTGGAATCTTCAGAAGCGAGGGCAGCACGGTTATCCTCACCGTGGCCGAATCGCGGCAGGTGAGCTCGCTCTCTATCACCAGTGAGACGGTGTAATCGCCGGGAATATAATAAGTATGTGTTGCCGGATCGGGCATATTTGAGACCGAGTCATCGCCAAACCTCCACGTATACTTCATCGCCCTTACAGAGTTATCAGTAAAGGTGACTTCCAGGGGAGCCTCTCCCTCGAGAGGATCAGCCGTAAACTCAGCCTTGACGTGAATTGAGGTATAGTCGAAGGAAGCAGTTGCAGCGCAGCCGAAGCTGTCGGTTACCTCAAGTGAGTACCTCACATCCTCCAGTGGCGGGGAGAAAGTGATCGGGTCAATCTCCAGATCAGGATACGGTATCGCCGATGAGGGCGATGATGACCAGAGGTGCTTCACTCCGTTGGGCAGGACTCGTGACACATTTGTTGACGGGTCGTAGTATGTAAACGGATCTGTTGCCTTTGTACCGTCAAGGGCTACATAATCACAGGTATAATGCAGCAGGGCTGCCTGGGACACAGGTCTGTCGATGCTGATCCAGGCAAAAAGTTCAGTGGTGTATCCTCCTCCGTCAGCAATCTGAACACGGTATCCCCCCTCGGCAAGGCCTGATGCCAGGGATATGGTCCCGGACTCGGTCTTGACTGGTATGGAAAACCCTCCGCCAGCCTGGTTGTACCTGGTCCATATAAAAGTGAAGGGAGCTGTACCTCCCGGGCTTGTAGCCTCCAGTGTGCCTGTGGTTCCACCGGTGCCGTCACAGAAGATAAATACCGGGTCATGCCTGGCGGTGACCGGATAAGTGGTATAACGCACCGTGCGGCTGCCGGGGGCAGTGATCTGCGCCTGTACCGCCAGGGGCAACAAAATGATTATGAGAGCCAGATATCTTGACACACCTGATTAACGGATTTAGTCCTCCAAATGATATGCAAACCTAATAAAAAATGACGTTCTTTGGGGGATTAAAATTCTGCATTTTCATTCATGTTTCGCGATTATCTGAAAGAACTTAACGAAGCGCAGCAGGCGGCCGTTGTCAACACCCAGGGTCCTGCCATGGTCATTGCAGGGGCGGGATCCGGAAAGACAAGGGTTCTTACATACCGTATCGCTCACCTGCTTCAGCAGGGTGTCCCCGCCCACCGGATACTGGCACTGACCTTTACCAATAAGGCCGCCGGCGAGATGAAGGAACGGATCATCCATATTGTCGGTCCGGAAATGGGACGCAGCCTCTGGATGGGAACATTTCACTCTATATTTGCCCGGTTCCTGCGCACTGACGGTCACTACCTGGGTTATAAGAGCAACTTTACCATCTACGATCAGGACAATACCCGCAGCCTGATACGGACAATCATAAAGGAGATGGGGCTGGATGACTCTGTCTACAAGCCTGCGGGGGTGGCAGCACGCATCTCGCACGCCAAGAATAATCTTATAACCGCACAGCAGTACAGTAATGTGCCGCAGATAACCGAATCGGACAAGGCATCGCGGGTTCCCGAAGCCGCTGCAATTTACAGGCATTACGCTGCCAGGTGCTTCAAGGCCAATGCGATGGATTTCGATGATCTGCTGCTTAATATCAATATCCTGTTTCGCGATTTTCCGGCAGTACTTGAGGAGTACCGTCAGCGCTTCGACTATGTGCTGGTGGATGAGTACCAGGATACCAACTTCTCACAGTACATAATTGTACACAAGCTTTCCGAAAGTCACAGGAACCTCTGCGTGGTGGGTGATGATGCCCAGAGTATCTATTCTTTCCGCGGGGCGCGAATTGAAAACATACTCAATTTCGAGAAAGACTACCCGGACTACAAGCTCTTCAAGCTCGAACAGAACTACCGGTCCACACAAAATATAGTCAATGCCGCCAACAGCGTCATTGAAAAGAACACCGGACAGATACGGAAGACTGTTTACTCGAAGAACGATGAGGGCGAAAAGATAAGGGTCGTCCAGACCACTATTGACAGCGAGGAGGGGATACTCACCGCCTCTGACATACTTGACACAAGGATGAGGGAGCGGCTTGACTGGAAGGACTTTGCCATACTCTATCGCACCAATGCGCAGTCAAGGATCTTCGAGGAGATGCTTCGCAAGCGCAATATCCCCTATAAGATCTACGGAGGACAGTCGTTTTACGAGCGAAAGGAGATACGTGACCTGATTGCATATCTGAGGCTGATTGTCAATCCCGACGATGAGGAGGCGCTGAGGCGGATCATTAACTATCCGAAAAGGGGTATTGGTGACACCACCGTACAGAAACTGATGGAGCTGGCCGGGTCGCTGGGTGTAAGTATCTGGTCTGTCATAAGCTCACAGGAGCTGAGTGTGAAGTATCTGGCACCTGCACTGCGGACGAAGATCAGCTATTTTACAGGACTGATGCGTCCGGTGATGGCAGTGGCGGAGACGGCCACTGCATATGATATTGCCTACGGCATGGCATCGGCAAGCGGTATCCTCACCGAGCTGAAGCAGGGACAGGTTCCAGAGGAGATTGACAGGCTGCAGAACGTCCAGGAGTTACTCAACGGTATCAAGGAGTTCACCGAATCAGCCGTCACCAACGGAGAACCTGCTGACATAGCAACATGGCTTCAGTCGGTTGCATTGCTGACCGACCAGGACCTGGAGAAGCCGGAGGACAGAGACAGGGTGACGCTGATGACAATTCACTCTGCCAAAGGGTTGGAATTCAAGTATGTATATATTGTTGGGCTCGAAGAGAACCTCTTTCCTTCGGCAATGAATGTGTTCAATCCGCGGGAGCTGGAGGAGGAGCGCAGGCTCTTTTATGTAGCGCTGACGCGTGCCTGCAGGCGGGTGACGCTGAGCTATTCTTTGAACCGTTACAAGTGGGGCACACTGGAGAGAGGCTCACCCAGCCGTTTCATCGGCGAGATAGAAAGCGAGTTCCTATCCTACCCGCAGACAGGCGGAAAACCTTTCGGTCAGAGAATGGTTTATGAGCCCGGACCGGCTGGCGGCATTGGCGAGCAGCCCCGGCCGATTGCCCCCCCGGCCAGGATGACAAGGGTGCGCGACATTGATGCCACTTCACAGTCAGGCGGCAGAGGCAATGCCGTACAGCAAGGCGGGGATAGCAGAGGCGGGCAGGCAAGTAATGTCGCGGGACACGGTGGTGGAGGTGCAGGAAAGGCCAGTCCTGGAGACCTGGAGCCGGGCGACAGGGTTACTCACGAGCGTTTCGGCGAGGGTGAGGTGATGGCTGTCGAGGGTGAGGCCCCCAACACAACTGCCCTGATCAACTTCAAATCGACAGGGACAAAAAAACTTCTTCTTCGCTTTGCGAAACTTACAAGACTATAGGCCGTCATAATCGGCCAGCCTCCCTGCCCCCTGTCAGACTTCCACATTACCTACAAAAAAAAGAGAGCCGGCATGGCTAACCGGCCCCCTCATGAAAGTGTATAAAGTTCAAATAAATGGATACACAATAAATTATGCTTCGGTAGCAGGAGCATCTCCCTGCTGCGGCTCGGTAACAGGCGCTGTCTCGGCCTGCCACAGCCCCTTCTCAATAAGTACCGAATGATAGAGAGTTGCGAATGCGCTCTTGACCCACATGGCAGATACAAGCACGCCTATGAAGAAGCAGATGAATCCGGCAATGTAGATGAAGAAGGAGATGAATCCCATGAGGAAGATGGTCCATCCGTGACCACGCGTCAGTCTCCAGCTCTCCTCGGCGGCCCTGATGGGATCAAGACCCTTGTCCATGACGAGGTAGGGGGTAAACGTCAGGCGGCATGCAAGGATTATGCCCGGGACGATCAGAAACACCAGCCCTATGCCTATAAGCGCTGTAAGCAACAGGTTCGCCAGCACAATATTCAGATAGTTCTTGCGGAATCCGGTGATGAGCATGTCAAAGTCGGGCGTCACCTGACGTACAGCCTGCACGAACATCATCTTTGCCCCGTACCTGAATACAGGTAACAGCAGAAACATATAGAGCAGTGCGATAAGCCCCAGGAAGGCTGCCGCCACCCCGAAAGCGCCAAATTTGAAGAAATCATGCATATCAAACGGGATGTTACCGAAATCACCCGGATTGAATTCCCACTTTGAATGTGATCCCATCATCGGTGAACCGATGACCGCCAGGACCAAAACCACGAGCAACAACCTCAGAAAGTTGTCTGCCATTGCTCTCCACCCTGTGCCGTAAGATCCGCTGAATGAGGGAACATACCTGTAAATACCTTTTGCTTCCATGTCTTTTTGCTTTTTACTGATTTGAAAAATTTCGTTTGTCAAGGCAAATCTATTACGGAACCCTCGGGTGGAATTCATACCTTAGTAGTGATTTTGAAAAACACTACTTAAGTCTTGCCATCAATACTTAAGTAGTGCTTGTATATCAGTTGATTATTCAAAAAAACGGGATGGAGTTAATCAGTCTTGTCACTTTTATTTTCTCCGCGGCGATGGCTGCGGGCAGCATTTTGCTTGTGGCCCGGCTGCTGGAGGAGTACCCTCTCCCCTTTCTCCGGTCACTCTTCTACCATAATCTTTTCATTTCCGCTTTTGGCTTCTACGGTATCTGGGGACAGTTTATAATTGTCGCCCTTGCAGGAGACAGGCTTGATCCGGCTCTTTACTCAACAGTATCGGTTATATCACTCCTGCTCGGCCTACCCTTCCTGGTCTTCGGGTGGATGATGCTCATCCGGTTTGCGGCGGAGGCATCGGAAGCACGTCTGCCCGGATATTTCAACCTGGTATTTTTAGTGCTGAACTTCGGGGCTATTGCAGTACTTGGCATCATGATCAGGGAGATGGAATTCAGTGACGCCCTTCCTCTGTTCAGATATTACTATGTAGGGGCATCACTGCTCTTTGCGATTATATCAGCACTACTCATCATCCGGGGAATTTCCCCTTCTCCCGGCAGGGTGGACCGCATACGCCTGGCGCTGATAATCGCGGGAGGCACGCTGGTGCAATCGCTGGTGCTCATATTCGTGCCACATTCGGCGTGGATGGCCATATCATTTGTTTTTCTGCTGTTTGCAACCATAACTACAGTATCGCTGTACCTCAGTTACCTTACTGACCTGAAGCCTGCATTTATACCTGAACAGCTGCCGCTGCCCCGCGGTATTGAGGATTTCATAAGGAGAAACGAGATCTCGCCGCGTGAAGCGGAGATAATCGCCGAGATATGCAACGGACTGAGTAACCAGGAGATAGCCGACAGGCTCTTCATCAGCCTGCAGACCGTAAAGGACCATACCTCGCGTATTTACATGAAGACCAATGTACGGAACAGGATGCAGCTCATGGCGCTGGTGAGGGGGATGGATGCCGGCAGCCCGGCCGGTCAAAATATTTAAAATGAGATCCCCAGCAGATCCTGCAGCTTCAGTCCCGGAGTAAATATACGGTATGCCTGAGGCCATACCTTTGCAAGGCATCTGTCCTGCCTGTCCCTTATAACCACCGCCAGCTCATCATCAGCAGCACTGTTATCCGAAGCTCCTAACCGGTATCCCGTAAGAGTCATTATCTGGGCCAGGTCGTTATACCTGCCGAGATTCTGGGTCATTGATGCCAGTTTTTTCTCCAGCTGCCTGACAGTCTGCGGACTCAGGTGTCTGAAAAACACCAGCTGGTACATGAATGTCTTCGATTTCTTCCGGAATGTGTGTAAAAGTGCTGCCGAAGGCTTGTTGCGGCAGGCCAGGTATACGGCCGAGGCAGCGGCATGGCTGTTCCCTAGCTCGCCAAGGAGAAGCCGCATGTCCGGCTCATTCAATGATATGAACCGCAGCCTGTACTGAGCCTTTTTGAGGCGGGCAGTTACCTCACTGACCGTCTTTACCAGTTCTCCGGCCTGATCCCAGGTGGAATAAGGTTTTCGAAGCAGATCCTGAACAGTGGTGTTATCGTGCAGTTTGATAAAGAGCTCCGGGTTATCCTTTTTCAGGGCCTTCATGGTCTTGCGCAAAACGGCTGACTCCCGCCAGAGAGCCAGGATACGTCCCGTCTCGCGTCCCGTAAGGTACTCCCTGCGGAAGACATCCTCATCCAGCAATGGCCTCACCAGCCTGATGGCTGCGCGGTGCTTCTTCATAAGCACGCGGACATCGTGAATGGCCGGATCGTCCGGCACCGGCCGGCCGGTGAGCAGCATCAGTGATCCGGACAGATAGCCGGCCATCGTTGTTTTCAAATCCTTCGGCTCAGACGGATTCTTCGGGGTCATAATCAGATTATTGATACCTGATAAAGTTACATAAATGTAACGGCATTCCCACCCTGAATCCATTACTTATCATACTTTTGACGCATGAGTTCCCTTGTTCCGGCAAGAAGCGCATCTTCAGCTTTTTTCGTAAATTTGATAAAGCATAAACAAGTTAACCATGGGTAAATCAAACGGTAAGAACGGCAGGCCTCAGAAGATTGGTATCCTCACCGCTGGAGGCGACTGTCCGGGCATCAATGCAGCAATCAGGGGCGTTGGCAAGACAGCTATTGTCAAGTACGGGATGCAGGTCATTGGCATCAGTGACGGTTACGCCGGACTGATACATAAGGAATACAGGGAGCTGAGCGAAGCTGACCTCTCCGGTATACTGACCCTCGGCGGAACAATCCTCGGCACCTCGCGCGAGAAACCATTCAAGGGGAGCGGCAAAAAGAAGGATGAGATCCGCAAGCCGATGCTGATAAAAGAGCACTATGAGCAGATCGGACTCGACTGCCTGGTATGCATCGGCGGCAACGGCACAATGAAGACGGCAAACATGCTCTCGGAGGAGGGACTGAATGTGGTGGGTATACCTAAAACAATAGACAACGATATCTGGGGTACGGATATGACCTTCGGGTTTGACTCTGCGGTAAACATAGCCACCGAAGCGATTGACCGCCTGCACTCTACCGCCAACTCGCACAAGCGGATCATGGTGATTGAGATCATGGGACACAACGCTGGCTGGCTGGCCCTCTACTCGGGCATGGCCGGCGGAGGTGACGTGATCCTGATACCTGAAATACCTCACGACGAAAAAGTGGTGATGGATTACCTCCGTAAAAGGGCTGATAACAATAAACCTTACTCCATAGTAGTTGTTGCAGAAGGAATTGCAATACCTGAGGGGGAGGTTTCTCCGGCGCGCTACCTGGCCAGGAAAATACAGGAACAGACCGGTCTGGAAACAAGAGAGACAGTTCTTGGTTATATACAGAGAGGCGGATCCCCTTCACCGATGGACCGGGTGCTGGCATCACGATTCGGCGCAGCCGCTGCCAACCTGATCGCAAAAAGAGAATTTGGCAGGATGGTGGCACAGCGCAATGGCGAAATCAGCTCGGTCAAACTCTCCGAGGTGGGCGGCAAAACCAAGCTTGTAGGCAAAGATGACCCGATGGTCAGACAGGCCAGGGAGATGGGAACGTGCTTCGGCGATTAACGCGCCACCAGGATCCGTTAACCCGAATCCGTCAATGACATGTACTAAATATTATGGCAACGAAGATTAAGACAGAAAAAGCTGAGACGAGAAAGCTGATTCTCATAAGGCACAGCAAGGCAGAGGATTTTTCCTCTGAAATATCCGACTTTGAAAGATCACTGACAGTCAGGGGCAAGATAAACAGCCGCCTCATGGCGGAAATCCTTAAGGCGAAAGGCGAAGATCCGGGCCGGGTTATCAGCAGTCCCGCCTTCCGTGCACTGGAGACCGCGCTGATCTTTTGCCGCGGATATGATATAAGCCCCGCTGAGATAAGGCTAGCACCTGAACTGTACCACGGTCTCAGCGAAGGAGAATTTCTTCATTTTATGCGTACGCAAAGCGATGATGACCACACTGTTACACTCTTCGGACACAACCCGCTCATAACCGAACTGGCTGCATACTTTGCGGCTGATGAGACGGAGATGTTGCCTAAAACCGGCATCTATTGCATAGAGTTTCATGCTGCAAGCTGGCAGGAGGTGGAGCCCGAAAGCGGCAGAACCCTTTATTTCCTTACACCCAGGGAACTGGCATGAGCAAAACATACATTCCAAAGGAGATAAGCTGGCTCTCATTCAATGCCAGGGTGCTCCAGGAAGCAGCCAACAGCGAGGTACCCCTGCTGGAACGGTTCAATTTCCTCGGTATCTATTCAAATAATCTCGACGAATACTTCAGGGTACGTGTTGCAACACTGAGGCGACTCACCCTTTACGGCAGCAAGGCGAAGGGTATCCTGGGATACAGCCCGAAGGCGACCCTGAAGAGAATTCAGGAGATCGTCCTCCGCCAGAATGATGTTTTTGAGAAGACCTATACCAGCCTGCTGGCTGAGCTGAAGGAGCACAGGATCTACTTTGTAAACGAGCAACAGCTTGACGCAAAACAGATTGAATTCGTTCGCACCTTCTTCCGCAAGGAGATCAGATCGAGACTGATGCCTTTGATAATCAGCAAGGAGAACAAGCTTCCCGATCTTCCTGATGATGCCGTCTCTTTCGCCATACAGCTCCGTAATACCGCAAAGCAGAAGAACATATACGCGCTGCTTGAGATCCCGCCGAAGGAGATCCTTCCCAGGTTCATAATGCTGCCCGGCAAAAAGGGCAACCGGTATGTGATCTTCCTTGACGATGTGATCAGGTGGGGACTGGATGAGATCTTCAGCACCCTGCCCTTCAATGAGCTATCGGCATACACCTTCAAGGTGACCAAGGATGCTGAACTGGAAATCACCGATGATATCTCCGAAAGCTACATCGAAAAGATCTCTAAGAGCCTTCAGTTGCGCAAGAAAGGCAATCCTGTAAGGTTCGTCCATGACAGGGAGATGCCGCCGGAGTTGCTGAAAATACTGTCCAGGAAGCTGAACCTCGGATCTGATGATGTGATCATGCCAGGCAACAGGTATCACAACTTCAAGGATTTCATGAAGTTCATCGAGATCGAAGGGGCAGGTCTCTCCTACCCGAAGCTGCCGCCGGTGAGGCATCCTGCCCTGCAATACGGTAAGAGCATCCTCTCGGCCATGAGGAAACGGGATATCCTGTTTTATTTTCCCTATCATCCGTTTGAGCACTTTATCGATCTCCTCAGGGAAGCATCTATTGATCCTTTCGTCACCTCAATCCATATCACCCTCTACAGGCTGGCACGGAACTCCAGTGTAATCAACGCCCTGATGAATGCCGCCCGTAACGGGAAGAGTGTTAC
>JAVEZX010000097.1:0-9524 GCA_034002785.1 Bacteroidales bacterium
TTGCCTCAGGCTTCCTTCAGATCCCGCCTCACGGCAGGCACCCTTGCCTTTGGCTAACGCTTCCCACTGTCAGGGCGCGTTCGGGACTCTCACCCTATAGTTATCGCCCATGCCGGGCACACAAGAAGAGGCTGACCCCGTAAAAGGTCAGCCTCTCTTGTTTTATTACTGCCTGGGGCTTGGCTCTCCGCTGCCGTGGTCATTGCCGTACAGCAGCCCGGGTCATTGCCCCGCGTTTCCGGATTATTCCTTAATACCCTCGAGGTCAAGCATGAATGCATACTCAAGCGCGGTGGTCTTGAGCCGCTCGAACCTGCCAGATGCGCCGCCATGACCTGCGGTCATATTGACGTCCATGATAAGTATGTTGTTATCAGTCTTCATGTCACGCAGTCTGGCAACCCATTTGGCGGGCTCCCAGTACTGCACCTGTGAATCCCAGTAACCGGTTGTGACAAGCATGTTGGGATAAGCCTGTGCCTTCACCTGGTCATAGGGCGAGTATGAAAGCATATAATCATAGTACTCCTGCTTCCGAGGATCGCCCCACTCGTCCCATTCGAAGGTGGTGAGAGGAATTGTTTCGTCAAGCATCGTGCTGACTACATCGACGAACGGAACCTGTGCTATTATGCCATTGTATAGTGTGGGTTCCATGTTCGCTATGGCGCCCATAAGGAGACCGCCTGCGCTGCCGCCCATTGCATAGAGCTTCTCTGCCGAGGTGTACTTCTCATTGATGAGGAAACGGGCACAGTCATTGAAATCGGTGAAGGTGTTGATCTTCTTCAGCAGCTTGCCGTCCTCGTACCACTGGCGACCCATCTCGCTGCCGCCCCTGATATGGGCGATGGCAAAGACGAAGCCTCTGTCGATCAGGCTGATGGCTGTTGAACGGAACGACGGGTCAGTTGAATAACCGTATGATCCGTATGCATAGAGAAGCATCGGTGCGGTGCCGTCCTGCGTAAATCCTTTGCGGAAAACCAGGGACACCGGCACCTGGGTACCGTCAGTGGCTGTGGCCCAGAGTCGCTTCGACTCATAATTGCTCTTATCAAAGCCGCCCAGGACGCTGTCCTGCTTAAGCAGTGTCTTTGTCTTTGCTGCCATGTCGTAGTCATAGACCGAGTTGGGGGTTGTAAGCGACGAGTAGCTGTACCTCAGAAGCGAGGTGTTTCCGTTTGGATTGACGCTGATGCCGGCGGTATATGTCTCTTCACCAAAATCTAGGTAGTGTTCCGAGCCGTCGGTCAGGTTCATGACCCTCATGTTTGTCAGGCCCTTAATGCGCTCATCGGCAACGAGATAATTATCGAATATTTCGAAATTCTCCAGCAGTACATCGGTGCGATGGGGTATTACTTCCTTCCAGGTGGCCATCCCGGTTTTGGTCTCGGGGCATGACATCAGCTTGAAGTTCTTCGCGCCGTCGGCGTTTGATCTGATGTAGAAAGTCCCGTTGAGGTGATCGATATTATACAGGTGGTCAACCTTGCGAGGTTCAAAAACAGATACACCCTTGTCAGGATTTGCAGATTCAATCAGCCTGACCTCTGTTGTCAGGGTATGGTGAGACACGATTGTGATATATTTCTTGCTCTTGGTCTTGCCAAGCTGCACGGCGAAGGTCTCATCAGCCTCGTTGAAGACCACCTTGTCTTCCGATGCCGGGGTGCCGAGAACGTGCTTCATGATTATTGCTGCCCTCAGTGTTTCCGGGTCTTTCATGACATAGAAAAGGGTTTTGTTATCGTCAGCCCACACGCTCTGGCCGGTGGTATTGATGATGTTGTCAGGCAGGAGTTCTCCGGTTGTCATGTTCTTTACAAAGACCGTGTACTGCCTGCGGCTGACATGGTCTACACTGTATGCCAGCAGGTTATTGTCAGGAGAGACCGCCACGCCGCCGATGCCGGTATATTCATGGCCCTCGGCAAGGAGGTTGACATCAAGCAGCACTTCGGGAGTCTCGGTTCCCTCTTTTCTTCTGTAGATGACCGGGTATTCCTTCCCGGGGAAGTACTTTGTCTGAAACCAGTAGCCGTTGTCAAGGTACGGGACGGTTTCGTCGTCTTCCTTGATGCGTCCCTTCATCTCCTCGAAGAGTTTCTGCTGAAGGGGATCGGTATGCTTCATCACGGCATCAGCGTAGTCATTCTCAGCATTCAGGTAAGCAAGTACCTTAACAGTCTGGGAATCGGGTGTTTCAGCGTTCTTCTGGTCATCACTGAGCCGCATCCAGAAGTAGTTGTCTGTCCTTTCGTTGCCATTGCTTTCAACAACGAACGGGATTTTTTCAGCCACGGGTGGCTGGGGTTTTTTACCGCAGGATGTGACGGCGATGGCAACCGCGGCGGTGAGAAGGAAAAGTGTCTGTTTCATAATTGTTTTGTTATTATTCGAGATGTTGTTTTTGGTTGGTCTGAAAGTCTGAGAGTCTGAAAGTCTGAAAGTCTGAGGGTCTGAGGGTCTGAGGGTCTTGCGGTCGTGCGGTCGTGCGGTCTTGCGGTCGTGCGGTCGTGCGGTCTTGCGGTCTTGCGGTCTTGCGGTCTTGCGGTCTTGCGGTCTCTGTACATCTGATCACAAATCCTTCATTATTTCTTATTACCTAATCCCTTAAGTGTCAGCTGAATTCGCTTGCGCGCCAGGTCTACGCTTACCACCCGCACCGTGAGGTGCTGATGGAGCTTGACAACCTTTGCCGGATCATCAACATAGCGGTCAGCCATCTGCGAGACGTGAACCAGGCCGTCCTGCTTGACACCTATATCTACAAACGCCCCGAACTTCGTAATGTTCGTCACGATGCCCGGCACTATCATCCCCTCCTTCACATCCTCTATTGAATGGATATCGGCGAAGCTGAACTCCTGTATTGCCGATCGTGGATCACGGCCCGGCCTGGCAAGCTCAAGCATAATATCCTTCAGTGTAGGCAGTCCTGCCTCAGGAGTAACATATGTCTCAATCTTAATCGCTTTTCTTCTCTCCTCATCCCGGATCAGGTCTGCGACGGAGCATCCCGCATCCCCGGCCATCCTCTCCACGATATGGTAACTCTCGGGGTGCACGGCAGAGGCGTCGAGCGGGTTTACGGCGCCGCGTATCCTGAGGAATCCGGCAGCCTGTTCAAAAGCCTTCTCTCCCATCCTTTTCACCTTCAGCAGCTCAGCCCGTGTTCGGAAGGGTCCTTTTTCTGTTCGGTGATCGACGATGTTCTGAGCCATCTTGGGTCCTATCCCGGAGACATATGTAAGCAGGTGAGGGCTGGCCGTATTGACCTCCACTCCCACGGCGTTGACGCATGACATCACCACCTCGTCCAGGCTCGCCTGGAGGCGCGTCTGGTCAACATCGTGCTGGTACTGCCCCACTCCTATCGATTTGGGGTCAATCTTGACAAGTTCTGCCAGCGGATCCATCAGGCGGCGACCGATAGATATTGCTCCGCGGACAGTAACGTCTTGATCCGGGAATTCATCCCGGGCAGTCTTTGAGGCTGAGTATATTGATGCACCGGCCTCGCTGACCACATATATTTTGATTCCTGTATCAGGTGGAAGATATGACCGTACGAACTGTTCCGTCTCGCGGCTGGCGGTTCCGTTGCCGATTGCGATGGCTTCAGTCTCATACTTATCCACCAGGGCCAGTAATTTGCTCACGCTTCGTGCCGTCTCGTTCTGTGGCGGGTGAGGATATATGACGTCATGGTGCAGCAGGGCACCCTGCCTGTCGAGACACACCACCTTGCATCCCGTTCGTTGTCCCGGGTCAATTCCCAGTACGTTCTTCTCCCCAAGGGGTGCTGCCAGCAGCAGTTGTCTCAGGTTTTCGGCGAAGACGCGTATAGCCTCCTCATCTGCCTTTTCCTTGGATGCCTTTCTGAATTCCGTTTCCATCGACGGAGCAAGGAGCCTGTTCCAACTGTCTGCAACAGCCTCACGCACGTGCCTGGCAGCATCATTGTTAGCCCTTACAAACTGTTTTTCAACCAGGTTCATGGCCTCCTCCTCGGGCGGCATTATGGTAAGCCTGAGGAATCCCTCCTCCTCGCCGCGACGCATCGCCAGGAGCCTGTGGGAAGGGCATCGCCGGAGAGGTTCGTGCCAGTCAAAGTAATCGCTGAACTTTGACCCCTCCTGTTCCTTGCCTTTAACCCCGCGCGAGGTAATAATAGCCTCCCGTTCATAGAGGCGACGCAGCGATCCGCGAACAAGGTCGTTCTCGCAGACCATCTCGGCGATTATGTCACGTGCGCCGGCCAGGGCTGCATCGGTGCTCTCCACCGCATCTCCCAGGTACTTTGCCGCCTCTGTCTCCGGGTCACCGGGTTTCTGTGCCAGTAGCCACAGAGCGAGCGGCTCCAGCCCCTTCTCGCGGGCCACGGAGGCGCGCGTCTTCCGTTTCGGCCGGTATGGCAGATAGAGATCTTCGAGCTGCGATATCGTAAGGACTCCATTGATCTTCGCGAGGAGCTCCGGAGTCATCTTCTCCTGCTCCTCAATCGATTTGATTATGGCTTCCCTTCGCTTTTCGAGCTCCTTCAGTCTTTCATACTCATCGCGAATCTCCGCCAGTTGCACCTCGTTCAGACTGCCTGTTACCTCCTTGCGGTAACGGCTGATGAAAGGTATTGTAGCCCCGTCGTCGAGGAGTCTGATGGTGTTCTCAACCTGCCAGTCATGGAGTTGCAGTTTCTGCGCTATTGTTTTTATATGTAGTGATGGATCCATCGCGTCTATTCAATATAAAGTACCAGTCCTTTAAGGTATTCGCTTTCGGGGTGGTATATATTGACCGGGTGATCAGCCGGTTGTCCCGTCTGATGGAGTATCCGCACGTTACGGCCGGTGTTGGCAGCCGCCACGAAAACGGAGCGCCGGAAGTCATCACGGCTCACAACCTGGGAACATGAAAAGGTGAATAGGATTCCGCCCGGCTTTATCTTCTGTATTGCTATGGCATTCAGCCTTCTGTAGCCCTGCAGAGCCTGGTTAAGGGCAGTCTGATGCTTTGCGAAGGCGGGAGGATCAAGAATTATGAGGTCATATTCGCGCTCCATTCCTGCCAGGAATCCGAAGGCATCGGTGGGAATGGCCTTGTGGCGTGCATCATCGCCAAAATTGAGTTTTATGTTCTCATCAGCCAGTGCCATAGCTGAAGCTGAACTGTCGACAGTATGTACCATGGCAGCATTACTCATTGCATATACTGAGAATCCTCCTGTATAGCCGAACATGTTCAGCACATTCCTGCCGTTGCTGTATTGGCGGAGCAGGCTGCGGCTGTCACGCTGGTCGATGAAGAAGCCGGTCTTCTGCCCTTTTTCCCAGTCGACCCTGAACCTGAAGCCGTTCTCCGTCACGACGGCCCCGGGCTCGCCGTTGCCGCCGACGACATAACCGTTGGAAGGGTTCAGTTTCGCCATGAAAGGGAGTGTCCCTTCGCTCTTGTCATAAACAGATGTCACCAGGCCTCCTGTCACCTCCGGAAGCAGTGAGGCAATCATCTCCCTGATATGCCAGAAGCCGGCGGTATGAGCCTGCATGACCGCCACATTACCGTAGATGTCAACTATCAGTCCCGGCAGACCGTCACCCTCACCGTGGACCAGGCGCCAGGCATCCGTGGCATTGTTGCCGGCTATGCCTGCACTGATGCGGTACCGGAAGGCATCATCAAGTTTCTTTTTGAAGAAGTCGCGGTCCGGGGTGCACTTCGCGAACGAGAAGATGCGCACGGCGATTGATCCCGGGGCCCAGTGCCCGGTTGCCAGGTAGGTATTGTCAGAGGCAAACACCTCAACCACATCGCCTTCGCGGGGTTTTCCCCGAACGGAGTAGACTGCTCCCGAGAAAACCCACGGGTGGTATCTGCGTACTGACTGTTCCTTGCCTTTTTTCAGAATAATACCAGCGAGTGTCTGTATGTCGGTCATTTCAGTTTTTATTTCTAACGAGGAAGATTGGCCTCCGGATGCCGTTTCATTGGTTTTGATGGCTTTCCCTGCCGTTGAGTGCAAGGTATATCTGGTGGCACACCCATGCGTCGGTGGCAGCGTACAGCTGTTGCGGTTCGGTCAGCGCCGGTGCCTCCCAGTTGGAAACCTGCTGTGATTTGGAGATAGTGTGTCCGAGGGTGATTGCAGTCAGTTTCTTAAGTCCCAGCTCCTTTATCCCGTGGTCAGCCACCATGTTTTGCAGATCTATGAATCCGTGGGGCTCAAATGGCAACAGTGACCGCAAAGCCTTCAGATCATCGCGAATGGCCACACCGGTTTTTATGACACTCTTATCCGCAAGCAAGGCGGCAAGTTCCGGCGGAAGGCCTATCATATTCAGCCTGAAGAGCCATGCCCGGCGGGCATCGGCAAGCTGGAGCAGGGCAACCTTGTATCGTCTGCCCTTTTTAAATGAGGGTCTTGTTTCGGTATCGAAGCCGAGCAGTTCGGGTTTTCCGATCTCCTCCATCGCTCTGCGGAATTTTTCCGGTGTATCTATCAGGCTTACCCTCCCCTCAAATTGCAGCAGCGGCAATTTTCTCAGTTCTTCGTCATTAATACTTTCGTTATACTGTCTCGTCATCGTCCTTTTGATCATTTTCAACACTTCCTTCTGCTTCGGAGTAGAGGACAGAATGTATTGCAGACAGCACGTTCAGCAGTTTCTTTCCCCAGAACTCCTCGAAATTCATCAGCACCTCCCACACGGCATCATTCATCACCTTCTCATTTCCGCTCTTATAGCTTGCCACGAAGTCCTTCAGGTCCTGGTAAATGTCTGTCAGGTATTCGGATATGCTGCCGGTATAGAGTCCGTCGGATGGGTCGCCAACAGAGACTATGACCGGAAAGGGATCATTGTTCCCCATCTTGGCAAGGAGGTTATCATGCATCCTTGTCCAGTCGAATTCAGTCACCGTTTTCTCGTTGGGTTCTTCAAGCAGCGGATCAAGCAGCGGCAACAGCGAGGCTCTCAGGTAGATGAATGACAGCAGTCGCTGCATCACCTTGAGAATTTCGATGCCGTTGATATCCTTCGTCCCTTCCAGGTATTTGCAGTACTCGTTCGCGGAGGCGGCGAACTCAACCACCTGCCTTGAATAGATAACCTTTTCCTCTTTTTCCATCATACGGTAAATAATGCCACAAAAGTATTCATTTCAGGCTGAAAACAGGGGTATATGTTTATAAAAGGAGTGGTGTCACTTTTTCCAGGTGAGCCTGTGCTCATTGTCATAGACCAGTTTTTCATGGTCGAGGAGCCAGCGGATGACCTTCACAGTCTTTTCCAGCGGGAGTTCCATCTGTGATTCAAGTTCTTCCGGTCTCAGCGGATGGTCAGCAACGAGTTCCTTGATTTTATCGATTATCATATCGAATTCATACTTGCTCAGCTCCAGCTCGTTTCGTTCCTGGCATGTATCGCACAGGCCGCATCGGCCGTTTTCCTCGCCAAAGTAGGCTGTAAGGAATGCAGGGCGACACCGGGTCTTGTTATCAGCATATTCGGTGATCTTTGCAACTCTTTCGATGTAGTTTTCCTTCACCTTGAGGTACAGTTCAGGTGAGATGCGAAGGTGGGTACGACCGAGCCTCTCTTCGGTGAAGATGACCAGTGGGCTCTTTTTCCCCGGGATGAAGTGTATTATGCCCTGTGATGAAAGTCTCAGCAGGTATTGGTATATGGCCTCGCGGGTCAGTCCGGACCTTGCAGATAGGGACTCTTCATTTATTGGTACGAATTCGGAGAACATGCCGCTGTAGGTACGCAGCAGGAGTTTGATGAAGCGGTCGTACTCCTCGTTTGCCACCTGGAATTTGTAAAGGTCATCACGGCTTACTATGAAATGCACCCTTGACGGGTTGTTGATCTCATCTGTAAACTCAAGATACCCCTCCTTCTGCAGGAAGTTGAGGCTGTTATAGGTTTCCGTGACTGAGAAGCGGAAGGCTGTCACGAACTTCCACAGGTCGAAATCGTGCACGCTGTTCTTTCCTGATCCCACCGGCAGCTGGTAGAAGTTGCCGAGAGCCTCATACACATCCTTTATTTTTTCCACCGGGGGGAATTTGACACGTATCGAGTCTGCGAGCTTGCGTTTTTCATCCTGGGACCAGAGGAGCACAGAGAATGAAGGTTTTCCGTCGCGTCCCGCCCGCCCTGATTCCTGGTAGTAAGCCTCTATGGAGTCAGGGCAGTCCCAGTGTATGACGAACCGTACATCGGCCTTGTCTATTCCCATTCCGAAGGCGTTGGTAGCGACAATTACGCGGGTTTCGCCGGCGGTCCAGGCGACCTGTTTCCTGTCCCGCATCTCCTGGGGCAGTCCGGCGTGATAGAAATCGGCTTTTATGCTGTTTGCCACCAGCAGTTCGGCAACCTCCTTTGATCTTTTCCTGCTGTTAACATAGATGATTCCGCAACCCTGCTCTTTCCTCAGGCTTCGAAGGACATAGGCGCTCTTATCCTCGACTTCCCTGACGACATATGTAATATTAGGTCTGTTAAAACTGGTTTTCAGCACTTTGGGATTCTTCATCCGGAGTCTTTCCACGATATCTTCAACAACCCTGGGGGTTGCCGTAGCTGTGAGAGCCAGGAATGGCACCTCCTCGGTCATCATCTCCCTGATTTCGGCGATATGGAGGTAAGAGGGTCTGAAGTCGAATCCCCACTGTGATATACAGTGAGCCTCATCCACGGCCACGAGGGTAAAGTTAAACCGTGGCAGTCTTGCCCTGAAGAGAGGGGTCTGCAGCCGTTCAGGGCTGACATACAGCAGCCGGTAGTCACCGTAAAGCACGTTGTCAAGTGCTATCTCCACCTCTTCGCGGGTCATCCCGCTGTGTATGGCCATAGCCTTGATATTCATCGTCTTGAGCCTGGCCACCTGGTCTTTCATCAGGGCTATCAGTGGAGTTATGACGAGGCAGAGGCCGTCGGCTGCCAGGGGCGGGACCTGGTAAGTTATTGATTTGCCGCCGCCGGTGGGCAGGAGGCCCACGGTATCCTTTCCGGAGACCACTGATTCGATGATCTCCTCCTGCAGTGGCCTGAAGGAGGTGAATCCCCAGTACCGTGCAAGGGTTTCCCTGTAGATGTCCGGCAGCATGGTCTGAGATGCAGTTTAATACAAATTTAATAACTCAATCGCATTTTTAACCTTTAATTGACATTTAAGATATGCCGCTGCTTGTCATTTTTTTGTAATTTTCGCCCCAGTTAAAAAACCTTGCCCGATGTCATTCTCTGAAGATAAACTGCTGTTTGAAGGTCTTACCTTCGATGATGTGCTTCTGCTTCCGGCCTACTCGGAGATACTTCCGCGTGATGTTGACCTGCGTACCAGGTTCACCAGGAACATAACCATCAACACTCCAATAGTTTCAGCTGCCATGGATACGGTAACCGAAGCTGATCTTGCCATTGCCATTGCCCGTGAGGGAGGCATAGGCGTTATTCACAAGAACATGTCTGTAAGTCAGCAGGCTGCTCAGGTGAGGAAGGTCAAGAGGG
>JAVEZX010000098.1:0-9467 GCA_034002785.1 Bacteroidales bacterium
AGGACTGTGAGGATGACTTTCAGGATTTTCATAGGGTTTGCGGTTTGAATCGGATAAAGTTAGTAAATGATGAGAATCTGACCAAGTGTAAAAATTCTTCACCTGCTGAAGAATAAGTGTGTGCCCTGGGGGCAGCTGCTGCATATGTCTGTCAGCCGGCGATCTTTCATTACATTGTCCCGGAAGATGCGGTACTTCTCACCCTGCCATATGTCACGGAAGGTGCTGTTTGCCAGGTTTCCCATCGCATGACCTGCATTTTTGTCATAACAGCACGGCACTACGTCGCCGTCAGCGGTAATCACTGCCGAGGTCCACATCCTCAGGCAGCCCGCTGACGGCGCAACGCTGGCCGGCCGTGCGCCGCCGCCGCTTACCGGGTATCGGGCCTTCCGCCGGTCCGATGGCATCCACTCTTCTGCCCTTTCAGGATCAAGAAGCTGCATGCTCTTGATCCTGAAACCCGCCCCCACAGATGCTGCAAAAGCGGCGGCGGCGCGCACCTCATGCTCATTGTGCCTGTGAACCAGAAACTGAAGGACAACCTTCAGCTTTGAATTCCTCTCCCTGACTGCTGCAGTCAGCCTCCTGATGCCTTCCGTGACAAGCGCATGATCACCACCCCTCCTGTACATCGTGTAAGACTCAGGACTGACACCGTCATAGGAGACTATTATCTTTTTTAGCGGTGACCCGGCCAGGCTTATGCAGCTCTCCCTGTCAAGATAATGACCGTTGGTTGAAATCACGGGGCTCAGTCCGCGGAAGAGTTCAGCTATCCTGAAAAATTCGGGGTGCATCATCGGCTCACCCTGGAAACTGAGCCATGTCGAGATAACATGTCCCCGAAGCTGGGAGGCAATGTCAGCAACCTGACTGTAACTGATGAACGAAGCCTTTCTTGTCAGCAGTCCCGCACCGGTAAAACACTCAGGACAGTAAAGGTTGCAGCAGCTGCTTAACTCAATGCTGATGGCTGGGGGCAGTGGCGGAATGAGAGAGAAGCCGGCGTATCTTCTGGCTGCATAAGAGAAAAGAGAGTAACTTGCATTCAGGTATCTGGGAGCCATAACAGCAGCAAATGAACAATTTTTTTCAGTTACTGTATAGGGATGAGGGGACTATTCCGGTCTTTATTATGAATCATTGATCCGGATAACAAACTGAAAAAAATAGAAAGACCATGAAAACAAGAATCATTTTTACAGCAATCGCTTCGGCCCTGCTCCTGGTTATGACAGCCGGTGATGCAATGGCATCATCCGCTGCGGACAAACCGAAGAGGGACCAGCAGCAGGTGACCACAATCAGGGGAAGGGTGATTGATGCAGAAACCAACCAGCCTCTTATCTTCGCCGGCATCGCAGTGCAGGGGAGCAACATCTCAACTGTTACCAACCTTGACGGGGAATTTACCCTCAAACTGCCGGAAGGAGAAACCGGCAAGCTCGAATTCTCATATGTAGGGTACAAGAACAAAGTCATGGCCGTGGACGAGATGAAGACCAACGGGCAGCGTAATGTTATTGCCCTCGAGACAGCCATGATACCTATTAAGGAAGTAATCGTGAAACCGCTGGTTCCGGAAGATATTATGGAACAGGTGATCAACCGCTTTAATGATAACTACCCTCTGATGGCAAATGACATGACCGGCTTCTACCGTGAGACCATACGCAAAAACCGCAATTACATCTCAATCGGAGAGGCTGTTGTTGAAGTCTTCAAGGCCCCCTATCAGAATGACCTCAGGTATGACGCAGTCAGGATATACAAGGGCAGGAAAAGCAATGACGTGGAGAAGATGGACACCGTTCTGTTCAAGCTGCAGGGCGGCCCCACAACAACACTCTATCTTGATGTGGTGAAGAATCCCGAAACTTTCCTTACCAGGGAAGCTATCAACCAGTATGACCTCGAGCTGGCAAGCATCGTGGTTATAGACGACAGAACCAACTACGTCATAAATTTCTACCAGAAACCTTCCATAACAACACCCCTTTACCAGGGCAGGCTCTTCATAGATATCGAAACCTACGCCGTGGCTCAGGCCGAGTTCTCCTTCAATCTTGAAAACAAGGAACTGGCAGCCTCAATGTTCATCAGGAAGAAGCCGATGGGCATGCAGGTGACTCCCGAACTGACCTCATATATGGTCCGCTACCGCGAGCAGAACGGCAAATGGTACTTTACCCACTCAAGGGCAGAAGTGAAATTCAAGGTCGACTGGAAGAAGAAACTCTTCAATACCAACTATACTACAATGTCCGAACTTGCAGTTACCGACCGTACCGAGGAAGATGTTGTGAAGTTCTCGAACAAGGAGAGAATAAAGCCTTCAGATTTCTTTACCGAAGAGGTGGCAGCCTTTGCTGACCCTGAATTCTGGGGCGATTACAACGTGATTGAACCGGACCAGAGCATAGAGGCAGCCATACGCAAACTCAGCAGGAAAGTAAAATTCAGCGACAGGACAGAGTAGAAGCAGGCATTGCAGACCCATGCAGAGCGACAGTGAAATAACCGGGAGGATCAGACAGGGCGACAAACAGGAGTTTGAGAAGCTGTTCAGATCCTCCTATGTTTCGCTGGTTCGCTATGCGAAAACCCTGATCAGGGACCATGACGCAGCAGAAGAGATAGTACAGGACCTTTTCTTCAGGCTGTGGCAGGACAGGGAAAACCTGAGAATAGAAAGTTCATTGAACGGGTATCTCTTCAAATCGGTGCACAACAGGGCACTTCACTATATCGAGCACCAGAAGGTTGTAAGTCGCCATGCCGGCGAGGTTGTCGCCGGTGCTGAAATGGCCAATGAGCCGGTGACGGAAGAGATCTATTACCATGAGCTGCAGTCCAGGGTAGCCCGGGTGCTTGAGAGGCTGCCGGAAAGATGCAGCATGATCTTCCGGATGAGCCGGTTTGACGGGTTAAAGTATAGCGAAATAGCAGACAAACTTGCTGTCTCCCTGAAAACGGTGGAGGCAGATATGGGAAAGGCACTGAAAGAGTTCCGAAAAGCACTTGCAGAATAATGAAAGAAAAAAAACATACAGACAACTGGAGTGACCGCGAATGGGCAGGCGCTGCAGCATGGCTCTCGGGAGAAGAGAGCGGCAGCAGTGAGGATGCCCGTATACTGGTCAGTGAAGAGGCAGAAATAATGAAAAATTGGAATGATCTGAAAGATCCGGAACAGGAGACAATTGATGTTGACAGGGCCTGGGCGAAGCTAAACCGCAGGATAGAGGATGCCAGCCCCTCCGTGTCCCTGCCCGTACGCAGGAATTCGTTCATCACAACCTTTGCCAGGATAGCAGCAATGGTTTTGATTGTGGCAGGCGCAGGCTGGCTTCTCTTTGAGGTGGCCGCCCCGCAGAAGATAACGGTAGCTTCATCCGCAGATGAAAAGAACATCGCAGTTATCCTCGCCGACGGCAGCACCGTATACCTTAACCGTGACAGCCGGCTGACCTATCCAAAGAGCTTCAGGGGTGAATCACGCCGGGTATCGCTCAGTGGCGAAGCCTACTTCGATATAGCTCCCGATAAGGAACACCCTTTCATCATTGATGCCGGCAAAGCAAGCGTGAAGGTGCTTGGCACATCGTTCAACGTAATCACAGAAAATGCAGACAGCGAGGTGGAGGTTTTTGTTGCCTCCGGGAAGGTGATGGTTACCAGTGAGGATGGGGAACAGAGCATTACACTGGAGCCGGAGTATATCGGCAGAGTCTCGGACAGCAATGCCTCGAGGGCACTTAACACCAACGTGAATTATCTCGCCTGGCATACAGACATGCTGATTTATGAAGGCGAACGGCTTGGGGTGGTGTTTGAAGACCTGAAACGTGCCTATGGCATAGACATTAAGGTTGCTGACCCTGAAATTGCTGACTTCAGACTTACCTCTCCCTTTGAACGGCAGCCGCAGGATACAATTGTTAAACTGATTTGCACTACCTTTAACCTTCGTTCGGTCAGGGAGGGAGTTACATATGTCCTCTTTCGCTGACAAGCCTGAAGTGAGATGACGTGGCCTACAGGATCAGCAGCATTCCGTATGACCCTGGTTGCCGGTCTGCTGTTGATCAGTTTGCGGTCTTTCCCGCAGGAGAGCCTCCTGGACAGGCAGCTCAGACTGCCGGGAAACAGCATTAAGGCATCCAGGGCCATGAGTGAGGTAACCAGACTCACAGGCTATCTCTTTACTTATGACACACGGATAATCAACCCCGAAAGACCTTTCAGACTGCCTGACCGGGAGATGCCTGTCAGCGAGATCCTTGACTCCGTATCGGGCAACCCGGAAATCAACTATGCTGTTCTGGGCAGGCATATCATCCTTTACCTCGAGACTGCCATGCCCCAAAGGCCTGAGCCGCCCACCGACTCTCTTCCAATGTTCCTTTCAATAGGCGGCAAGATCATTGATGCCGAAACCTCTGAACCCCTCCCCTATGCAACCATCGGAATAACCCATCGCGGAAAAGGCACTGTAACCAACTATAACGGCGACTTCATCCTCCGGATAAACGAAGAGAACCTGGATGATACCCTCTCAGTCTCATACGTGGGATTTGTCAACCGGCTGCTTCCTGTAAAAAGCCTTCCGGGAAACGTTATGACAATCACGATGGACCGGGACTTCATCCCGATACCGGAGATCATAATAAGGGCACAGGACCCTCTCCTTATCATCCGAAAGGCAATCTCCTCGGTGGCATCCAACTACGGCACCTCTCCTGCCCTGCTGACAGGCTTCTACCGCGAAGGTGTTTATCGCAGAAAGGAGCCACAGATCTACTCCGAGGCTGTGGTGAAGATCTACAAAAGCCCCTATGCCAGGTCGCTGCAGAATGACCAGATCAAGGTGATACGCAGCCGGAAGATCGAAAACCTGGAGGCGAAAGACACCCTGGCCGTAAGACTGAAAGCGGGACTCAGCGCCACGCTCTCACTGGACGGGATGAGACATCTCTTTGATTTTCTTGACCCTGGATCCTTAAACACTTACGAATACCACCTGACAGACATAGTGACAATTGATGACCAGACTGCATTCGTGATCTCATTCAGGCAGAAGCCATGGGTAACCGAGCCCCTGATGCAGGGTGACATCTACATAAATGTCGACAACTACAGCGTGATGCTGGCAGAGTTTGAGGTGAACCCTCTCTATGTTGACCAGACCGGCGAATCCTTTATCAGCAGACTCCCGAGGGAGTACTCAATGAGGCCTGAATATGTGAGATACCGTGCACGTTACAGGGATATCGATGGCAGGTACTACCTCTCGCACGTAAGGGGTGATCTCGGCTTTTCAGCCAGGTCCAGAAAGAGGGTTTTCAGCAGTCGCTTCAACGTCTTCTTCGAGCTTGCAATAACCGAACACCGAAGTGATAATGTCTCCCGCTTCGATCATGAAGAGCTTGCTCCGGTCTATTCTATTTTTTCCGAGACAATTACCGGCTATGATCCCGGCTATTGGAAGGACTTCGACTTTCTGAAGCCCGAGGATGACCTGGTTGAGGCTCTCAGAAAGCTGAATGTGAGGCTGGGTGAGTTCAATGAATAGCTCTGGCCAGCCTGACCGGAATCAGTAGGTGTCTCTCAGTCATCCGGCAGAGCGGCTGCGGAAATCAGGCCCCGGCCTCTAGTAACTCTCCAGAATTCTGTACAGTGCAGTCAGGTCAGGGGTAAGTATTATCTCCGTCCTTCTGTTCTTCTGACGTGCATCCGGAGTCTTCAGCGCATCAACCGGCACGAACTCGCTTCGCCCCGAGGCAACAAGCCTTTTGGGATTGATGTGTGTATCCTGCGTGAGGACCCTTACAACAGTGGTTGCCCTCTTGACACTCAGGTCCCAGTTATCCAGTATCTGCTGGCCCGGCGCGGCCCGGTAAGGTACATCGTCAGTATGCCCCTCAATAGTAATTGTCACATCCGTGTTCTTCTCAAGCAAGGCTCCGAGCTTGCGCAGTGCGGCACGGCCATTGGCATCAATCTCATAGCTGCCTGTCTTGAAAAGGAGCTTGTCATCCAGTGAGACGTAGACCTGGCCGTTTTTCATCGTCACAGTCAGGCCGTTGTTCTCGAACCCGAACAGGGCATCAGATACCTTGTCCTTCAGGGCCTTGACAGCCTTCTGCTGTGCGTCGAGCATCTTTTCCAGCTCCGCCAGCCTGGTGTTGCGCTTCTCCAGCTCATAGGTCAACTCCTCAAGCGTTGCTTTTTTGGTATCCAGGTTCATCTCCAGGTCACGCATGAGATCCTCGCGCTGCTGCAGCTCCGTCTGTGCACGCTGTAGCTCGGCCAGCAGCCTCTGCGTCTCCTGTGCCTTGCCGGCAGCCAGCTCCGCCTGAGCCTTCTGAAGCTCTTCATAACGCGTTGAAAGGCGACTGACATCGTCGCGCGACTGGCTGAGCTCATTGCGGGTCTTTTCCAGGTCTCCGGTGAGCCTGCCGGTATCTTCGGTAAGTTGCCTCGACTTCGCCGTCAGCTCCCTGTTTGACATAGTCAGCCAGATATTCTCAGCCTTCAGGGAGTCACGCTCCTCCATCAGCATCAGATTCCTGTCAGTGAGGTTGTTGTACCTCTTTCCCGTGACGCATGAGACCGCCGTCAATACGATCAGCAGTGCAGGTAACAGAATTTTCAGTGCTCTCATAAAATGGCAATTTTTTCTGTGCAACTGATGCGAAATAAACAATAAATGCCCAATGCTGTTCTTAATTACCGGGTGATTAATTAACAACGATTAAATTTTACCACCAACCGAGGGGAAGGTTGTATCAAGGCAAATTCTCAGGACATTAATGATCCTCGGCAAAAATTAAAATATAAGTATCTTTGTGCCATTACCTGACAACCTAACCAGATGTCATCAAAAGAACGGCTGTTAGAAAATATAAATACACCTGAAGACCTCAGAAAGCTTGACAGGCTTGAGCTTGTCAAACTCAGTGACGAGCTCAGACAGCACATCATTGACGAGGTAAGCACCAATCCGGGTCATTTTGGGGCCAGCCTCGGAGTGGTTGAGTTGACCGTTGCCCTCCACTATGTCTATAATACACCATATGACAAGATAGTATGGGACGTAGGGCACCAGGCCTACGGTCACAAGATTCTCACAGGGAGAAAGGCTCAGTTTCACACAAACCGCAAATACAAGGGCATCAGTGGCTTTCCGCGAATGGCAGAGAGCGAATATGATGCCTTTGGTGTGGGACACTCCTCAACATCAATCTCCGCAGCACTCGGTATGGCTGTCGCCGCCCAGGCGAAGAAGGAGAAACGCAAGGTGGTCGCAGTGATCGGCGACGGGGCCCTCCAGGCCGGACTGGCCTTCGAGGGACTGAACAACGCCGGCAACCAGAAGGCCGATCTGCTTGTAATACTCAATGACAATAATATTTCGATTGACGCCAGCGTCGGTGCACTCAAGGAATACCTTCTTGACATCACTACAAGTCAGACCTACAACCGTTTCAAGGACAGGGTATGGCGGCTGCTCGGACGATATAATCGCGTTGGAAACAGGGCACGTATCCTGGCAGCACAGATCGAAAACGGTATCAAAGGTACGGTACTCGAGCAGAGTAATATGTTCGAGGCACTGAAATTCAGATATTTCGGTCCGATAGACGGGCATGATGTCATGCATCTCACCCGGGTACTTGAGGACCTGAAAACAATTCCCGGTCCAAAGCTGCTTCACTGCATCACCGTCAAGGGAAAGGGATTTCCCAGGGCTGAGGAACAGCAGACCGTCTTTCATGCACCGGGCAAATTTGACAAATGCACCGGTGAGCTGATAAAGCCGGCCCAGTGTTCCAAACACCCTCTTTACCAGGAGGTTTTTGGACATACACTCCTGGAACTGGCACGGCAAAACGAGAAGATTGTAGGAATCACTCCTGCCATGCCCTCAGGCTGCTCTCTGAATATAATGATGAAGGAGATGCCTGACAGGGCATTTGATGTTGGCATCTGTGAACAGCATGCTGTTACCTTCTCCGCCGGAATGGCCGCAAACGGAATGCTTCCGTTCTGTAATATCTACTCATCATTCATGCAGCGGGCATATGACCAGGTGGTGCACGATGTGGCCATCCAGGGTCTGAAAGTGATCTTCTGCATGGACCGCGGAGGACTGGTGGGTACCGATGGGGCAACTCACCACGGCTTTTTTGATATCGCCTTCATGAGAAATATTCCGGGCATGATAACAGCTGCCCCGATGGATGAGGTCGAACTACGCAACATGATGTATACGGCGCAGCTTGACAGCGTGAAGGGGCCGTTCAGCATCCGGTATCCGCGCGGAACAGGAGTGATATGCGACTGGCAGCAACCATTTGAGGAGATACCTGTCGGCCGGGCAAGGCTGATCAGCGAGGGTGATGACATTGCTGTGCTGAGCATCGGTCATGCCGGTAATTTTGTTGTTGAGGCGGCTGCTTCCCTGCTTAGTAAGGGCATAACCCTGATGCATTATGACATGCGTTTCGCCAATCCGCTTGACGAGGAGGTGTTGCACAGCGTCATGAAACAATTCAGGAAGATCATAACTGTGGAGGACGGTATTATAAAGGGCGGCTTTGGCAGCGCCGTGCTGGAGTTTGCAGCTGATCACGGTTATTCTGTGGATATAAAGCGTATGGGCATTCCCGACTATTTCGTGGAGCATGGTACGCAGCAGGAGCTGTGGCATGAGTGCGGGTATGATGCGGCCGGGATTGAGAAGGTTATTCTTCAGTCAGCAGGCAATAGGCAGTAGGCAATAGAGGGCCGATCCGCCAGCTGGCGGAGAAGGAGCCGGGTTGCAGGGAAGGCAATAGTGCTGCAAAACATGCCCGTAGGGCATATAGAATTGTATATCAAGACGTTAACGTATGTAAATGGTCGTAGACCATTAAGAATTGTAGAAGGATGAAAAAACTACTAATCTTTACCACGATCACCCTGATGATCACCTCCTGTGCTCCTAAAGAGAAGGAACAGTGGATTCAGCTCTTCAACGGAGAGAACCTTGACGGCTGGGTGATTAAGATCAAGGGGTCACCCCTGGGCGAAAATTACAGGAACACGTTCCGGGTGGAGGATAGCATTATGAAGGTCTCATTCTCAGAATATGACACCTTCAGGTACGAATTCGGGCACATATATTACAGGGAGCCCTTCTCCTCGTATAAGTTGCGTGTTGAGTACCGGTTCACCGGCGAACAGGCTCCCGGCGGTCCTTCATGGGGCTACCGCAACAGCGGTATCATGTTCCACTGCCAGGATCCGGCAACAATCGGACTGAACCAGGACTGGCCGGTCTCTGTTGAGGTACAGTTCCTGGGCAGCACAGCTGACCGGGAGACGCCCACAATGAATGTTTGCACACCTCACACCCATATTGTGATTGGCGATGCCCTGATTACGGAACATTGTACCTCCTCGTCCTCAAAATTCTT
>JAVEZX010000099.1:0-2408 GCA_034002785.1 Bacteroidales bacterium
TTGATGACGCTGGCAGCCACACCGGTAACCTTTTCCTTCCTGTACTGCGGGTCAACAGGTGAGTGATCCTCAAACCACTGTGCATTCTCAGTTATCATCCCGGTTCTTTTGGAAGCCTCCGTATCCTTGTAATCAACAACAGCTTCCCAGGTTGCCTTCATCCCCATCGGGTCATTGTAGGTTTCTATAAATCCGTTGATATAATCGACCGAGAGACCGGTGTTTCCCGCCCAGAGAACATTGTAATCGTCCCATGTCTTCAGGTCCCCGCTCCTGTAGTACTGAATCAGCAGTTCAAGCTCCTGTTTCTGCGTTTCGCTCAGCGCAACATCCCGCGCCTTTTCCAGCCAGTAGACTATCTTATCGATGGCCTGACCGTACATCCCGCCGCTCTTCCACAGAATCTCAGTCACCTTGCCATCCTCCTTGACCACTTTCGTGTTCAGTCCCCAGGAAACAGGCCTCGGGTCAGCAGGATCAGCAAGTGTTGCGTAATACTTTTCAACCTCGGCCTGTGTCACTCCTTCATAGAAGTTGTTCGCCGAGGCGGTGATCATATCTGTTCCTTCCGTCTGGTCTACCTTTTTCGCATAAAGCGAAGCATCAAACAGCACCGGGGTAAGCAGGGCTGCCAGATCAGCGGCGGTCTGCCCCTCTTTCAATGGCAGTCTTGCGGCATCAGAACCGTTAACCAGCTGAGCGAAATAGTCCGAGGAAAATCCAGGCACAAACTTGTCATTCGAATAGTGATGATGGATCCCGTTGGCAAAGAAGACCCGTTTTGCATAGGTTATGAATGCCTTGTAATCCGCACTTTCTTTGTCACCGGAGTAGGTATCTATAATAGCTTCGATGGTCTTGCGGATGGCCATATTGTATCTGAAATTCTGGTCCCACAGGATGTCACGTCCGCACAACGCTGCCTCTGAGAGGTAGTAGATGAACTCCTTTTCGGCGGTTGTGAGCTGTTCGAAAGCCGGCAGCCGGTATCTGAGCACGCTGATATCCTCGAACCTGTCAACCTCATAGGTGAATTCCGCCTCAGGGGCTGACTGTTTGCCGCCCTGCCCGCATGAGGTTAATAATAGTGTTCCCATAAATGCAATCGTTCCGATTAGTAATTCTCTTTTCATAATTGGGTAATGTTGCAATGAAGAAACTAAGTTAGTAAAAAGCCCTAATTAAAACTGAACCTCCCTTATTTTTCATCATACCTGACCCGGATATATTAATATTGGTAAATTTGAATGCATCAAGCCTGTTACAATGAAAAGCACTAGGTTTTACACTCTGCTCCTGCCGGCCGTTATTTCCATAACGGCTTATGGCCAGGATATCAATGAATTAATCAGAAAAGAGGTTGAGTCATCAATAGCGACAGCAGAGGCGATGTACCGCGATCTTCATCAGAACCCCGAATTGTCACTGATGGAGTTCAAAACCGCAGCAAAGATGGCTGATGTACTAGGAAGGCTGGGATTTGAAGTAACCACCGGTGTAGGCGGTAACGGTGTGGTTGGCGTTCTGCGCAACGGTAAAGGTCCCGTAATAATGCTACGCACCGATATGGATGCCCTGCCTGTCAGGGAGACTACCGGATTGCCTTTCGCCAGCATCGTTACGGCAGCAACGCCGCAGAGCCCTGAGACACCCGTTATGCACGCATGCGGACATGACCTGCACATGACCGTATGGCATGGAACACTTAAAACAATGGCAGCCCTGAAGGGCAAATGGAAAGGAACCCTGGTGGCTGTAGCCCAGCCTGCCGAGGAGGTCAGCGGAGGATCGGAACAGATGATAGCCGATGGCCTCTACATCCGGTTCCCAAAACCCGATTACGCCCTATGCTACCATGTGAGTCCCGACCTGCCAACAGGCACCGTCGGATATTTCCCGGGAGCAATCTTCGCTGGAGTCAACTCTGCCGACATAAAAGTCTTTGGGGTAGGCGGACACGGAGCGATGCCTCATAAAACAATAGACCCTGTTGTGCTGTCGGCAAAAATAATACTCGATTACCAGACTATTGTCAGTCGCGAGATCAACCCTGTCTATCCTGCAGTTGTAACCGTCGGCGCTATCCATGGCGGCACCAAGCATAATATAATCCCCGGCGAGGTGGAGATGAAGCTGACGCTGAGGTTTTTCTCCGACGGTGTCTACCGGCAGATCAAAGAGGCGCTGGTCCGGATTGCCAATGGAAATGCCCTGGCCGCAGGACTGCCACAGGAGATGATGCCGGTGATCACCTTTGCAAACGAGTTTACTCCGCCCGTGGAGAATGACCCGGGTCTGGTAACCGCAGCTTCTGCATCAATGGCTGCAGTACTGGGAAAGGAGAATGTCATGCTGGTTGATCCCTCTACTGTTGCGGAGGACTTTGGCAAATACGGACGCACTGATGA
>JAVEZX010000099.1:2508-9440 GCA_034002785.1 Bacteroidales bacterium
TTGCCTGAATTCTGTTGCCTGATCAGATGCCCAGCAGATCCATCACCCCGTTGATGAACGTCAGCGGATGGGCAGGATTGCCCGGAACGTAGAGATCAATATGGTGACTTTCAATGAAATCCCTCTTAAGAGCCGGACTGCCGGCAAAGAGCCCGCCACTGATTGCATCGGTGCCGACGAGGATGATGACTTTTGGCGCAGGGGTCGCATCGTAGCAGATATCCAGCGCCCTTGCCATGTTTTCAGATACCGGTCCCGTGATGACAAGGCCGTCGGCATGACGGGGCGAAGCCACGAACTCAATACCGTACCTGCCCATATCAAAGTTCACGTTTCCCGCCGCCCCAAGCTCCATCTCACAGGAGTTGTCGCCTCCCGCTGACACCTGCCGCAGCTTCAGCGATCTTCTGAACATCCTTCGGACCTCCTTACTGACTACGGTCTCATCTATCCTGAGCGGGCCGTCATGCCCCGGTCTGATGATCAGGTCTTCCCTTTTAGTAGCGGCAATACGGTAGTCATTCGTGAACCGGTATACTTCCGGCATTGCCAGTGAACACTCATTGCAGAAGGTGCACCTGCCCAGGTCGATGGCGCCGCTGTCGCCGTCAATGGCTCCTGCAGGACACAATACTGCAGCTCTCCGGACCTGAACGGATGTGATATCTGCGGATATGACCGGTCTGCCTCTGAATCGTTCTGAAACCGGCTGATTCCGGAGATCGGGCACAAACTGTTTGCCGTGATCCGACAGTATCTTTATTTCCTTTAACATTCCGTTGACAATTGATTAAATACAGTTCGGTTTCGCAATCTCATGCCTGGCACTACATCTTTGTCCTGCCTCAATAATCCAACGCTCTTTTCATTACAGATCATGTCCGCAATACGACAGGTTAAAGCTTTTGTTGCATACCGGGAAATCCGATATTTCCTGGTTGCGTACCGCCAGTGCCAGTGCCATCCAGTTATGCACGGACGGGTCTTTGATCCTGTACACCAGTAACCTGCCCTCGTGGTCGGTGACAGAAACATGGCATATCTCCCCTCTCCACCCTTCGGTGACGGAGATCGCAAGACTGTCCGGCCTGTAATCAAGGTCATATTTTGGCCGGCTGCTTTCACCACCATCCTTCCGCCATTCATCGATCAGCGTGCGGATGATTCTGACTGATTCCTTTACCTCCATAGCTCTCAGTCTTCCACGGGCAAGGACGTCGCCGCTTTCCTGCATCACGGCAGCAACAGCGGTCTGCCGGTACTGCTGGAAGGGATGGGTAGCGCGAATGTCTCTCGGCACCCCGCAGGTGCGGGCAGCCATCCCCACCGCACCGACGGACACCGCCTGAGCCCGGGTGACGGTTCCGATATCCTCAAACCGTCCGAGCACGCTCGGCAGGATGTATACGCAGTCGGCAACGTTGCCAAAACGCCTGTCAACCTCATCCAGCACCCTGAGTATCTCTCCGGCAATATCTTCCGTCATAGGGAAATTGGTCCCCCCGGGACGGATCATCCCCTTCCCGAACCGGTTTCCGCACCAGTATTGTGTGGTGTTGATCACCATGGTCCTGAGTGCCTCGCAGGCCACCTGTCCGAGCTGGTAAGCCACGTCGCCGCACAATGCTGCTGTGTCGCCTATATGCACGGCAATGCGTTCAAGCTCAAGTGCTATGCATCTTTCTGCCTGCAGCGCAGCGGGAGGTTCAAAAAGGGCAAGTGACTCAGCCAGCTGTGCATGGGCCAGTCCGTGACCGACAGCAGTATCACCCGCAATATTCTCGGCAAGAATAGCACTTCGCAATCCGGCTCCGCTATCAATTAACAGCCTCTCAATGCCCCTGTGCTGGTATCCCAGTTGTATCTCCAGGTGAAGCACCTTCTCTCCGTTGCAGATGAACCGGAAATGTCCGGGTTCAATAACTCCCGCATGAATCGGTCCGACGCCCACTTCGTGCAGTTCCTCAGCTTCAATTTCATAGAAGGGATAATTATCCATCACACTCTGACGGTCTGCCCTGTCGTGAGGGTACCTAACCGGCTTGAGCCACGGATGATCTTGAAACGCCACCCCGTGATTCTCAGCAATTTCCCGCTCAAATATGTGCATTGCATAAACCCGGGCCGTCAGTGAGCGCAAGGGAGCTTCGCCGCTCTTCTCGTGGCTCATTATCCTTATAGTACCAGAGCCGTCATCTGCAATGCAGCAAATGAACTTCAGAACACCACCGGCAGGATAACAGAAATAGGTCAGGCAATGGAAACGTTCATCACCGAGCATGATACAGATCTCATCAAAAAACCGGTCGTAGTCAAGCACAGGTATTTCAGAAATGCCAACCGGTGCGGACCCGTTTCTTACTTCAGTATAAATGCTGTTGCTTATCATTTCTACCAGGGAAGCAGTGAGATACTGCTGTTGATTAGTTCAACAAGGAATGGCGGTTGCCAGAAGCAGACCATGATCACAATACCGAGAAGTATAAACTGGCTGACAGTCTCGGCGGGACTTACACTGCCCGGCAGCTGCAGTTCGTTTTCGTTCCTCGGCGATGAGAAACTCACATGCATTATCCTGGTGCTCATAGCGTATATGACAAAGCAGAGCAGGATAACAGCAGTCGTCAGTACGACCCACTGGCCGTTGCTTACCATGGCTTTGAAGATCATGAACTCGGAGATGAACATGCCCGAGGGAGGTATAGCCAGGATGCAGATCATCCCGGTAAGCAACACCATGGCTCCTGCCGGGTAGAGCTTCATGTACCTTCCGCTATCGTCAAGCTTGAATGTATGCAGTATCCGGGAGAGCTGCCCCATCTGGTAAAAGAGGCTCGACTTGGCAAGGGAGTGCAGCACCACCAGCAACAGGGCGGCATAGTAACCGTACTTCCCTGTGCCGAGGGCTATCGCCACCAGTCCCATGTTCTCGAGACTCGAGTAGGCAAGCATACGCTTCAGGTGCTTCGCTTTGAGCATGTACCCTGCAGATACCAGAATCGAAAGCAGTCCCGCCAGTACCAGCACATGGTTCATAAATGGCAGAACCGCCGTGGAGGCGAAGAGAGTGTATACCCTGTAGATAGCCAGGAACCCTACATTCATAAGGGTTGTGGATATAAGGGCGCTCACCGGCGGCGGCGCCACGGAGTGGGCATCAATTGTGACGGTGTGCATCGGGAAGAGCCCCATCTTGGTACTGAATCCCACAAGTACAAAGATGAATGCTATCCTGAGGTACATCGGATCGGCATTGCTCAGGACACGGGCGAATGAGGAGAATGAGAGGTTGGGAGCATCCCCCCTGCCGTAGATGAATCCGAGGAAAAGGATGCCCAGGTAGGCAAGAGCTATTCCTGTGGAGCAGATGAAGACATACTTCCATGTAGCCTCGAGCGCCATCTCAGTGCGGTCATGGTATATGAGCACCGCCACAGCCAGGGTGGTGGCTTCCACAAATATCCAGAGAACCGTCATCGTATTGGCCAGGTAGGCTCCTGCCATGAATGTCATCAACGCAATCAGCCCGGAATGATATATGTTATTGCGCTTCACCGTGTCATCACGGGTATAGATGAACCCATGGTATACGGTAGGCAGTGTAAGCAGTGCCAGAACCGAAAGCAGCAGCACTGCCGTACTGTCATAGGTAAAATATGTGAGCTCGGTGCTGCCCCTGCTCAGCCACGCATGCACAGTAACCGCCAGAAGCAGCGCAGAGAACACCAGGGTGAGGACCCGCGTCATCCCCCTGCTCCCGGAGAGGAGTGTCAGACCACTCAGGGCAAGGGACACTATGAAAAAGATCAGCAGCAGCATCCCTAGTCTTTTAGCATCGTCAGTTCGTTCGTATGAGGTTTCAGGCGAAGCCCGAAGAAGCCCAGTATAAGGACACCTACAAAGATATCGAGGAGTATTCCGATGTTGATCAGCATCGGCATTTCATTGCCAATAGCAAGAGAAAACAGGAAGACAGCATTCTCAACCACAAGAAAACCAATCAGATGAGAAATAATCAGCTTATGGGTGACAATCAGCAGCAGCCCGGTAAAGAGCGTAAAGAGTGCGATGGCAAGGTAAATAGAGTTGATGAACGGGTTAACGAGTATCACCGACAGAATAACACTGACAAGGAGCCCGGCTATGGAAAAGAGCAGAAGGTAAAACCCGGGTACAGCCTGCCGGTGCACCTTTGTCACACCCGACTTGCGTATGATCCTGCTGAGCAGGTATGGCAACAGGATAGCCTTGAACAACAGCGTCTCAGCCACAATGAAGAGCAGGTTGGCAAGGTTGACCTCCTTCAGTTCGAAAACGGCCACCCCGCACAGCAGAAGGCCCTGCAACGCTACCAGCCTGACATATGTGGAAAGCCGCTCCGCCGAGACAAAGTACATCAGCGTGACTGCAAAAAGCACTATGAGATAGTTTACCATATTCCCTGTCAGACCAGTTTATCAGTAAGTATAAGTATCACAGTGAATCCGATGAGCGCTATAGCTGAGAGTGTCAGAATGAACTTCGGATTCTTGTTCATCTTGTTTCTAGCCCGGAACGACTCCGTAAAGCCTATCACAACCGCAAACAGAACCTGTACGGCGAAGAAGAGTCCTATCTTCAGGAAGAGATTCCATCCGGCCGGCACAACCAGGTTATAGATCAGCGAGCCATAGATCGTAAATTTCAGCCATGTCCCCATGTGGATCAGTGCCTTGTCAAACCCGCTGTAGTCAAGTATCATAACCTCGTGGATCATCGTCAGCTCAAGGTGGGTTTTGGGATCATCCACCGGGAGCCTGCTGTTCTCCACCATGGCGATCTGAGCAAGCAAATAGGCACCTATAATGCTGTATATCAAAACGTAATCATTCCCGGTAATAAAGAAATGGTTGAATATCACTGAGAACGATGTATACCCCGTAAACATTGCAAACGTTGCCATCAGCACAAAGAAGGCCGGCTCCACCAGCATGGAGAACAGTGCTTCGCGGCTGGCGCCCATCCCTTCAAAACTGCTGCCGGTATCAAGCGCGGCAATGATTGTAAAAAATTTCCCCAGTGCCAGCAGATAGGCAAAGAGGATGAAGTCGCCCTCGAAGGCGATCAGAGCTTTCTGTTCTGCGAAGGGCAGCAGCATCATGGCTCCCAGCACCGAGACCAGGGTTACGGATGGCGCAATGCGAAATATGAGCCCGGTGGTCTCACTGAAGACACTTCCCTTTCTGAGCAGCACCGCCACATCCTTCAGAGGCTGGAATATACCGGGACCCTTCCGCCCCGATGCAATGCTCTTCGTCCTGAGAATTATTCCCGGGAAAAAGAAGGCTGCAACCGCTATCAGTATAAATCCTGCCATCATCATAATATATTAAGCATTGCCAGCAACAGCACCAGGAGCATAAAAAGAAATGCATATAGTATATAGTGCCGTATCTGTCCGGTCTGCATCACTGCTATCTTCTTGAGCAGCCCGGCCGTCCAGTCTGCCGGCCTGTCAATCAGAACCCTCCTGAAAAAGTCTTCGCTGTGCGAGATGAAGCTGCGCCTGCGCGGGAAGATCTCACCCTCCCCGATATCATCCATCTCCTTGCGTGTCTGCAGAAGTGGTTTTGCCAGGTGGTTATAGTTATAGGCAAATGATGTTGCCGTGTACTGCTGTTTCGGCGTTGCGGCAGTGTAGCCGCAACCCCATGTGGGACCGGAGGTAACGCTTGTCCGTGACAGGTGGTACCGGCGATAGAGAAGCAGGGCCGTCAGCAGAACAATGAAAATGCCACCGGCAAGACTGATCTGCGTCAGGTTGGCTGTGAAGGCGCCGGTAACCATCGGCAGGGCACCAAGGTTCCATGTCCGGGCCACGATCTCAAACACCGGTTTCACCACTAGCGGCGATCCGATCCCTATCAGAAGTATCAGCGCCACGGTGACAAGTTGCGGAATTATCATGGCTCTTCTGACTTCGGTGGCATTGGTAGCCGCCTCCGTACGCGGTGTACCCAGAAAGGTGATCCCAAACGCCCTCGTGAAGCAGAATACCGCCAGTCCGCCTATTAGAGACAATGCCGCTACTGAACCAACGATGAGCATTGACGGATACAGTTCTGAACCTGAAAGGCTGCTGAACATCCCCATGTAGATAAGATACTCCGATATGAATCCATTGAATGGCGGCAAGCCGCAGATTGCCAGTGAACCGATGAGGAACAGTACGGCGGTCCACGGCATCCTCTTCATCAAACCTCCCATGCGCTCCATGTTGCGGGTGTGAGTTGCCAGGTACACTGATCCGGAATTGAAAAAGAGCAATGACTTGAAGAGTGAGTGGTTAAGAAGATGCAGAAGCCCTCCTGAGTAACCAAGAAGGGCCAGCACCGGATTGCTGAGTGCCTGACCTATCACTCCCAGGCCCAATCCGATACCGATAATGCCAATGTTTTCGATGCTGCTGTATGCAAGGAGCCGCTTCAAATCGCCCTGAACTATCGCCATCATTACCCCCATCACCCCGGTGAGAAGCGAGACAAGCAGAATTATTACCCCGGTCACAAGCAGGTCAGACTGCATGGAGATAAGTACCCTCACAATCCCGTAGATGCCCATCTTGATCATCACACCTGACATAACTCCTGATACATGTGACGGTGCAGCGGGATGTGCCTCAGGCAGCCATGTGTGCAACGGGATGAAACCGGCCTTGATGGCGAAACCGGCAAAGAAAAGCAGGAAGAGCGGCAGGTTGCGGTGCCCCGCGAAATATTCATCCAGTGCATCGAAACTCATCTGTCCCGTGCCAGCCTGTACAAGAAGAAAGGCTACAAGGATGAAGAACATCCCGACATGCATCTGTATAAGATAGCTGATCCCCGTCTTCATGATGCTCCTCTCCTCCGCCTCGAAGATCACGAGGAAGAATGACGAAAGGGCCATTATCT
>JAVEZX010000100.1:0-9237 GCA_034002785.1 Bacteroidales bacterium
CTGACCTGATATGATAATCAGTGTGTAAAAGTAACTTTTCAGAAATTACACTGCCATCTTTCACAAAAAAAAGAAATCAACCTTCCGGGGGCGCTATCAACCTTTCAGATCAATTCAACTATCCGGGATCAGCATTAACATTTCCGGCCCGGTTTTCTTCCGGCGAAATTTATAACTTGTGGCATTGAAATAACAGATTGAATAATATCCGTTTCATCAGATTCAGTGACAATTAAAGATCTCCAGTATGTATTACATCCTCTTTTACAAGACAGTAGATAATTACATCGAGCGCCGGGCGATGTTCCGGCCTGATCATCTCGGACTGGTTGAAGAGTTCCACAGTGACGGCCGTCTTTTTATGGCCGGGGCGCTGGCTGAGCCGGCCGACGGAGCTGTGCTTATCTTCAGTGGAGACACTCCCCAGGCTGCACACGACTTTGTGAGCCGTGACCCTTATGTAAAGAACGGTCTCATCACAGAATGGTCTGTAAGGCCGTGGATGGTGGTGACATTTTAATCTGAATCCTAAATCATCAAATCATATGAAAAACAACCAATGCCAACCCGGCAGGGCAATCCATTTTGCCGGGCTGCTGACAGCGATTCTTCTTGCAACCGCATTAACCGCCGGCGCACAGGATCCGTTCATGCAATACCCTGACATACAGGGGAACACAATCGTCTTCGCAAGCGGCGGCGACCTCTGGAAAGTTGCCGCTGATGGAGGAACAGCCTGCAGGCTTACTTTCAGCGACGGCCGTGAGACATATCCCGAGATATCTCCGGATGGAAAGCTTGTAGCCTTCACCGGTGAATATGACGGCAATGCCGATGTCTATGTCATGAATATAGACGGGGGCGACATCAAAAGAGTGACCTACCATCCCGGGATGGATGAAGTCGTCGGATGGAACAGCACGAAAAACAAGATAATGTTCACCTCTGGCCGCAACAGTCCCTCGAGGTATGTTAAAATGTACATGGTATCTCCTGACGGCACCGGACTGGAGGAGATGATCATGTATGACGCCGCCCGCGGAAGTTTTTCCCCTGACGGGACGAAGATAGCCTACAACAAGGACTCGCAGGATAACGCTACCTGGAAGAGGTATAAGGGAGGAAGGGCACAGGAGATTTATATCTATGACCTGACAACCGATAAGGAGACTAACATTAGCAACTATGACGGCTCCGACAGGTGGCCGATGTGGATCGGCAATAAAATATACTTCAGCTCAGACCGTGACAGGGTACTCAACATCTGGTCCTGTGATCCGGTCAGCGGAAAAATTGAGCAGGTCACAAAGCATAAGGAGTACGATGTTCGTCACCCCGACTTCGGCGGAAACCAGGTTGTCTATGAACTGGGAGGTGACATCTGGAAGCTTGACCTGGCCTCAGGTGCCTCTGCCAGGGTCCCTGTAAAGATCCTTACCGACATGGAAGAGCGGCGTCCGTTTATGAAGGATGTAAGCCGCAACATCACAAGGGCTGATATCTCACCATCCGGCAGCAGGGCACTTGTGGTTGCCCGGGGTGACATCTTCTCCCTCCCGGAAAAGGAGGGGCCGGTACGCAACCTGACTGCCTCTTCGGGAGCACGCGACAAGGATGCAGTATGGTCGCCCGACGGAAAATGGATTGCATACTTCTCTGACGCTTCAGGTGAATATGAGCTTTATATCATGAACCCTGACGGTAGCGGGGAGCCCGTGAAACTTACCTCCCTGGGCGCCGGGTACCGCCACACCCCGAAGTGGTCTCCTGACAGCAAAAAGATTGCCTGGACAGACCAGACACTGACACTCTGGTTTATTGACATCGCCACCAGGGCAATTACAAAAGTTGATAAGGAAGAACATGAGAATGTTGACGTCTCCCTTGACGTCAAATCCATCTTTGACTACTCATGGTCACCTGACAGCCGGTATATTGTTTACTCGAAGATGAATGAGGCATTCATATACCAGCTTTATGTCTACGGAGTTGAAACAAAGAGCATCAACTGCATAAGCAACGGGCTCTTCAACGATTTCAATCCGCTGTTTACAACTGACGGAGAACATATCGTCTTCATCTCAAACCGCCGGTTTGAACCAACATACTGTGATCTCGAGTGGGAGATGGTCTATCAGAAGATTGCGGGCATCTATGCGATAACCCTTAAAAAAGACGGGAAATCATTGATGCCGTTTAAAAGTGATGAGGAGCCAGTTGCAGCGGTGTCACCCGTTGCCGTTCCGGTTGCCCCGGCAGCCGGTAAGGCAAAAGCATCAGGAAAGACAACAGCAGTGCCTGCAACAGGGTCACCGTCCGCAATGCGAATCGACTTCGATGGCATTACAGACAGGGTGGAAGCACTCCCGGTTGTAAAAGGCAACTACCGGAACCTTGCGGTAAACAACAGGGCTCTGTTCTACCTCAACAGTGATGAAGGCAACTTCAACCGTTTCGAGGTAGCCGGACACGGGCCGATGAACCTCTTCTCATGGAGTTTCAAATCGGCGATACAGTCCGCCCTGACCGATGGCATTGACGACTACCGGCTATCCGCCGATGGAAACACGATCGTGCTCCGGAAAGACGGCGGGGTATCACTTATGCCCGCAGACGGAGGCAACGCTTCGCCACTGAAACTGACCGACCTGAAGGTATGGTATGACCCGGTTAGCGAGTGGAAACAGATCTTCGACGAGGCGTGGCGTATGGAACGCGACTATTATTATGAACCCGAAATGCACGGGCAGGACTGGAACGCCATGAGGGACAAATATTCCAAACTGGCTGAAAAGGCCACATGCCGTCAAGACCTCACCTTCATAATCGGGGAGATGATAGCCGAACTCAACACCTCCCATACCTATGTCTACGGTGGTGACACCAAAAGACGCTCTGAGCCGGTAAACACAGGCATGCTCGGGGCCGATTACTCGGTTGACAGCCAGAATAACCTGTACCGGATTGAAAAGATATACAGGGAGAAGGACTGGTCGCGCGAAGCATGGCCACCGCTGGCAAAACCTGGTATCAATATAACTGAGGGCGACTACCTTCTCAAGGTTAACAATACCGAGATAAAGGCTGACAGGGAGGTGTACAGCTATTTTGTTGGCCTGGCCGGCAAGCAGGTTACACTTACTGTGAACTCGAAGCCGACGATGGCAGGTGCCCGCGAGGTGACTGTTGTTCCGGCCGGAAGCGAAAACAGTTTCCGTTACATGGACTGGCTGGAGTCAAACAGCAAGGCAGTTGACAAAGCCTCAGGCGGAAAGATAGGTTACATATACCTGCCTGACACCTGGAACGGATCAGCTACTGATTTCCCGAGGTACTTCTACTCCCAGACGAAGAAGGAAGGGCTTGTAATTGACGGCCGGTTCAACGGCGGCGGACTTGACCCGGAGATCTTCCTGCAGCGCCTGCAGAAGAAACCGCACGCATTCTGGACACGCAGGCAATCTGTTGACCAGCCAATACCACATCTTGCCGTGGATGCACATATGGCCCTGATAACAAACAGGTATGCCGGCTCAGGCGGTGATGAGCTGCCCTACGAGTTCCGCTGGTTCGGCATGGGTCCGATAATAGGCACCCGCACCTGGGGCGGACTGGTAGGTGTCTCAATGTTTATAGAGCTGATTGACGGTGGTACAATCACAGCACCTGATTACCGTATCTACAATGAGAAGGGAGAATGGGTTGTGGAAAATGAGGGAGTGACGCCTGACATTATAATTGATGTTGATTCGAAAAAGTACTCAGAGGGGTATGACACTCAACTGATGAAAGCCGTGGAGGTGGTGATGAAGAAAATCTCTGAAGAACCGCGCCAGTGGCCACAGCATAAGCCGTATCCGGTTGACAGGTAGTTGAACCGGACCTTGGTGCCGGATCTGTATCAGGTCATGGCCAATTAACATACAGGTATTTGTATTGAGGAGGTGCATCACCGGCGCCTCCTCATCTTTTTCCTACGGCATCAATCAGCTGCCTGGCGGCCTGGTCACCCGGGAACCTGTCGGCAAGCTGACGGGCATATTTCAATGCCTTATCCTTCATTCCATGCTCGAGGGAGAATGTGGCCATGGCATACAGGTAATCATAATTGCCTGGGTCCCTGCTCAGTGCCTTTAACAGATGCTCCTCGGCCCTGGCGGTGTTTCCCAGTGTGTTCTCGAGCAACCCGAGGTTGTACAGTATCCTTGTCTGGTCAGGCATCAGTCTTGCTGCCTTCAGGAAGAACTCCCTGCTCTCCTCGTACCTGCCCTGTTCGGCCAGCAGCATCGCCAGTGAGCTGTTGAGTTCATGCAGATCCGGGTGATCCCTGAGAAGTTCGCGGAGAAGCTTTTCCGCCTCTGTGTGCCTCCCCTGCTGCGCACTTACGGTTGTCAGGTTCACCTTTGCCATGTAAAACTGATCATCAACACCGAGGGCCTCGCGGTATGCGGCTTCTGCCTTCGGAAAATCACCGGCATTGGCATACATGATACCCAGGTTGAACAACCCTCCGGGGAAATCTGAATTGTAAAGGTTAATCTCAGCATATTCATCAAGTGCGGCCCTTCGCGCTTTGCGGGCAGCAGGGCTCAGCTGATCTTCCCTAACCTCGGAGAGCCTGATTGCAGCCTCAGCCCTTATCCCCCTGACCGGGTCATTCAGCAGAGGCATCATCAGCTTCTCATATGATGCGATGTCCGCCGGGTTATAGCTCATCACCGCAGTATGTCGCACCAGCGAGGCGGGATCGGTTAACGCCAGCTCCACGGCACGGTTACTCTCACGGGTGTTGTACCGTCCGAGGAACCTGACTGCCGTCGCCCTTACCATCAGCGGGAAGAGCTCATTCTCCGAATAGAGTATCAGATCAGATATTACGATCCGGTCACCTTTTTCCGCTGACGCGAAAGTCTCTCCGTAGTGCGGCCTGGTCCGCTCACCGTACCATTTCAGGATGTAACTCTGAGACCATGCTGTGCTTTTATCCTTGTGACAGTCGTTGCAGGCGTTGGGAGCACCTGTCTTTGCCGTCAGGTCAGGCCGGGGTATCCTGAAGCTGTGGTCACGACGGTAGTCATTGCCCATATAAAACCTTCCGGTCATGTGGCAGTTGACGCACTGGGCTCCCGTACCATCGACATATTTGGGTTCACCGCGGTTGATGAGAGAGTTGGTGCCGGTACTCGCACGGTAGGTCTGCAGTCCCATGCCTGCCGGCTGTCCTCCGGCGACGTTACCGCTGTAACCATTTGCCTGACTCATAAGCTGCCCGCCGGCTAAAGCCGGATCCATCTTATGAAAGTGATGCTTCGGTGTGTCATAGATATCCGGACGGTGGCACTGCAGACAGAGCCTGTTGTCAGGCTCAATGGTTTTCGAAGAGTGCGAGTCATGGCAGTCGCTGCACATCACCTCCTGCTCAAACATCCTGCTCTGGGTGAATGAGCCGTACTCATAGACTTCGTCGAGTATCTGCCCGTCAACATGATACAGAGGCTGTGCCGTCAGCATCGGGATCATGTAGTTGAGCAGGTCACTGTTGTCATCGGTGTAATCACCAAGAATCGCTCTGCGTGAGTGACAGCGTGCGCAAACGTTAAGCAGCTCCTCATTGGTCAGGTCACGGGTTTGCACGATCAGTCCAGTGTTGACATCCGCCGGCCTTGAGCCCTCGGGCAGTGCGGCCCAGACAAGGTGCTCCGAGGAGGGACCGTGGCATGCCTCGCAGCTTACATCGATCTCCGACCAGGTGGTGTTGTATGTTTTGGTGACAGGATTATAGTTCTTCTTCAGGTTCGTTGAGTGGCAGTCGGCGCACATGCCGTTCCAGTTCTGTGCCTGCGCTGTCCAGTGCAGCCAGTTACCGGGACCCACCTCCTCTTCGGTATATACCGTGTCACCAAGGTGAAACCATTTTCCCTGCTCCGTATCCCATGCTATAGGAAGGCACTGCATGCGTCCCCCGTCGAACGGCACTAGGTACTGCTGGAGGGGAGTGTACCCGAAGGTATATGCAACCTCGAAATCCTCGAAGCTGCCGGTGGCGCCTTCGGTGTTGACGAAGAACTTTTCGCCTTTGCGGAAGAAGCGGTGCACCTCTCCCCGGTGCCTGAACTCAAAGTTGTTGAAATCGCCCAGGACGCTGCTGTCGGTGGCGATATCCATAGCCAGGTCATGGTGCGATCCTTTCCAGAGGTCATACTCCCTCTTGTGGCATTCGATGCAGGTTGCTGCGCCGACAAATGAGGGGCCCTGCGCCAGCTCCTCCCCCTGTTTCTCAAGTGCTGACCGTACCAGGTAAACCGGAAAGGAAATCACCAGAACCACGGTGGCAAAGAAGCCGATCATTTTCCAGCTCTTCATCCTGTCCGCGCTGCCAGCCTCTTTCATTTCCCTGGCGCTCATCCCGTTTTTGCTATCATTATAGGGCATAGGTCAGCTGGTTGGGTTCAAACCTCTTTCGTCTGGTTACACCGGTCATATCGACCTTCACCTTACCCTCCTCTATGATTACGGGTAGGTAGTCAAGTGGCCTTGGAGCGGGTGAGCTGAGAACGATGCCCCTGCGGTCAAATGCCGATGAGTGGCATGGGCAGTCGAACTGCTGTGTCTCCTCATTCCACAGCACGGAGCAGCCGAGATGCGGGCATGTCAGTGAGAGAGCCAGGAAAGCGCCATCCTTTTCCCGAACGATATAGAGCCTGTTGACCCTGTCAGGGGTGACCGATCCTGCCGGGAATTCCTCCACATTGCCGATCAAGCGGAGGGATTCAGCAGGTCTGCTCTTATGGGTCTCCTTCGACGGTCTGAGAAGGCTTATGATAAACCACAGGAATTCAGCCAGAGCAACGACGCCCAGTATCTGCCAGAGCCTTTTTGTGAAGTTCCGCCTTCCTCTTGGGTGTTCCGCCGGCTTATCTGATGTTCCTTCCTTCATTTGGTTTCTCTTTACGGCATCATCACAGGTTCCAGGGCCACACCAGGTTCATCCCCTCTCCCCTGAAGAATATCCCTGCAACTGTGAGCACTGCATAGGATACAACCAGAATTACGATTACGGATTGTATCAGCTCCGAACGGTTCAGGGAAAAGCGCTTGCGGATATCTTTCAGGAAGAGCCACACTGTTCCGGCTGTCAGGATGAACGGAACGAGTCCCGTCGTAATCAAAGGAGGCAAGCCTGGCAGAATCGCCTCAGGGTCAGGAAGAATTTCGCTCAGTGTGATGAAGATGATTGTCATGATTATCCCGGCTGCTGCGGCCAGCTTAGCCGAGCTGATGCCGCTGGCGGTGAGGAACCATTTGCCATGGTTGGTGTCGGTGCTCCTGATATAGGGCATCCATACCGCTGCAGCCAGCACCGTTACAGGCATGATGAAGACCGCGAACAACGGGTGGAAGTGAATAAGCAGTTCCTGAAGCCCCATAAAATACCAGGGCGCCTTTGCGGGATTTGGGCTGAAGGCGGGGTTTGCTCGCTCCCGCAGTGGTGCATCGAAGAGGCTGCTGATAAAAAAAATCGCGGCGAGCAGAGTGATCGCCACTACAAACTCCCTGTTGACAAGGTGAGGTGTTGTGTCAACCATCGGGCTCTCTTTGTCGCGATCAGCCACGATGACGCCCCCTGCACGACGAATCCTCCAGAAGTGCCATGCCATCAAGGCGATTATCATGAGCGGGATGACCCCGGTATGTAGGTTAAAGAAGTTGGTGAGGGTGGGCTGCCCTACCTCGGCTCCGCCCAGGAGGGCCTTGCGGATTGGCTCTCCGGCAAGCGGGATGTATGACAACAGGCTGGTGCCCACGGTCACCGCCCAGTATGACAGCTGGTCCCATGGCAGGAGGTAACCGGTGAAGTTGGACAGCACCACAAGCAGCAGCAATGCCAGTCCGGTTATCCAGGTTACGTCTCTCGGCGGGCGGTAGGCACCGGTAAAGGCAGTGCGGAGCATATGCAGAAATGCCACCCATACAAAGGCTATAGCGCTCCAGTGGTGGATATTGCGGAGCATCTTTCCGAACAGCAGGCTCTCCTGCAGGTTCAGGATTGAGTTATATGCGCTCTCCGGTGACGGTTCATAGTGAAACTTCAGCAGGAGGCCGGTGACCACCTGTATCACCACAAGCAGCGCAGCCATCCCGCCAAGGCCGAATGTAAGCGTGAAACGGAGTGTTGATGCCTTCACTTTCCGGGGATGCAGATGAAGGATTAGTCCGAAGCGCGATTTCTCTCTTTTTTCAGTTGCTGGATGCTCTGTCATCAGGATTTCCGGCTCGATGCCTTAAAAACAAAGATAAAATATTTCGCCTTGGGTTGACTGACTCATCCCGGGTCCGGGAATGACCTCTGACATTAAAAACTCGCTGGAAACTGATACCACTTTCTGACTAAAATGCTAAATTCCCCTTGAAAATGAGGCAGATTATGAACAAAGAGAAAAGGATCATTACCCCGAGGCTGGTAATCATGCTGTTGTTGGCAGTTGTGGTAATACCGATGCTTCCCCTGCTTGTCTCAAGGCAATGGAACTGGACAGAAGCCTGGATTTATGCTGCCATCTGCATTCTTGGCTTCGTAATAAGCAGGGTGCTGGCTGCAAGGAGGAATCCCGGGCTGCTGGCTGAGAGGGCGCAGTTTGGCCGGCAAACTGACGCCAAATCATGGGACAGAACGATGACATCCCTGCTTACGCTGGGAGGCCTGATAATCCATCTTATACCAGGGCTCGACAGGCTCAAGGGGTGGTCCGGGGGATTCGGTACAACGTGGGTGGTTGCCGGATTCGTCCTTGTTGTGGCGGGTTACTTCCTTGGGTCATATGCGTTGGTTGCCAACAGGTATTTCTCGGGTATGGTGAGGATTCAGAACGACCGTGATCACAAGGTGGTTTCTTCGGGACCCTATCGGTGGGTCCGACATCCCGGATACCTTGGTGCTGTAATAACATACGCCGGGATACCTTTTTTGCTGGACTCGGTATGGACGCTGATACCTGTTGTAATCACATTCGGAATTCTTGTCATCCGCACCTCACTTGAAGACCGGACACTGCAGAACGAGTTGGACGGCTATAAGGAATATATACGGCATACACGATACCGACTCTTCCCGGGTGTATGGTGAATTCAATTTTGTTCTATCTTTGCCCCCGCCCGGGACGTTAGCTCAGTCGGTTTAGAGCGCTTGCTTCACACGCAAGAGGTCACTGGTTCGAATCCAGTACGTCCCACAACCCA
>JAVEZX010000101.1:0-9232 GCA_034002785.1 Bacteroidales bacterium
CCTGGGGTTCCGGTAATCAAGAGCCGCATATTCTATGGCAAGGCTCTTCTGGTCATGTCTCAGCTCCATTGATGCCTCTACTGCGTCACTTCCCGGTGACACCGGCGATCCGCCGGCGGTGTGTATGTCAGCACCTGCGACGGTAAGGCGGGTGAACAGAAGAGGAGGGACGTAGTTGACTTTCCTGACCTGTGCCGGGTTGAAGCAGTAGATTCCGTTGTCAAACCCGAACATGATCTCATTGTCGCCTGTTCTGAGACCGGTGGCCTCGGAAAAGTATCGTCTCTCGACGCCGCTCTGTTCGCTGTATATCTCAAAGGACTCGTTCTTCAGGTTGAACTTCAGTATTCCGCGTTCACTGCTCAGCCAGAGATTGCCGTTGAGGTCATCCACTATGCTCAGTATCACGTCATCCGGCGCGCCTGTTTTGACTGTATATGATTTAAATTCCGGTATCACGCCATCGCCGGTTACACGGTTCAGGCCTCCGCCGAATGTGGCCACGAAAATCTCGTTGTCAGGTGAGCAATAGATATAATGTGCATCATTGTTTGCCAGGCTGGTCTCCACCTGCGGATCAAAGAAGCAGGTCATGAACTCTGCATCCTCAGGCTGCCTGAACTCCCTTCTGAAGATCACCAGTCCGCTGGTTGTGCCGACCCATATTCTACCGCTTTTGTCCGATGTGATGTACCTGACTCTTTTGTGATTGGAATATGGATAGTTGCGGAGTCTGTTGAGTGAGTTGATGAATACTGTCCTCCCGTTTTCCTCTGTGATATAGTTCAGACCGCCGTTGAAAGTGCCGATCCATATCCTTCCTCCCTGGTCTTCATGGACAGAATAGACGTTGTCATGACTAAGGCTCATCGGGTCGGCATCGTCGTGACGGTATCCGGTAATCCGGTAACAGCATGGCGAGCTTGTTCCTGTCGGTTCCAGCCTGAAGAGGCCTCTTCCCTTGGATCCCAGCCATATATTGCCCCTGCTGTCCTGTGTTATGACATAAACCAGGGCGTTGAAGGCTTCGCCGGAGCTGAATGTACCGTTATCCCTCAGGTAACCCACTACATTCCGGGCAGGGTCGAACAGATATACCCTGCCGTCACGGGTGGCGGCCCAGAGATACCGGTTATTATCCTCGAAGATGGCCCTGACCTCGTTTTCGGAGTGAGATGCTGCAACAGTCTTGGGGCTTATTACCCTGAAGAGGTTTGGGAAGAAGGAGACTTTTTCTATGCCCCGGGTGATTGTACACATCCAGAGGTTTCCCTGACGATCGGAGATGGCGGAATGGATCAGGTTCGGGAATTTTCTGTCACTGCTCCCGGGTTCATTATAGAAGTATTCGAGACGTCTCTCCACGCGGTTATACCGCGAAAACCCACCGCCCCGCGGGTAGACCCACAGGATGTCATTTACATCCTCAAAGATCACAAAGCTCGGGAGGAGGACATTGGGATTGGTCTTATCGACGTTAAGCCGGAAATGCCTGACAGCCCCGCTGAAAGGGTCATAATTAATCACTCCGTCAGCCTGTGATTCAATCCAGGCTTCGCCGTACCTGTCTACGTAGACTGAAGCCATTCTGTCTGTAGGCAACACCGGATAACGTGATGTGTCATACTGTTTTTTCTCCCCCGTCACGGGCGAGTAGATAAAAAAGCCGTCTCCTGAGGTAAGGATGATAAGTTCGCGCTGGTTAAGGGGTTTGATGCTGATCACATCAGAGCTTAACCCCAGGCGGATCTCTTCTGTCATGCCGGCACCGGGGTCTGTGACGATTATGGTACCGTTGCCGGTTCCTAGCCAGATTTTTTCTCCGGACTCGTGCAGGCAAAAGAATGCCTGATCATTCCCCGTGCTGTTGTGCCCGGTAAGCACCTGACGCGGAGCCATATCGTCACCTGAGACTCTGAAGAGCCCAATGTCCGAGAGGATCCAGACCGTGCCTCTGCTGTCCTTGCTTATAAGGTTTATTGAGTTGGCCGGTGTTTTGCCGTTACGGCATTCAAACCGCTGCATGCTGTATTCGGATGAGGCTGCACGGGAGATAACCCTGATGCATGTTCCGGCCTCTGTGGGGAGCCAGGTCTCCCCTCCGCTGAAACAGAAGATCTGGTTGACAGGCGAATAGTTGCCGGGTCCTGATGAGCTGATCTCGTTGAAGTTGATGAATTCCTCGGTGCGGGTATTCATGCGGTATACTTCGCCGTCGTTGTTCATTATCCAGAGATAACCGAGGTCATCTTCGGTGATCCGGTCCACCCTGTTGTTGGAGAGGCCGTACCCGGAGTTGAATCCGGACTTGTATACCTTGAAATTATAACCGTCAAACCGGTTAAGACCGTCAAAGGTACCGAACCACATGAATCCTTCCCGGTCCTGGTGCATTGTAAGCACCACCCCTTCTGATAGCCCGTCTTCAACGGAGTAATGTGAGAAAGCGCTCTTGAACTGGCCGGAGAGTGTTTGCGGCAGCAGGGCCAGCATCAGGAGCAGGAGCGTTTTCCCGGCAATAAGGCGCATATTCAGGTTATTCTGTCTTTACCTTAAGAGGAGACTGAATTCTCTGTGCGAACCTGTCAATATAGCGGGTCCAGGCATCATCGGATTCAAATCCCCATTTGCTCCATCCGGCGCCCGTATAATAAGTCAGGGGAATGCCGGGACTGTAACCGGTAACAATCAGCAGGTGATCACCTGTCTCCCTTATTGCTGAGGCAGGTGTTGTCAGCACAGTTCCGACATAAGTGATGCCTCCTTCGCCGCCGTCAAGCCGGTAGGCGATTGCATTACTGCCGGTGGCAACAGGCAGGGCTGATCCTTCCTCCCTCGTGACGATGCCTGCAGTAACTGGAAATTCGTTTTCCGTACCCGTGTATTCCTCAACTATTCTTGTCATCTGGCTGCCTGCATCGAGGGATATTGTACGTGTCTCCGTCAGCATGGCATCTCCTGCAGGGAAGGGGGGATATGTAAGCCGGAACGAGGTGCGTATCGGTCCGTTGTCCAGCCTTTCCCATGCTGCAAAGTTGATTGCCAGCCAGAGAGAGTCTCCCATGTAAGGCGCCATGGCGCCTGCCCCAAGGGTGCGGCCTACCTTGTAACAGTCACATCCCTCACCGTTGTCATCATGATAAGTGTTTTTTCCTGCGAGGTAGTCGGCATACCACCTGTCAATCACCAGTTTGTCCGTTCTCTTGACCCATACGTCTATTCCGTTGCTGGGTCCGTCCTTTGCAATCAATGCAGGCCCATATATACGGAATGCAATCCGGTCATTCTCCCAGGCGTAGTCGTCATACCTCTCCGGCACGAACCTGCCGTAGGTTTTGTCCTCAAACTTGCCCGGCACCCCTTTTCTTATGTAATATTCAGCCGTGGCGCCGCCCTTCACGTCAGCCTGAAAGATCAATGACTGTGGTGCTGTCTGCCCGGCATATATCAGCTGTGAAGGCACTTCGGTGCCCTTGCTGTCTGTCACTACAATGGAAACAGGCTCTGCTTCACCAAGTTTTCCCGTGATGTCAGCCAACCGGATTTCAACCGTTTCTGCAGTCCTGTCAAAAGGAAGAAGATTCTCGACGGTCACCTTCACCTGTTTCCCGGCACATCCGGAGAGGAGAAGGAGGGTGATCAGGAAGAGGAAGCTTTTTTTCATGGTATCAGTAGATCATTTGGGTTGTTTACCGATGTAGGCGAGTATGCCGCCGTCAACGTAGAGTATATGTCCGTTGACGAAATCGGATGCGGGTGAAGCCAGGAAGACAACGGGTCCCTGGAGGTCTTCGGGTGTTCCCCAGCGTGCTGCAGGTGTCCGTCCGATTATGAATGAGTTGAATGGGTGGCCTTCGGTGCGTAGCGGTGCCGTCTGCGGGGTGGCTATGTATCCCGGCCCGATGCCGTTAACCTGGATGTTGAACTCAGCCCATTCGCATGCGAGGTTGCGGGTGAGCATCTTCAGGCCGCCCTTGGCGGAGGCGTATGCAGAGACGGTTTCACGTCCCAGCTCGCTCATCATGGAGCAGATGTTGATGATCTTTCCACCGCCTTTCCTTATCATTCCCGGTGCCACGGCCTTTGACATTATGAACGGACCGGTGAGGTCAATGTCAATTACCTCGCGGAACTCGGCGGCCTCCATCTCCAGTGCGGGTATACGCTTGATTATCCCGGCATTGTTGACCAGGATGTCAATCACACCAACCTCCGAGGTGATCAGTGCGATATGGTCTCTGACGGTGTTTTCGTCTGTGACATCGAAGATGTATCCCCTTGCATCGATGCCGGAGCGTCTGTATTCTGCAATCGCTTCCTCCACCTTCTCCGGCTTGCGGTCGTTGAAGACGATTGTTGCGCCTGCCTGCGCAAGAGCTTTGGCCATCGCCATACCTATTCCGTATGATGCGCCGGTGACCAACGCAACTTTCCCTTCGAGTCTGAAAATATCGTTGTTCATTGAACCCTGTTTTTGAATCAGCCCTGTTTACCTCAGATCAGTCTGTTTAAGAAAATCCTGGTCGCCGTAATCGAGGTTTTCCCCACCCATTCCCCAGATAAAGGTATAGCTGGCGGTGGCGGTGGCGGCATGGATAGACCACTGCGGTGAAATAACCGCTTCGTTGTTCTGCATCCAGACATGCCTTGTCTCAGTGGGCTGGCCCATGAAGTGGCATACTACGCTGCCGTCGGGCAATCCGAAATAGAAATAGACCTCCATACGGCGGCCGTGGGTATGAGGCGGCATTGTGTTCCAGACGCTTCCTGATTTAAGCTCGGTCATGCCCATCTGAAGCTGGCATGTTTCGAGAACCTCTCTTACTATCATCTTGTTGATCACCCTGTGGTTGGCGGCATCTGCTGAGCCCATCTCTGCAGTGATGCATTCTTTTTTTGTCACCTTGCGGTCCGGGTAGTTGCGGTGGGCGGGAGTGGAGTTAAAATAGAAGAGCGCAGGGTTTGCGGCATCAACGCTCTCAAAGAAGATCTCGCGGTCACCGCTTCCGAGATAAAGTGCTTCCTTGAAGTCAAGATCGAAGGTGCTGTCGCCAGCCCTGACCCTTCCCCTGCCACCAACATTGAAAATTCCAAGCTCGCGGCGGTGCAGGAAGAAAGAAGCCTTTACCTCGTCAACGGGTTCGAGCTTCAGCGCTTCGCCTGCCGGTTTGGCTCCCCCGGCAACCATACGGTCATAGAGGGAGTAGACCATCGTTACATTGTTGTCACGGAAAAGTGATCCGACCAGGTGTTCCCTTCGCAACCGCTCAGTATCCCAGTGTTTTACATCATCAGGATGGGCTGCGTATCTCACTTCAATATTTGTTTTCATATGTCTGAGGTAATTATTCACAAAGTTGGCTTAATATACTAAATAATGGTGGACGAATCGGGTAAAAAGGGTAGAGAAATTGGTGTCTGAAGGGAGATAGGTGCCATCAGTCCGGGGGGTGGTGCGAAGTTATTTTTTTCAAAACATGACATAAGTAAGGTTTTTTGCAGTTTTATTGTTATTAAATTCACAGCTGGAATCTGAGACAATTTCAAGTTACATTAATAACTAAATTAAAACAGAAATGTACAACACCGGTAACATGGTGAAGGATCTGGCAGACAAATACGGGCGTAAGAGAGAGAGCCTTATGCCGATCCTTCAGGACATTGTAAAGAAGCATAACTACCTGACTGACGAGGCGATGGTAGAGGTGGCCACCGAGCTGGATATCTCAGCTGCAGAGGTATATGGCACTGCTTCATTCTATACTTTTCTCGACACGGAGGAGAGGGGGAAGAACGTGATCAGGGTCTGCAAGACCATCACATGCTCCATGAAGGGAAAGAATGACATTATCAGCACAATCGAAGAGATACTTAAGATAAAGGTAGGTCAGACCACGCCCGACAAGATGTTCACGCTGCTGGAGACCAACTGCATCGGGTGGTGTCACAAGGCTCCGGCTATTCTGATCAATGACATGCCGTACACGGACCTGACGCCTGAGACGGTGATTGATGTTATCAAAGGTTACATGCGTAAATAAGAGGGAGGCACCATCATGAAAAGCAAAGGACTTACCAAAGTTGATCTTATATTTGAAAGTATTGAGCCCAGGGAGGTATTGATAAAAGCCTTCGAGATGAGCCCTGATGACATTATAAACAAGATTCTTGAATCAGGTCTGAAAGGCAGGGGGGGCGCAGGCTTCCCTACCGGGATGAAGTGGAAGTTTACCGCAGCGGAGAAAGACTCCGAGAAGTATATAGTATGCAACGCTGATGAGGGAGAGCCGGGTACATTCAAGGACCGGGAGATTCTTGACCGTGTAGTGTATAAGGTGTATGGCGGAATGGCGATAGCCGGCAGGGCCATGGGTGCAAGGAAGGGTTTTATTTACCTGAGGGGTGAGTACAGGTTCCTGTTGCCACAGCTTTATCTTGAACTGCACAAGTTCCATAAAATGATAGACGAGATCGGCTACGATTTTAATATTGAGTACCGGATGGGCAGCGGTGCCTACATCTGCGGTGAGGAGAGCGCCCTCTTTGAATCGATCGAAGGGTTCCGTGGTGAACCGCGCAACAAGCCGCCCTATCCGACAACATCAGGTCTTTTCTCCAAGCCTACATCGATCAACAACGTCGAAACGCTGGTGACTGCAATGATGATTATTGCGAAGGGTCCGGAAGAGTATGTCAAGCTTGGCACTAAGGACTCACGCGGCTCCAAGGTGTTTTCGATCTCAGGAGACACGCCCATTCCTGGGATATTCGAGCTTGAGTTAGGGATGACAGTGCAGGAGTTCGTCAATGAGTTCGGTGACGGTGACACAAAGGCAGTGCAGGTTGGGGGAGCATCAGGATTCTGTGTCCCGCGAAAGAAGTTTGAAGATACCATCATAGGTTTCGAGGGAGTGCCTACAGGCGGATCCATGAAACTCTTCAACAGTTCACGTTCGATGTATAACGTGCTGCATAACTATCTTGACTTCTTTGCCGAGGAGTCGTGCGGACAGTGTACACCGTGCCGGGTTGGATGCCAGCAGCTTCTCAAGGGTATTGAGAAGGTAAAGAAGGGTGAATCAAAGTCGACCTACCTGAACGAGCTGGTCAAGCTGGCCGATACGATGAAGGTAGCCTCGAAATGTGGTCTGGGCCAGTCAGTTGGCAACGCTTTTAAATCGATTGTCGAGAATTTCAGGGAGGAGATAATTTACTAACACAAGCAAAGAACGAAATGATAACTCTTAAGATAAACGATCAGCAAGTACAGGTAGCCGAAGGAACGACAGTCCTTGATGCTGCCAAAAAACTGGGTGTAATCATTCCCACTCTATGCAACCACCCGGATCTGTGTGTTGCCGGCAACTGCCGCGTATGCGTGGTGGAGCAGAAGGGAGCCCGTACACTGGTGGCCGCATGTGCCATGCCAGCCTCTGAGGGAATGGATATACACACTAACTCACTCAAGGTAAGGAATGCCCGTAAGCATATTGTCGAACTGCTGCTCTCGGAGCACCGGGCCGACTGTACCAAGTGTTACAAGAACCAGAAGTGTGAGCTGCAGGCTCTTGCAAACGAATACTCCTTCGGGGAGCATCTTTTTCTTGACCTGGTTGAGGATCATTCCTATACTATTGACAGGTCATCACCTGCCTTCCTTAAGGATGACAGCAAATGCATAAGGTGCCAGCGTTGTGTGCGCACCTGCTCACAGTTGCAGCATGTCTCAGCCATCGCCGTTGCGCACAAGGGAGCTCACATGAAGATCTCCTCGTTCCATGACCGGCCGATGAGCCACGTGGTATGCACCAATTGCGGCCAGTGTGTCAACCGTTGCCCGACGGGAGCGCTGACAGAGAAGACATACATCGATCAGGTGTGGGATGCAATCTATGATACTGACAAGCATGTGGTTGTACAGACAGCTCCGGCCGTCAGGGTAGCTCTTGGCGAAGATCTTGGATATGATCCCGGAGAGAGGGTTACCGGCAAGATGGTGACTGCCCTTCGTCAGCTGGGATTTGATTCAGTGCTTGACACTGACTTCACCGCTGACCTTACGATCATCGAGGAGGGTACGGAACTCCTTACCAGGCTGAAGAAGGTGTTGGTAGAGAACGATCACAGCATGGCACTGCCGATGTTCACTTCCTGTTCACCGGGATGGATCAAGTTCATCGAGCACAAGTACCCGCAGATGCTCCCGAACTTGTCAACCTGCAAATCGCCCCAGCAGATGTTCGGAGCACTGGCAAAGACATTCTATGCACAGAAGCGCCAGATTGACCCTGCAAAGGTAGTATCGGTTTCAATCATGCCCTGTACAGCGAAGAAGTATGAGGCTGACAGGCCTGAGATGAGATCGAGCGGTTACAAGGACATCGATTTTGTTCTTACCACTCGTGAGCTGGCGGTTATGATCAAGCAGGCGGGGATTGATTTCCGTTCACTCGAGCCTGACCATTATGACTCAATCATGGGTACTTCCACCGGCGCCGGGGTGATATTCGGTGCTACCGGAGGTGTCATGGAGGCTGCACTGCGTACCGCGTACGAGATTGTGACAGGCAGGCCGGTGCCTTTCAAGAACCTGGAAATCATGCCTGTCCGTGGCATGGAAGGGGTGAAGGAAGCAACGATTAAGATCGAAGGCACAACCGAAGAATGGAGATTCCTCGAAGGAGCCGAGCTTAAGGTTGCAATTGCGCACGGCCTTGTGAATGCCAACAAGGTCGCGAAAGCGGTAAGCACAGGCACGGCTTCATATCACTTCATTGAGATAATGGCCTGCCCGGGAGGATGTCTCGGAGGGGGCGGTCAGCCCATCCCAACGAACGAAGTAGTAAGGCAGAAGAGGATGGAGGCAATCTACTCGGAAGACATCCATATGGACTTGAGGAAGTCACACGATAATCCGGAGGTGAAAGCCATTTACGAGGAGTTCCTTGAGAAGCCCAACGGACATAAGTCGCACGAGCTTCTGCACACTCACTACATCGCCAGGGAGTCCTACTGATACTCTTTGCGGCAATAAAACTCATGGCAGAGGCGTCATTTACGGCGCCTCTGCCTTTTTAATATCACAGGTGATTGCGCCGGCCGGTGATTTCCTGTTTTTTAACAGCAAATCATTGCCGCTTTTAAGATTTTTGCCACCTTTAAACTTTTAAAAAGCTTTGCACTTTAAAACGGGTTGAAGATGAGCGGATTTGATTTTTCCACAAGGGATTCT
>JAVEZX010000102.1:0-8970 GCA_034002785.1 Bacteroidales bacterium
ATGATGAAGAACATCACAAAGGAACTTATACGCCGCGGATACAGCCGCAACGATATCGCCAAAATCTGGGGAGGGAATTTTTCCAGGGTGATGAGGGAGGCGCAGAGTCTGGCTGTCAGCCAATAGGCATTGTCACCAACACTACTGCCTATTGCCTACTGCCTGTTTTTACCCGTGAGAATCTCAATGACTTGATCATCCAGGCCGGCAGCGGCTTGTTCGGATCACGGCGGCGCATGTCAAGATACCATCCGAATTTCTTGAGAATAGGCACCTTGTGAGTTTCGACGAACTCGATCAGGGTACCGTCAGGATCCTCGATATAAGCAAAGTATCCTGCAGCCTCACCCATGTCAAAACTGTCACCGTCGTGGCTCTCCTTGCTGTCTACCGTGAAGGGGAAGCCAGCCTCTGAGCAGTACTTCCTCAGGTTATCCATGCCGCTGATGTCATAGCAGAGGTGGATGAAACCGGGATCACCCCAGAGCCGGCCCTCGAAGATCCTGGTTACAGGACGGTCAAGCGCCTGTACCAGCTCTATCACGCTCTGCCCGAATATGGGATTGAACCCTCCGTGGAAAGGCCTGGCCGGAGCCAGCAACACCCTCCGGAAACGGCCGCCGCCACCCGGCACGGGTGACAGGTCGTCAAAGGTACCGGTCACATCATATACCACCCTGTCATAGCCCAGAATCCCGGAATAGAGTCCCAGAGCCCTCTCTGTATCGGATACTCCGATTATTGCTCCGTATGATCCTCCGGATATATTCTTCAGATTCATGAACCAGTCGGTGGCGCCTACTATATGGAAGATATTGCCAAAGGGATCCCTGACAAAGAAGCTCATTTTCCCGGAAGGATCGGGCATCGGTTTGCCCAGCACCTCAACATCGTTTTCGGTCCAGTATTTCCATGCAGCATCAACATCCTTCACCTTCATCTTGCAGGAGAAGATACCGAGATCACCCAGTTTTGTCTCGCGGTCACGGTATTCCGGTTGCTTTCCCTTATGCTGCCACACCTCGAATCCGCCGCCGCTCTGCAGGTTCATTGCAAGTACGGCATGCCTGCTTCGCGGCTCTCCTCCGGTATATGGAAGCATCAGCCTCGCTTCCGCCTCATCCTCGAAGATGCGGCAGTCCATCCCGAACGCCCTGATATACCATTCCCACGCTTCTGTGAGGTCATATACCCCAACACCCATCTGTTGTATACCGCTGATAATGTATCCTTTGGCCTTCATCCCTTCTTTACATTGGTTTAATCCTCCCCGCAATCCTGAAGAAGAGCGCAGGTAAAAATTTTCTTATATGCAACATCAGCAGCTCACTGCTGCCGACAAGTATTTCCCTTTTGTTTTTTGCCAGGCCCCTGATGATCTGGCGTGCGGCCTTCTCAGGTGATACGCCTCCCTTCTGGCCGTCGTCCATCTTGCCGTGTTCCTTGCCTGCTGCCGTCAGTGCATGCATTGAGATTGCCGTCTGAACCCTGCCCGGGATGATCACCGAGACCCTGATATTCTCCCTGCCATGTTCCAGGAGGAGGGTCTCGAAGAAACCGTGCAGCGCCTGTTTTGAAGCCGAATAGGCTGAACGGAGAGGAAAGCCGAAACGTCCTGATATAGAGCTCGTGGCGGCGATATGCCCCCCTCCGCCGGCAAGCATGTAAGGCAGTACGGCCTTTGTCAGGGCTATAGTGCCGAAATAGTTTATCTCCATGATCTTACGGTCCAGCCAGAGAGGGGTATCCTTCAGCAGGGCCCGCTGGCTGATGCCGCCGATGTTGAGGAGCATGTCAATCCGGCCTTCACGCCTGGCCACATCTGCAGCAAGCTCTTCTATTCCCGATGTTTCACCGAGATCAAATGGAACAGCGATCACGCTGCCGGGCAGTGACGAGCACTCGCCTGCCACCCTTGCCAGCCCGGAACTGTTATTGGATGATGCTATTACCCGGCTTCCTCCGCCGGCGAAGGCTTTCACCAGCGCCTCCCCAATGCCTGATGATGCCCCGGTTATCCAGACCACTTTTCCTTTAAAAATATCTTTCATTGTCAGAGCCTCGTGACGCGTTTAATGATCCTGTTGTAGGTTTCCAGCAGCCTGCTGAAGAGTGGATTACCGGTGCGCCTGAGATTCCAGATCCTTATACCGCCAATGGTGCGGTACAGCAGCAGGAACCAGTTCCAGGCAAGTATGCCCAGCACCGGTATCATCATAAATGCAAGTATTGCCATCCACCAGGGCTTTATGAAAATCAGCGCAAGGATCAGATAGAGAGGGCCGAAAATGAAGCTCAGCCCTAAGAAGAAGCCGTAGCGGGCTGTGCTTATGAATGCCGGGTCCTTTGACTTTATCGCCTGCAGATAGGCGACCTGGTATGTAAGTATGTTCAGTGCTGCCCCGACCAGGAATACCGGCAGGCTGGCAAGCAGCAGCAGCGAGGAGAGGAAGAGCCAGCCCGGACTGTGCTTCTTCTTCCTGAGATGACGGTATGAAACCTTCAGCTTCGTGGCCATCTCCCTCACGGAGAGAGTGTCGGCGCACAGCTCCCGGTATACCTCCGGGTCTGAGACCCGCAGCTCACCGAGCTTGTTCACAAGGCGCTTATCGCGAAAAAGCTTCGGATACCTGACACTGTCACTGTACTTTTCATTTACGATGCTGCGCAACTCGTTGACAGCGTCGTAGTTCTCCTCATCCTCGATATGAACCATCACCTTCTTCAGATCGTCCGACAGCCTGTCTCGCAGCTCGGCTATCGCCCTGTTCGGGTTCTCCCGGTATGAATCATAGTACTCCGATACCTTTATCGGATGCCCGTAAACCACTGTCAGCACCTGCCTGAAACGCCAGTAATGCGAGTATTCAAGTCCCACCGGAACGATGTTGATCTCCGTATCGAATCCTGATGCTTCTGCCGTCTGGAAAGCGATGCGGCAAATACCTTTCTTCAGCTGCCTCAGTTTCCTGAATGTTGCATGGTTCCCCTCAGGCAGGATGACCACCCCGTTACGGTTCTTCATGACGCGAAGAGTGTCACGAAAGGTATCGTCATTCTGTTTTACCGCATCGAAACCGTCCCTGATCCGGTATACAGGAAGCATCTTGAGAAAATAGAGTATGCGTGCAACAAACTTATTCCTGAAGATATCCGCCCTGGCCAGGAAGATGAGCTGGCGGTCAGTGGTGCCAATGACTGCCATCGCATCCATCAGAGCGTTCTGGTGGTTCGGCGCCAATATCGTCGGAACCGAGAAATCGGCGTTGTCCTTGCCTATTGCAATTACCTTACGGTAGAAAATATAATTATGCCAGAAGTCTACATACTTCTTCAGAAGCTGATAGAAAACATCATACTTCTCAATGTTCTTCTTACCCATTCCGCAACCAGGTTTTACCTTCTGATTTATACACTCCTGAGCCCCTGGCGTCAGGCTATCGCAAGTTAGAAAAAGTTTCTCCGCCGGGCCCGGGGATTAGGTTTTCTTAACAGTGTACACTTATTTTTAGGTATTTATACCACCCGTTCAGGGAAGCAATTCCGGCGCCGGGCTGCTGCCGCAAAGCACTATTCTCCCATGAAATCTTCCAGCTCTCTTCTTTCCCGTTTCGTGGGTCTTCCGCTGCCGCGAGGCCTGAGGCCGTTGACACCCTTGCCTGCAAGGAGTTTATCCTTTTCCTCCTGAGGAGTGACATCAGTGATATAGGTGCTTACAAGCGGTGCGCCTATTCTGCTGACAGGCAGGCCTTTAACCGTATAGGTCCAGGTGACCGGCGGTTTTCTGACGGTCAGGGTTGCCCCCGGGCTGATCAGATGCGATGGTTTTACCGGTTGTCCGCCCACGAGTATCCTTCCCTTCCTGCACTCTTCGGTGGCTATACTCCAGGACTTGTAGATCCTCACGCTCCAGAGGAATTTGTCAATCCTTTCCTCGTGTTTCTCCTGTAGCATCGGTGAGCGTTTTACCTCTTTTGTTGAAGGCAGTCATTGTGAGTTCACATCCCGCAAGAGCGAAGGAGAGCATCATCTCCACAGCCAGGGGGATACGTTTTTCCATGATTGCAAGCTCTTCCGGACTCCACCGGCCCAGGACATAATTCACCTGTCCTCCCCTCGGGAAGTCATTCCCGATACCTATGCGGAGCCGTGCATAGAGATCGGTTCCAAGCACCTCGCTGATGCTCGTGAGACCATTGTGTCCGCCCGGGCTGCCGGAGGCCCTGAGCCTTATGCTGCCTGTGGGTATGGCGATATCATCAGTGATGACAAGGAGGTTTTCCGGATTGATCTTCTCCTTTTGCAGCCAGTATCTCACTGCGTTGCCGCTCAGGTTCATGAAGGTGGAAGGCTTCAGCAGAACCAGCTGGGCATTCTTGTGACGCAAGGTGGCCACAGAACCGTAACGGCTGTCCTGAAAAGAGATACCGGATGCCGCAGCTGCAGCATCCAGTACCATAAAACCTACGTTATGACGTGTGTTCCTGTATTCTTCGCCTATGTTGCCAAGACCGGCAATAAGGTGCTTCATCACGCATCAGTGCATGATTATTCCTTCTCTTCGGCAGGTGCCTCAGCGGCAGCCTCAGCTCCCGGAGCAGCTTCCTCCTCCTTGAGAGATATCCTGGAGACGTCAACGGATACAACCATTGCACGCTTGTTGTCAATGATCTCCAGGTTTTCGTAAGTGAGGTCCCCGATCTTGATCGACTGTCCGATACCGAGACCGGTAATATCTATTGTAAGATGATCAGGCAGGTTCTTAGTGAGTCCCTTGACCTTCAGTGATCTCCGCTTGACGCGAAGCTTACCTCCGGCCTTCACGCCTGAGCTCTCGCCGGTGATCTTCAGCGGAATATCCAGGATGATGGGTTTGTCAGTGGTAACCTGCATAAAGTCGATATGCAGCAGCCTGTCAGAAACAGGATGGAACTGCAGTTCCTTCATTACGGCTGTATAGTTCTTTCCGTCAACAACCAGGTTGACAAGATAAACATCCGGGGTATATACCAGTCCGCGAAATTCCTTTTCGGGGGCGTAGAAATGGAGATTTTCCTTTTCCCTGTACATCACGCATGGTACATTTCCGTCTGCCCGCAGGCTGTTGGTGCTCTTCTTGCCGAAATGTTCGCGCGAGACGGCTTTGATCTCAATAGTCTTCATCAGTCTTTAATTAGTTGTGCTACTCAAGGTTATCTGCCAGGTAACCTCCCATCACACGTTTGACGTTTTTTTTGGAAAAATTTGGCCTGCAAATATAGCTAAAAAGCTCAGAAAACAAAACCTGAGCTGATTGAGGTGTTTGTGTACACCGCTTTTATCGCTTCCGCGAAGATTTCACCTACTGACAGGACCTTTATCTTTGGTGAATGTCCCCTGAACGGGATACTGTCAGTGACAACCAGCTCCTCGAGGGGAGATCTGTCAATTTTTTCGATTGCATTGCCTGAGAGAACCGGGTGTGTGGCCAGGGCCCTGACGCTCAGTGCCCCGCGGTCCTTCATCACGGTGGCGGCAAAGGTGAGCGTTCCGGCGGTGTCAACCATGTCATCAATGATCACCACGTGTCTCCCTTCAACATCACCTATTATGGATATCTCCTCAACCACGTTCGGCTTTTTCCTCAGCTTGTAGCAGAGCACCATCTCAGACTGCAGGTGACGGGCATAGGCGTTTGCCCTCTTCGAGCCGCCCATGTCAGGTGCAGATATCGTCAGGTTGGGCAGGTTCAGGTTCCGGATATAGGGAGCAAACAGCGCTGATCCGAAGAGATGGTCAACCGGCACATCAAAGAATCCCTGTATCTGGTCTGCATGCAGATCAATTGTTATTATCCGGTCAACGCCAGCCTTGGTGAGCAAGTCGGCAGTCAGTTTTGCCCCCAGGGAGACCCTCGGTCTGTCCTTGCGGTCCTGCCTGGCATATCCGTAATAAGGGATGACGGCATTGACCTTGTAGGCAGATGCCCTCTTCGCCGCATCAATCATCAGGAGCAGTTCCATCAGGTTTTCCGCAGGAGGATTGGTTGACTGGATAATAAATACATGACAGCCGCGGACCGACTCATCAAAACAGGGCTGAAACTCACCGTCACTGAAACTGAGCAGGGAGCTTTTGCCCAGCTCAATGCCAAGATGATCAGCTATTTTTTCAGCTATACCAAGTGATGAAGTACATGAAAAGATTTTAAAGGGAGCTCTGGCAAGCATGTCTGGAATTTTATCAGGGTTAAACTGAATGATGCCCCAAAAGTAATACTTATGGGTGATATCATTTGCCTCCTGTGAAAAATATCATTGTACTTTCAATGTAATCGAGCAACTCCTGCCTGCCTGTTCCCTTCGGGGCTGATGTGATGAAGGTCTGTGGCAGGCTTTCCCAGGTCCGGAGCATGGTTTTGTCATGAATGCTCCTGTTTTTTTCGGCCTCGGCGGCCGAAACCTTGTCGCTCTTTGTAAAGACCCTGGCGAAGGGAACCCCGTTGTGTGCAAGCCTCTCCATGAAGTCCAGGTCAGAGCTCATCGGCTCATGCCTGGCATCTATCAGCACGAACAGTGAGATAAGGTTTTCGCGATGCGTGACATATGCGCTGAAGAGCCTGTCCCACTCTTTCCTCATCTTTTGCGAGACACGTGCATAACCGTAGCCCGGCAGATCAGCCAGGTACCAGCTCTCATTGATCAGGAAGTGGTTTATGGTTTGGGTCTTGCCCGGACTGCCGGAGGTCTTTGCGAGCCCCTTGCTGGAGACAAGCATGTTGAGAAGTGACGATTTTCCGACGTTGGATCTGCCTATGAAGGCATATTCCGGCCGGTCAGGCGGAGGCAACTGGCTGATTTTTGCGCTGCTGGTGACGAAGGAGGCTGACCTGATGATCATCACCCGTTCAGTTTTTCCTTGAAACGCCTGATGCCAGGCACCAGAATCTGTGACATAGTCTTTAATTTAGGTCCTTATAAGGTAAAGGTATAGCCAGGCGGTAGTAAAGCCTGTTGCCAAACTGTGTCAGGTACGAAGCAACCACAACCACGGAGTCAGCCTCGTGGCCGGGGGTCTTCTGCAGGTCGAGATAACCTGTGGTGGCCGTCTGAAGCAGGGGTAGAAGCGAGTCCAGATCCACAAGGCCGTTAACATAATCGCCTCTGTAATATCTGACATTCTCCGCCATATCGGTCATCTCTATGAATATCTTGTAGAGTCCTCTTTCAGCGTACCGGTCATTGACCCGGAACCTGATGTCCGGGTAGTTGGTAACCTTAATGCCGTCCATCGCATACTCCTCTAATCCGGGGATCCTTTTGCCGTCAGTGTAGCCCAGTTTCGCCTTTACGCGGCCGCTTTTGTAATACTGTATCTGTTCACCGTGAATGGTGTCATTGAGGTACGGTGTCGTCCTGAAGAGCTTCCCGTCAGGATAATACCACTTTGCCTCGCCGTTTTTCTTGTCACCCGAGTAGGGTATCTCCTGTTCCAGGGCGCCTCCCTTGTAGAATGTGCGGGTCATCCCTTCGCGGATTCCGTTTTTATAGGTTGACTCCTTCACCTTGATGTCATTCCTGATGTAATTCTTCACCCCTGTATAGCCGGTATCAGGCACGTGACCGGCCCTGCCGGCCTTCCCTTCACTTCCTGTCCCGCCACCGCAGGCGTAGACAACTATCATTATTGCTGCAAAGAGCAGCGCTGTCATCTGTCTCATCTCATTTTTGTCTTTTCGGTACGAACACCTCAAGCAACGTTGCCGTCCCCTGGGGAATAATTATAACATTATCTGCCGAGGCGGGTATTAGCAGCGTTTCCCCGGCCCTGATCTCTTCACGGTGTCCGAAGCACTCGATCACCGCCATGCTTTCGGTGCACATGTATATAATAAAAGAGTCTGTCAGGCTGTAGTCCTTGATTATCGGGCTGTCGAACCTGATCACGCTTGTACGGAAATAGTTGCTTTCTGCCAGCAATACGGTTTTGTTCAGTTCCGGTTCCTTTCGGATCAGGTTGCTTGTATCAAGATCGAAGTTGATGGCATCAAGTGCAAGGGCGGTATGCATCTCACGTGGCTGGCCCGAGGCGTCTGTACGGTCCCAGTCGAAGATGCGGTAGGTGACATCGGAGGTCTGCTGTATCTCGGCCAGTAGCACCCCTGCACCGATGGCATGAACCATCCCTGCCGGAATAAAGAAGGCATCGCCGGCCCTGACGGGGGTGGCATTGATTATCTCCTCAAGCTTCTTGCCGGCCAGCTTCTCGAGATATTCCTCCTTTGTGATCTTCTTCCGCAAACCGGTATAAATTACGGCGCCGGGCTTCGCATCAATGACATACCACATCTCCGTCTTTCCCCAGGCGTGATGTCTCTCCTCCGCAAGCCTGTCATCAGGATGAACCTGTATCGAGAGCCTGTCATTCGCATCAATTATCTTTATAAGCAACGGGAACTCAGTACCGTACCTGTCGTACACCGATTCGCCGAGGAGCTCATCCATGTAAACCTCGGCTATCTCTTCCAGGGTGTTGCCCTTCAGGTAACCGTTGGCAACCAGGGAACTGTCATCAGGCATGCCGGTAATCTCCCAGCTCTCTCCGATAAGTGCCCCTGCCGCGGCCTTCTTTCGGAAACGCTCCTTCAGGGTGTTCCCTCCCCACATTGTCTCTTTCAGCACGGGCCTGAACCGGATGGGATAGAGTGGCTTCATCTGTTCAGAAGTTATAATCTACAACCAGTTTTGCCTTTTTGATGACTGAGGCTGCTGCCACAGCCTCACGGTGAGGCTCGCTTCCCTGGTAACGTCTGAGATCTTCCACGGAGCTGAAGGTGGCGTCAATGACGAAGTCTCCCGCATGATCAGCCACGGTGATGTTGACTCCTGTCCGGTACTCTACGATGTACTTGAGTCTGTTGCCCAGCGGCCCGAAGACCTCTTTCAGCTTCATTACCGATTTTTCCTTCTCTTCAGGCGTAAAGGGAGGTGA
>JAVEZX010000103.1:0-8947 GCA_034002785.1 Bacteroidales bacterium
AGAATACCGGTCCCGGGACAGAAACAATGACCTCCGGGCGTGACGGAGAATGGAGCTGGAGCATCCATCCCGGCGGATTTTATGTAAGATACGTTTTCTGACGGCTCGGATTTTTTGTCTGACCACCGTAAAGAGTTTTGATGAAGCGGGGAAATTCAAATAACAATTCAGTGCCTCTGAGAGTGAAGACCATCTTCCGTTCACTCCGTCACCGCAATTACAGGTTGTTTTTCAGCGGGCAGAGTATTTCCCTGATAGGCACATGGATGCAGCGCATAGCTCTGCCCTGGCTGTATACAGCATGACAGGCTCCGAGGTGTTACTTGGGGTGGTGGGGTTTGCAAGTTCCATACCGTCATTTCTGCTGGCCCCGTTTGCGGGGGTACTTATTGACCGATGGAGCCGTTACCGCGTGATGCTTGTGACGCAGATCATATCAATGATCCAGGCAGGCATACTGGCGTGGCTGAGCCTGACCGGCAATCTCGAAATATGGCATATAATCGTGCTGAGCGTGGCACTTGGCATAATCAATACATTTGATATGCCGGCAAGACACTCCTTTGTAATCAATATGGTAAACGGGAAGGAGGATATCGGCAACGCCATAGCGCTCAACTCGATGATGTTCAACGGAGCCAGGCTGATAGGGCCCTCCGTAGCCGGGATAATCCTTGCCTCCGTGGGTGAGGGGGCCTGCTTCCTCATCAATGCACTCAGCTATATATTCGTTATTGCCTCGTTGCTGATGATGAATGTGACGGAGACCCGTGAAAAGAAAGAGAGGGTTCCAATGTTCCGGGAGATGAAGGAGGGACTCGACTATGTCTTCGGCTTTGCACCGATTAAGCATATTATTCTGTTGCTTGGGCTGGTGAGTTTCATGGGGGCATCATACCAGGTGCTCATGCCTGTTTATGCCACGGAAGTGTTGCAGGGTGACTCCCATACATATGGCTTCCTGATGGGCGGTGCAGGTGCCGGAGCCCTTCTCGGGGCTATTTTCCTCGCTTCGCGCGATACGGTTCTGAGGCTGGGGCGACTGATCCCTGCTGCGACGGCGCTTCTCTCGGCAGGACTGATAGCTATCTCGCTCAGCTCTTCATTCTTTGTCTCAATGTTCCTGATCTTCTTTACCGGTATCGGGATGATGACCCAGACCGCGGCCAGCAATACAATACTGCAGACAGTAGCCGATGAAGACAAGCGGGGGAGGGTAATGAGCTTCTACACGATGGCCCTGATGGGGACAGCCCCTTTCGGGAGCCTGCTGGCCGGATGGATGGCAAAGTGGCTGGGAACACCATGGACCATTTTCATCGGGGGGGCTGCCTGCCTCGCAGGGGCGCTGGTCTTTTACCGCCGTCTGCCCGAGCTTAAGCGGTTGGTGAGGCCTGTCTATGTGAGGATGGGCATCCTTCCGGAAGTGGCGGAGGGGATCCGGACCGCCTCCGAACCCGGATCAGGAGCCTGATTATCTCCACACTGCCCCAATACACCGTTTCGTATCGTCGGTAAAAGACCGGCTTCTGTCGGTGAATTGTGCCTGCCGGTCTAAAAGATTTTCAGCAGCTTACTGCCCATAATAGTTTTGTCTCATCATGTTTTACAAAATGAAAAGGATGAGAACAAAACGATTTATTACAGTGGCAGCAGCCCTATTCATATCGTGGGTTGCCATCACTGCCCAGACCAGGCAGTGGTCACTGACTGACTGCATCGGGTATGCGCTGGAACAGAATATCCAGGTGCGGAAGGCGGGTGTTTCCGTAAGCCTGGGTGAGATAAGTCTTCAGCAGGCGAAGGATAATTTGCTCCCTTCACTCAGTGCATCACTGGGAGAAAACCTTGGCTGGCAAAATGTGACCGGCACCGGAGGTGAGACTTCATGGACAGGTTCATCGCGCACCAGCGCCTCACTCAGCAGCGGGCTGACGCTCTTCAGCGGCTTTCAGCTCAGGAACAGGGTCAGGCTTGCAACGCTTGACCATCAATCACTGCAGTACAGCGCAGATCAGACAATGGAGAGCGTTTCCCTGAGCATCATGAGCGCCTACCTCCAGGTTCTTTACTCGGAGGAACAGGTCACCAATGCCCGTAACCAGGCGGAGGCTACCCGCGAGGAGCTTGCACTGGCCGCAGAGAGACTGACACTTGGCGCCATCGCCAACAGCGATTACCTGCAGGTGAAGACACAGCTTGCGTCAGAGGAGTCCTCGCTGGCAACGGCAGTCAATAACCTTAAGATGGCAAAGCTTAACCTGATGCAGCTGATGGAATACCCTGTTGACGAATCGTTTGAGATTACCCGCCCGGATATTGATGCAACTATCTCCACCGTACCTGCTGCAGAGGCCACAGCCGTTTTTGCCGAGGCCCTTACTGTCAAGCCACAGGTGAAAATAGCATCCTTAAACCGGGAAAGCGCTTCAATTGACCTGGAGATTGCCAGGGGAGGTTTCTTCCCGTCACTGTCGCTCAACGCAGGGATGAGCACAGGCTTCACCCAGGCGGCAGAGATGGGTTCACAGCTTAAAAGCGGCTTCTCTCCGTCGCTGGGATTATCGGCTTCGATACCAATATTCAGGAACAATCAGAACAAGGCTTCTGTTTCCAGGGCAAAATACGGTATCACCACCGCGGAGCTTGACGAGCTCAATACGAGGAACCAGCTCCGCAAGGAGGTGGAACAGGCGGTGCTTGATGCAGAGTCGGCACTCATCAGTTACCAGGCAGCATTGAACAGGTACGACGCCTCTGCTGAAACTTACAGCGTGTCAGAGGAGAAGTTCAAGCTGGGAGCGATGAACTCGGTCGATTTCCTGATACAGAAAACCAACTTTACTGCTGCCGAGAGCAACCTGCTCCAGGCCAAGTACGAGCTGGTTTACAGTCATAAGATTATCGACTTCTACAGGGGAGTCGCCTTAACATTCTGATATAATTAATCCGGTAAACATTAATAAGATGAAAAGAAAGAACATATTTATCAGCGGAGTGATCCTGACTGCCGTTGCTGTAACGCTGCTGTCAGTAAACAGCTGCAAGAAGAGCAAGACATACACTTTTGAGACATCGAAGGTAACAAAGGGTTCAATAGTCAATACAGTAACCGCCACGGGTACGCTTGAAGCCATCACCTCAGTAATTGTAGGCACCCAGGTTTCCGGGATTGTCGAAAAGCTTTATGTCGATTTCAACTCACCGGTTAAAAAAGGTCAGATCCTGGCTGAGCTTGACAAGACAGCCCTGAAGTCATCTGTTGAACAGTCACAGGCAACGCTTGACAATGCAAAGGCTGAGGTGGAGTACCAGGCATCAAATTTTGAGCGTAGCAAGGCTCTCTGGGAAAAGAACCTGATTGCGAAGGCTGACTATGATCAGGCGAGATACAACTATGAAAAATCAAAAGCCTCGCTTAAGAACTCACAGGCACAGTATGACAAGGCCCTGGTACAGCTCAGGTATGCAACCATCTATTCTCCTATTGACGGGGTTGTGATGAACAGGGCTGTGGATGAGGGCCAGACCGTTGCCGCCAGCTTCAACACTCCGGAGATCTTTACGATAGCCCAGGACCTCACCCAGATGCAGGTGGAGGCTGACATTGATGAGTCGGATATCGGCATGGTAAAGGAAGGACAGAGAGTGGAGTTTGAGGTAAATGCATTCCAGGATCAGAAATTCACCGGCACGGTGGAGCAGATCAGGCTATCACCTGTCACAACCTCCACCGTGGTCACATACACTGTTGTGATCAATGCGCCCAATCCTGATCAGAAGCTTCTGCCCGGGATGACGGCTGATATTGTAATCTATGCGGAGGAGATAAATGATGTGCTCACCATGCCATACAAAGCCGTGAAGTTCACACCTGAGGCTGATTATCTGGCCCGGGTGTGGAAGGAGATGGCTTCAAAGAATGGGATGCCCGGAGGAGCTGGTATGCCAGGAGGCGCCGGCATTCCGGGAGGCACCGGCAGGATGCCCTCAGGCATGGGTGGCGCAGGAGCACCCGGTGGCACCGGCACCGGGGCCGGCATGGGAATGCAGGGCATGCCCGGCGGTCAGATGCCTGAAGGATTCAAGCTGCCAGAGGGATTTAAAATGCCAACCATGGTATGGGTGAAGGATGACAAGGGAATCCACCCGGTACCGGTAGAACTCGGATCGAATGACGGAGACAACACTGAAGTGAAATCGGGATTGGAAGAAGGTACCGAGGTCGTTACGAAGATGACAATCGCATCCGCGAAGGAGAAGAAGGAACAGGAAGTAACTTCCAATCCTTTCATGCCAACCCCTCCCGGAAGAAGAAATACTCAAAGCACATCAGCGGGATCAAGAACAACTACATCTACACGCAACTGACGATGAAGGCAATTATAGACATATCCTCATTAAAGAAGGACTATTACGTGGGGGAGGTGACTGTTCATGCCCTGAGAGGTGTCGACCTGAAGATCAGACAGGGTGAGTTTGTGGCAATAATGGGCGCCAGCGGCTCAGGCAAGTCGACTATGCTAAACATTGTTGGCTGCCTGGACAGGCCGACGGAAGGTACATATCTCCTCGACGGAGTGAACGTGGCGGGTATGTCGAAGAACGAAAGGGCTGCGATACGCAACCTTAAGATAGGCTTTGTCTTCCAGTCGTATAACCTGCTCTCGCGCACCTCGGCACTTGAGAATGTGGAGTTGCCGCTGATGTACAACCCGCTGATAAAAGCCAGGGAACGCAGGGAGAGGGCCATTGCTGCACTTGAGGCTGTGGGCCTGGCTGACAGGATGGGACATATGCCCAACCAGCTCTCCGGCGGACAACAGCAGAGGGTGGCCATAGCACGGTCACTTGTGAATGACCCCGTGGTGATCCTGGCCGATGAGGCCACCGGTAACCTTGACAGCAGGACATCATACGAGATCATGTCGCTGTTCCAGGATCTTAACGCCAAAGGCAAAACCATAGTCTTCGTGACGCATGAGCCTGACATAGCCCGCTGCATGACACGCAGTGTCGTTTTCCGTGACGGGCATATCATAAGGGAAGAGGAGATAAAGAACCGCATCATTGCCGGAGAGGTGCTTGAAGCAATGCCGGTTGAAGAAGATTAAAAAGTTACCAGGATGAATATTGGAAATTTGTTGAAAGTAGCGCTGAACGCGCTTAAGCGCAATAAGATGCGTTCATTCCTGACTATGCTTGGCATAATCATCGGAGTGGCATCAGTCATAACCATGCTTGCCATTGGCCAGGGATCAAAGAAAAGCATCCAGGATCAGATAGCCAGCATGGGCTCGAACATGCTTTTTGTAATGCCCGGAACAATGAGAATGGGAGGGGTGCAACAGGGCAATACCAGTTCGCAGCGACTGACAGTGAATGATGTCCTCGCCATAAAAACCGGGTGTGATGCCGTAATCGCAGTGTCGCCTGAAGTGAGAAGCAGCGGTCAGGCCGTCTACGGGAATTCAAACTGGCCCACGACTATTTACGGAGGCAACGAGGACTATCTTGATATAAAGAGCTGGAAGGTCGTCAGCGGACGCAATCTGACTGACACTGAGGCCAAAGGGTCAGCAAAGGTGTGTCTCATAGGACGGACCGTGGCTGACGAACTCTTTGGGGAGGGGATTGACCCTACAGGAGAGACATTGCGATTTAAAAACATCCCGTTTAAGGTCATCGGTGTACTTGAAAAAAAGGGGCAGAACAGTTTCGGGCAGGACCAGGATGATGTGCTGATTGCCCCTTACACCACTGTACAGAAGAGAATTCTTGCCCAGACCCATATACAGTCAATCCAGATGTCGGCCCGCAGCGCTGAGGAGTCTGCCCTGGCCCAGACACAGGTGGAAGAGGTGCTGAGACGCACACATAAGCTGCGTGAAAATGATGACGATGACTTCATGGTCAGGAGCCAGGAGGAGCTGTCAACCACCATGACTTCCGTAACTGACATTCTCACCATCCTGCTGGGTGCCATAGCCGGCATCTCGCTCCTGGTGGGGGGCATCGGGATCATGAATATAATGTATGTCTCAGTCACAGAACGCACCAGGGAGATCGGTCTGAGAATGTCTATCGGCGGGCGGAGTTTGGACATACTCCTGCAGTTCCTCATCGAATCAATACTGCTGAGCGTATTCGGGGGGCTGATAGGGATATTGCTTGGCTTTGGCGCATCTTCAATTGTGGAGGCATTCACATCATGGCCGATAACGGTAATGTGGAGCTCGGTGTTCCTTGCTTTCGCGGTATGCACTGTTATCGGTGTCTTTTTCGGTTGGTATCCCGCACGCCGGGCAGCCGAGCTTGACCCCATAGATGCACTGCGATTTGAATGATTGAACCGGATTGATTAGCTTTGATGATGATATGAAGAGTGATACAATAACACGGAAAAGGAAGGGGTTGCCAGTACTGCTTCATCTGACAGGCTGGATAATACTGTTCATCCTCCCGCAGTTCCTGATTTCAGGCGGATTGTTCAATGATGAACGCACCACCAGAATCGTTCTTTTCAACACGCTGGTGTTCCTGATCCTTTTCTATACGAATTATCTGTGGCTTGTACCGCGCCTGGCGCAGAAGAAGAGGTGGTTCCCGTTCCTGTTCCTGGCTGCTGCCCTGATCGTGGCGCTTGGCTATGCCTCAGGCAAGTTTTACGAGAATCTCTTCGCGCCGCCGCCCGAAGTCAGAGAACGTATAAGGGAAGCAGAGCAGAGGAATCCGCGTGACAACCACGGCAGGCCCAGAGGGGGAGGGATGGCACTCTACAATTTCTTTATCACATCATTTCTCGTCTCCGGCTTTGCAGTTGGCATCAGGTATGCCGAGAGCGCCGTAAGGAAAGAGGAGGAGATAAAGGAACTGGAGAAGGAAAAGCTTAACTCTGAGCTCGCGCTTTTAAAAAACCAGGTCAGCCCCCATTTCTTCTTCAACACGCTTAATAACATCTATTCTCTCATTGAGATAAACGGGAAGGATGCACAGGAGGCCGTACTCAGCCTCTCGAAGATGATGAGATACATGCTCTATGAATCAGAACAGGGCAATACACGGTTGAGCCGTGAGATCGAGTTCATGAAGGGATATATTGACCTGATGAAGCTCAGGCTCAGTGAACGTGTGAGACTGACAGTCAGTTTTCCCGAAGATTACGCGGATCAGGACGTTCCGCCGCTGCTTTTCATCCCTTTTATCGAGAATGCCTTCAAGCACGGGGTCAGCGCTGCCGGAAGCTCATTCATTGATATAGCATTCGGAGTTGATGACGGGATGATAACCTTCATAGCGGCCAACAGCATCGGCGGAAAGGGATCGGAAGGGCCACAGACAGCATCAGGCATAGGACTTGACAACGTACGCAAGAGGCTTGCCCTGCTCTATCCCGGCCGCCACGACCTGAGAATTGACCGGCAGGAATCGGCATATACAGTTAAACTGACAGTGAGGAGCTGATACTGTCTGCAGATGACACGGGTTGTAGCCATAGACGATGAGCCGCTTGCACTTAAGCTTGTGAGAGGCTATGTTGAAAAGACTCCCACACTGGAGCTGGCCGGTGCATTCGACAACCCGGTTGAGGCAGTGGCCTTCATTCAGTCGGGCGACGTTGACCTGGTGCTCCTTGACATCCAGATGCCTGACCTGACGGGAACAGAATTGGCCCGGGTAATTGCCGGCGGACCGAAGGTGATCTTCACTACGGCCTATGAGAAGTATGCCCTTGAAGGTTTCCGGCTTGATGCCGTTGACTACCTCCTGAAGCCTTTCAGTTATGCTGAGTTCCTGAAGGCTGTGCAGAAGGCAGAAAAGCTGATTACCGCAGAGCGAAGCCATCTTCCGTCACTGGAGGTGAGCAATGACTTTCTCTTCATCAAATCCGAAAGCCGGATCCGCAGGATTAACTTTTCGGAGATACACTACATTGAGGGGCTGAAGGATTATGTAAAGATCTGGCTGAAAGAGGAAAAGAAGCCTGTCCTCTCGCTCTCCACCCTGAAGGCGCTGGAGTCCAGGCTTCCGTCTGACCGTTTCATGCGCGTACACCGTTCATTCATCGTCAACCTTGAGACTGTGAAGGTCATCGAGCGGGGCCGGATCGTCTTCGGCGAGGTGCGCATCCCGGTCACCGAACAGTATATTGAGAACTTCCGCAGGTTCCTCGACAGGAACTTTATCTGAGTACGTATATATCCCGCGGGAATACGGGCCTGGCATTCTCACCTCAGCACAAATATCACCGGTACCGAGAACCAGACAGGGACCGGAGTACCGTCCTGCTTGCCGGGCTTCCACTTTGGCAGGCTGCTGATCACCCTCAGGGCTTCCTCGTCAAGAAGGGGATTGGCACTGCGGGTGACCTCCACCCTGGAGACATCCCCGGTGCTTCCGACCACAAACCTCAGCAGCACAGTTCCCTGTATTCCGTTGGCTGCAGCATCCGGCGGATAAACAACATGCTCCATGATATACCTCATCAACGCCTCGTTTCCACCCGGGAAAGAGGGCATCTCCTTTACCAGCGTGTAAGGCTCAGGGTCAACAGGGACAACAGGATCTTCTGCGGTGAGATCCTCAGGGAACACCTCGGTGGCTGCTCCGTCACCGATTACCTGGTTAAGCTGGTCTGCTGCCATGAGACCTTCGCCTGAAGCAAGCTCGTCAATCACCACTTCAGGGGGGACAAACCGCAGATCATTCATCGCCTCCGGTGGAGCCTTCGGGGCAGGGGGAGCCTCGGGTGGCGGAGGCGGCACAAGCAGATCACCGTCAGGAACAGCAACCACATCAATCCTGGTGCCCGGTCCAAAGTCCACAGGATCATAGGTAAAATAAGGCACCAGGAAAAAGGAGGCGCCAATCAGCAGCCCGGCCACGAGTGAGATGCTCATGGTGGAGGCATACCGCCTGCGCAGGTCATAGGCACCGTACTCCTTGT
>JAVEZX010000104.1:0-8928 GCA_034002785.1 Bacteroidales bacterium
CCTCAAACACCGCAAGAAATGAAGAGAATTACCCTGTTGACAATGCTTCTGCTGCCTGCAATATCACTTGTAGCGCAGCGTACAGTGACTCTCTGGCAGTGCTATGACTCGGCCGCTGTCGTTTCACCACTCTCAGGCGAGAGGGAAATCTACTCCGGAATGACGCTGCTGCGTGACAGGAACCTGGCATCTGCGTGGCTGCCGACGCTTGATCTGGGCGGCTCATTTAACTACCAGTCGGACGTGGTGGATATGTCTGATCTGCTTGGTTCCATACCCATACCTGCCGGCTCCCTGCCATCAATCCCGCACGAGCAGTACAGGGCAACGGTGGATCTGAGCCAGGTGATATGGGACGGTGGGGTGACCCGCAGCGCACGGGAAGTGGAGAGCGTTGTCAGTGAGCTGAACATGCAGCAGAGTGAGGCTGATCTCTTCCGGCTGCGCGAGCAGGTGAACAATTATTATTTCTCCCTCCTGCTGGTCAGGAGCCAGGCGGAGGTGACAGCAGTCCTTATATCCGAGCTGGATGCCCGGATCAATGAGGCATCATCAGGCGTGAATAACGGGGTCGTGCCGCCCGTGACACTCGATGTTCTGAGTGCAGAGAAGATAAAGGCTGAGCAGTCTGCTGCCGAACTGGGCCGTCGGTCAGACGCGCTGGCTAAGGCCCTGGAACAGGTCACCGGCATGACGGGCCTGAAGGATGCGACACTGGTGCTGCCTGAACATGTTATCACCGGTAATGATCTGAAGGACAATCCTGATATCCGTCTTTTTGATATACGCAGCCGACAGATAGAGCTGTCAAAGAACCTGCTGAAGAGCCAGCGTATGCCGAAAGTATTCGGATATGCTCAGGCCGGTTACGGAAATCCTCCCGGAAACAACTTTCTGTCAGACAATCCGGATATATTCTTCTCACTTGGGGCAGGAGTAAAATGGAACATATACGACTGGGGCAAAAACAGCAATGAACGCAGGTCACTTACGCTTCAGCAGCAGCTTCTCGGTATCAGGAAGAGTGCGGCGGCAGAGGCGTTGCAGCGGTTGCTGACCCTGAAGATGGCGGAGATAGAGTCAGTGCGCGAGGCTGCCGCCCGTGACGGGGAGCTGATTGATATACGCCGGAGGATTGCCGCAACCGCGGCCTCGCAGCTGGAGAACGGGGTGATCACTGCCTCGCAGTACATGACTGAGCTCAACAGTGAGAAGCAGGCTGTCATTACCGCTGCGGCAAGGAAGATAAGCATTGCGAGGGCAGAGACTGAATACATGTATATAACCGGTTTTAAAACAAAATAATGATATGAAAAAGCTACTTATACCTCTGGTCCTGCTTTTAGCCGCCGGCTGTGGCCGCGGCGAGAGTGATGCCGATGCCTGGGGCACGTTCGAGGCTGATGAGGTGATCATCTCTGCCGAGACTTCGGGCAGGATCATCAGCATGGATGTTACGGAAGGCATGGTTGTGTCCGGCGGCGCGGTCATCGCCGTCACCGATACGACGATGCAGGTGTTGCAGCGCGGGGAGCTGGATGCGGTGACGGCGCAGGCGCAGGCGCGCCTGGCGGGCATTGCGGCGCAGGACGCGGTGATACGCCAGCAGATGGACAACCTATCAGTAAATATTGAACGTACGCGCCGCATGCTCGCTGACGGCGCCGCCACCCAGAAACAGCTCGATGACCTCAGCGGACAGATGGAAGTACTCCGGCGCCAGGCAGAGGCGAACAACACCCAGCGCCGCTCGGTGGCCGCAGAACAGCAGGGTATCGCGGCAAAAAAAGCACTGCTCAGCGAACAGATAGCACGCAGCATTGTGCGGGCTCCCTTTGAAGCGACTGTCATTGAGAAGTACGCCACCGTACACGAGCTTGCCGTGACAGGCAAGCCGCTGGTCAAACTCGCCGACATGAAGACCATGAAGCTGAAAGTATGGGTCAGCGGGGCACAACTGCCGGAAGTAAGGCAGGGAGCAACATGCACGGTTCGCACTGACCAGGGAGAAAAAGATTACAGTGAGCACACCGGTACCGTGGCACATATCTCGGAAAAGGCTGAGTTCACCCCGAAGATAATTCAGACCAAGGAGGAGAGAGTGACCCTGGTTTATGCCGTGACTATAGTCGTTACGAATGACGGCTCAATCAAGGCCGGGATGCCCGGTGAGGCAATATTCAAATGAACTAACGGAAGCCCGGCCAAACCACGAAAAGAGATGAACGCCATAGAGGCATACAACATCACCCACAGGTACGGCAGCGTAACCGCCCTGGAAGACATCTCCTTCAGCGTCGGCGAGGGTGAACTCTTTGGCTTTATCGGACCCGACGGTGCCGGCAAGACCACCCTCTTCCGCATCGCCGCAACCCTCATCATCCCGGCAGGAGGCAGGATGACAATCTTCGGCCTGAATGTAGTAAGCAGGTTCAGGGATCTGCGCAACCAGATAGGCTATATGCCAGGCCGCTTCAGCCTCTACCATGATCTCACCGTACAGGAGAACCTGAACTTTTATGCCACCATCTTCGGCACAACCATAAAAGAAAACTATCATCTCATCGAGCCCATTTACAGACAGATAGAGCCTTTTAAAAAACGTCAGGCGGGGAGGCTTTCCGGGGGCATGAAGCAGAAGCTTGCCCTCTCCTGTGCCCTGATCCACAAACCCCGGATCCTTATCCTCGACGAGCCGACCACAGGCGTTGACGCCGTCTCACGCACGGAATTCTGGGAGATGCTCACCAGCCTGAAGAAGGAAGGAATAACAATCATCGTCTCCACACCATATATGGATGAAGCCCTTCGCTGTGACAGGATAGCCCTCATCCAGGGAGGCCGGTTGATGGGCATCGACACACCCGAAGGCATTCGCAGCTCATATAAGAGTAAACTGTATGCCGTCAGCCATCACGACAGGTACAGGCTTCTCATCGCTCTGCGCGAAATACCACAGGTCGTCAGTCCTGAGCCATTCGGTGAATCTGTGCACATCTCCCTCCGCGACGGTGCTGATCCTGCAGGCGTAATAAAATTACTTGAAGAGGCCGGTCTTCGGGGAGTCACAATTGCAGAGACTGTCCCGGGAATAGAGGATGTCTTCCTTGAACTCATGCAAAAAAATCAGTGATGGAGAGGGAGAAAGTAATCGAGGTAAAAGACCTGGTGAAGAAATTTGGCGCCTTTACGGCGAATGACCGGCTGACATTTGACGTCTACAGGGGTGAGATTTTTGGTTTTCTCGGCGCCAACGGTGCAGGCAAGACCACGGCCATGAGGATCCTTTGCGGCCTTTCGCGCCCTACCTCCGGCAGCGTAACCGTTGCCGGCATCGATTCTTCCCGGCCAGAAGAGATCAAGAAACGCATCGGGTACATGTCGCAACGCTTCTCGCTCTATGACGACCTTACCGTCAATGATAACATAGAGCTTTACGGGGGCATTTACGGAATGACGATGAAGGAGATACGTCCCCGCCGGGAGGCTCTCCTCAGCAAGCTAAGCTTCACCTCCTACGGGGATACACTCATACGGTCAATACCACTGGGACTTCGTCAGAAGCTGGGATTTGCTGTGGCTGTCTTTCACGAGCCAGAGATAGTCTTCCTTGACGAACCCACCAGCGGAGTCGATCCCGTCACACGACGTCAGTTCTGGGAGATGATTTACGAGACGGCATCGCGTGGCATAACTGTATTCGTGACAACCCACTATATGGACGAAGCAGAATACTGTGACCGCATCACAATCATGAACGATGGCCGGATAGTGGCCCTCGATACACCCTTCGCCCTGCGCGGGCAATATGGTGCAGCCTCGGTGGAGGAGCTCTTCGTGAAGATTGCCAGACCTCAAAAAGATATCGCATGAAAAGGTTTATGGCATTTGTTCGCAAGGAGTTCATCCATATCTTCCGCGACTACCGGACGCTGATCATCATCTTTGGATTGCCGATTGCACAGATACTGATCTTCGGGTATGCAGTCAGGACCGACCTGAATAATGCGGGAATTGCTGTGCTGGACAATGCCCGTGACAACGTCTCGGGTGCTCTGATACGCAAGCTGGAGGCATCGGACTTTTTTACAGTCAGGAATCACCTGAATTCGTTTGATGAGATAGATGCCACCTTCAAAAAGGGAAAGATCAAGGCGGTTATTGTTTTTCCGGAGGATATGGCAGCAACACTCACGCGCGAGGGACATGCTGAAGTCAGCATCATCGCCGATGCCTCGGAACCAAACACTGCCAGTCTTGTTACGGGGTATACTTCAGGGATCCTGAACGACTATTCATCAACACTTACAAAACAGGTAATCTCCGGAATGCCGGTAATCATCCCGGAGGTGAGGATGTACTTCAATCCGAATCTCGAGAGTCATTTCATGTTTGTCCCCGGAGTAATTACGCTGATACTCATAATGGTATCCGCCCTGATGACCTCTGTATCCATCGTTCGCGAGAAGGAGTTCGGAACGATGGAGGTACTGCTTGTCTCACCGCTGAAACCATGGCAGATCATAGTGGGTAAGGTTGCACCCTACTTCTTCCTCTCGCTTGTCAATGTGATCGTCATCCTGCTGATGGCCTGGTTCGTCTTTAAACTGCCGGTAAGGGGAAGCATCGCACTGCTTATCGCCGAGTGCATGCTGTATATACTTATGGGATTATCATTCGGGATTCTCATTTCCACGGTAGTTGACAAGATGGAGAATGCCATCATCATTACTTTCATGGTGCTGTTGCTGCCCGGGCTGCTGCTCTCAGGATTCATCTTCCCGATAGAGAATATGCCGAAGGCTTATGATTACTTCTCCATGATCATGCCGCCAAGGTGGTTCATGGAAATCATCCGTCCTATAATGATCAGGGGAGCGGGATTTGCATTTGTATGGAAGGAGACACTGATCCTGGCAGGAATGACGATCTTCCTTATTGTGCTCAGCGCGAAGAAGTTCAGTGTAAGGCTTGAGGAGGGAGCAAAATGAAACGGCCAGCTGTAATACCAGGAAGGGAGGGCACACGATGAAGAGGCTGCTGTTCCTGCTGAAGAAGGAGTTCCGGCAGATAATCCGGAATCCGTTCATGCTGAGAGCCATCATTATGGTTCCCCTGCTGCAGATGTTGCTTCTTGTGCCGGCAATCACCTTCGAGATAAAGCGTCTTGACCTGGCCGTTACCGATAATGACCGAAGCCCTGCCTCACGTGAGCTCGTCGCCCGGCTCACCGGTTCATCATTCTTCAGGACAACCGCCGCGCCACTGAACCTGTCTGACGCAGAAGCGCTGCTCTTCTCCGGCAAGGCCGACATGGTCCTTGTGATCCCGGATGATTTCTCTGAAGGACTGGCAGGTATCGCCAGACCGCGACTGCAGGTGCTGGTTGATGCCGTCAATTCAACACAGGCTATGCTTGGCTGGAGCTACTTCACCTCAATTGTACGCGATTATAACATGGACGTGGTCAGGGTGCGGGGAGCGGTACCGGCAGAGATTCCGGGGATAAGCGCCTCTCCCCGGTACTGGTACAATCCGACTCTCAACTACAAATACTTCATGCTGCCGGGTGTGCTTGTCATTCTGATTATTGCCATCGGGCTGATGCTTGCCGGACTGAATCTCGTAAAGGAGGTCGAGACCGGGACACTCGAACAGATCAACGTCACACCCGTAAGAAAATGGGAGGTTATTGTCTCAAAGGTTATTCCATTCTTCATCCTTGGCCTGCTGGATCTGGCCCTGGGGCTGACAGTAGGATGGATTGCTTTCAATATCCCCTTCGAGGGTAGCATCCTGCTCTTTTTCGCCTGCTCGGCGATATTCCTTGTGGCGGTGCTGGGGATGGCGCTCTTCTTCTCGACACTGGTATCCAACAGGCAACAGTACCTTTTTGTGGCCTTCTTCTTTACAATGATTTTCATTCTCATGAGTGGCATCTTTACGCCGAGCGAAAGCATGCCGCGATGGGCACAGCAGTTCAACTGGGTGAATCCCGTCGCCTACCTCATGCGCATCAACCGGATGGTTATGCTCAAGGGAGCAGGGTTCAGTGACATCGCATGTGATATGGGTATGCTGTCGGTCCTGGCCACAGGCTTCATCTCTCTTGCAATAAGAGGGTACCGTAAACGGGCATAGGCGGGGTGGGATCGATCCTCTTCCCCTGTGAGCAAATTACATTCAAATGATGTAACTTGGGGCAAAACCCGCATCAATGAAACATTACCTCGTAATGCTGATCCTGTCGGCCCTTTGCATCCCGGCCATGGCACAACCCTATCCGTTCAATGACACCCGCCTCGGTGATGAAAAGCGGATAGACAATCTCATAAGCCTGATGACCCTCGATGAGAAGATCAACTGTCTCTCCACCCGGCCGTCGGTTCCCAGGCTGGGAATAAAAGGCTACAGGCTGATGGAGGGCCTGCACGGACTGGCTATGAGCGGGCCGGCAAACTGGGCCGTAAGGGGCAAGGGCAGTTCAGTCACAACCACCTTTCCGCAGGCTTACGGGCTCGCACAGATGTGGGATCCGGAACTGATGCGCCGGATCGCTTCCCTCGAGGCCGAAGAAGCACGCTGGCTGACACAGAATCCGAATTATGGCACCGCAGGACTGATTGTGCTTGCGCCAAATGCCGACCTCGGCAGGGATGTGCGATGGGGAAGGACGGAAGAGTGTTACGGAGAAGATCCATTTTTGACAGCCAGGCTGACGGTTGCATACGTACAGGGTTTGCAGGGCGATGACCCGGTATACTGGAAGACCGCCTCGCTGATGAAACATTTCCTTGCGAACAGCAATGAAAACAACCGGGCAATAAATTCCTCGGACTTCGACGAAAGGCTCTTCCGCGAATATTACTCATACCCCTTCTTCAAGGGCATCACAGAGGGAAGATCCAGGGCCTTTATGACTGCATACAACAGGTACAACGGCATCCCGTGCACCGTTCATCCAGTTCTCAAAGATGTGGCAGTAAAAGAGTGGGGTCAGGACGGGATCATTGCCACCGATGGCGGTGCATACCGCCAGCTTGTTACCCATCATAATTACTATCCCGATCTGCAGGCTGCAGCAAAGGGATGCCTGGATGCGGGAACGACAATGTTTCTTGACGATTATAAGGGACCCCTTACCACTGCCCTGAAATCAGGACTCATAACAGAAGCTGCTATCGACAGCTCGATCAGGGGCACTCTCAGGGTCTTGCTCAGGCTCGGGCTGCTTGATGCGGAAGGCAGCAGCGGGTCTCCATATGCTGGTATCGGCATCACGGATACGGTTCCTCCATGGGAAAAAGCTGAGACCCGTGATCTGGTCAGGGAGGCCACGGTACGTTCCGTCGTCCTGCTGAAAAATGAAAACCGGATACTGCCGCTGGACCCCGGGAAAATAGGTACCGTAGCTGTAATCGGACCAAGTGCGGACATGGTTGTTTCCGACTGGTATTCAGGGACCCCTCCTTACAGCGTTTCAGTGCTGCAGGGCATCAGGAATGCTGCCGGGGATAAGGTGAAGGTTCTCTTTGCAGCCTCGAACAAGGCTGATTCGGCAGTGCTGGCGGCACGACAGGCTGATGTGGCAATTGTATGTGTCGGTAATCACCCCCTGGGTTACGGACTCGGCTGGGGAGTCAACCATGTTGCGAGCGATGGCCGTGAGGAGGTTGACCGGCAGGCACTGTCGCTTGAACAGGAAGACCTCGTAAAGCTTGTTCTTTCGGTAAATCCGAATACCGTTCTTGTCATTGTTTCGAGCTTCCCGTATGCGGTGAACTGGTCAAGGGAGAATCTCCCGGCCATCCTGCATATAACGCAATCGAGCCAGGAGCTCGGCAACGGACTGGCAGACGTACTGTTCGGGAGGGTTAGTCCTGCCGGCCGGCTCGTTCAGACATGGCCAGCCAGCATAACGGATCTTCCGCCGATTCTTGATTATGACATCCGGAACGGCCGGACTTACATGTATGTAAAAAATGAGCCCCTCTTTCCATTCGGGCACGGACTGACATATACATCCTTTCAATGGTCAGACCTGAAAGCCGGCAGGAAGAATGTCAGCCAGGGTGATACGCTGAGGGTATCGCTGAAACTGAAGAACACAGGTGAATATGACAGTGATGAGGTGGTACAGCTTTATGTCAGTTTTCCGGAGTCAGCCGTGGAACGGCCGGCGATTGCGCTGAAGGGCTTCAGAAGAGTATATGTCAGGAAAGGAGAGACAATGGAGGTGACGATTCCGGTTGTTGTAAATGACCTTGCTTACTGGGACACGGGGCGGCATGATTTTGTTGTTGAAAAAGCAAAGGTTATCATTCATGCCGGTGCATCGTCGGCTGATCTGAGGTTACAGACGCAGGTACAGGTGCGCTGAGGTGGATTTTCTTGTGTTCATGCTGGCTGCATTTCCTGGTGGCTTCCTGCCATCTGTTGCCTTGTTACCTTCTGGTCTGCAATGCTTTATGGCCAACAACCAATAAACTCCCGTTGCCAGCACTACTGCCTGCTGCCAATTGCCTATTGCCTGACCTGTGCTGCCTCCTGCAGCTTACGGATATCAAGCTTCTTCATCTTCATCAACTCCTCCGTCACACGTGGGGAATGGGCCATGAGCTCACCAAGCATCGAAGGCACTATCTGCCAGCTCACACCATACCTGTCTTTCAGCCAGCCGCACATGCTCTCCTCCCCGCCTCCTGAGATGAGTCCGAACCAGTACCTGTCTATCTCATCCTGGCTGTCACATAAAACAACCAGGGAGAGACCTTCAGTAAAACCGAAGGCGTGAGGATATGAGCTGTCCATGATCATGAGCAGGTAGTCGTTAAGCATGAACTCACCGTGCTGAATGTTTCCGGAAGTCTCGCCCTCTGCACCGGAGTATCTAAGCATGCCCCGCGGCCTGGAATCCGGGAAAATTGA
>JAVEZX010000105.1:0-8922 GCA_034002785.1 Bacteroidales bacterium
TGTGAGGCCCCCAGTTGATGTTCCGACAAACATCAGGATCAGCCGTCAATATTAAATAAATTTTGCTTGTGAGAAAGTTTTGCAGGAGATAAAAAATATCCACCGTCCTGCGTTGATAAGTTTTTTTGCCTTAGGCGAAGTATTTGTCAGACGGCCGGCACCGGGATCAATGTCAACAGTCCCGTCTCACGCATTATCATCTCCCCTGCGATTGCAGCCGCTACCGGAATAAACCGCTTATGGAACGCAGGGAACAATCTTTGGGACGCATGGAAAAATGACTTTTGCCGGAATGGCGGAGATTTGTAAAAGAAACCTGACCGGGGGCAATTCCCCCTTCCAGACATTTATGCCAGACCTTTAGTATTTACCAAATAATTACAGGGATGAAAAGTAAAATCTTAAACCTGGCTCCATGCGCAGTCGCATGCCTGGTTGCAGCACTGATGGCTTTCGGATTCATAGCAGGAGACAAAGTCATGCCAATAACCACCAAATCGGACAAGGCAAAAGCTCTTTTCCAGGAAGCCCGGTCTGTGATATTTGAGAACGGAGACATGAAGAAAGCTACAGAGCTGCTGAAGCAGGCCCTTGAGTTCGACAGTGACTTCGCGCTGGCAAACCTCTATTACGGTTTTATGGGATTTGGCAGCATTGAACGGGGGAAATACCTAAATGCTGCTTATGAACAGAAAGAGAGGGTATCTGAAGCGGAGCAGCATTTTATCCAGGCGTATATTGACTTTGAATACTCCAGGCGTGACGAAGGTATCAGCGAGTTGAAGACCGCCATTAGTCTGGCTCCGGACGATAATATGCTTCTGTTGCACCTCGCAGATGTCTATGTAGACTATGAGAAGTATGATGATGCTCTGGAACTTGCAAAGCGAAGCAGCGAGCTTGACCCGGACTTTGCCGGCGCATTGAATTACCAGGGCTTCGTCCTGTGGAATCAGGAAAAATACGATGAAGGCGAGAAATGTTATCTGAAATCGCTGGAGATGAGCCCTGACAACACCCAGTTCCTGAACAGGTACGGCCAGCTGCTCAGAGCCGTTGGCAGAATCGATGAGGCGATAAAGATGCACACAAAGGCTCTTTCTATAAAGGAAGACTACCTCTCAGCCCTTTTTCTGGGTCACTGTTATGTGGCCGATAATAATTTCTCTGCAGCCAGGGATAATTACCTTAAGGCAATGGATTTCTCTTCCAATAACGGGCAAAAGAATTTCTGTCTCTATTCGGTCGGGACTACCTGGCTTTACGATGGCAATCTTCCCGAAGCACTCTCTGCCTTCGACAGAAGGATAGAATTTAACAAAAAGCTGGGAGGAATGGATGAATATATTATGGAATCGACTATTATCAAGGCATATAGCTGTCTCCTGTATAAAGATTTTGAAAGGTCCGGGAAGTTCGTTGAGGATTACAAGGGCTATTTATCATCGCTCAAACTTTCTGAGGCGGACATGACTTCATTCACTCAATTCACGAATCTCCTTGAGGGTTTCCATTATGCCTACTCCGGGAATACGGAAATGGCTGAGAAACATCTCGACATGTTTGAAAAAAGCCTGTCTGAAGCACAGAAGGATACATTCAGTAAGGATCTGTATGAGATGAAAGGGATCATAGCTTTTTACAAAGGAAACTATAAGGAAGCCATTGTTAATTTTGAGCTGGGGGAGGGTGCCATGGCTCTCTATTATGCCGGTTTGGCTTATGAGAAGCTGGGAGATGTCAATAAGGCAAAAGAAACATATGAGAAAATTTCAAACAATAAACTGACCTCCTTTGACCTGGCAGCTGCAAAGCCCTTTGCCAGGACGCGACTGGCACAGCTGTAACCGGACCGTCGCGAAAATATTATCTTACCTTTGCATGTCAGCATCAGCTGCCATGTAAATGAAGTCCGTAAGCCTGAAAGAGATAAGCCAGGAATTGACTTACCGCACTCCCAAAGAGCTGCGGGATCTGTGTCTTCGCCTTGCGCGATTCAAGAAAGAGAACAAGGAACTGCTTACATACCTGCTCTTCGAATCAGCCGATGAACTGGCGTATGTGCAGAGTGTGAAGAGGGAGCTCGATGAGGAGTTTGAACAGATTAACCGGACCAGCTATTTCTATATCCGCAAGAGCGTCAGGAAGATCCTCAAAAACACCAGGAAATACATCAGGTATTCAAAGAAGAAGGAGACTGAGGTTGAGCTCCTGCTGCACTTCTGTGCCGGGCTGAAGAGCCTCTCCCCGCCGATACAGCGCAATACAGCCCTGATGAATCTGTATAACCGGCAGATAGACACTGTTATAAAGAAGATTTCCGGCTTGCATGAGGATCTGCAGTACGACTATGGTACTGTGCTCTCAGAACTGAAGACCAAATAATCGTAGATTTGCCCGGAGCGAAATTAATCCATGACAGCATGAAAACAGCAGTTATAACCGGCGGTACCAGGGGAATTGGCGCTGCACTGGTCAGATCCTTCCTTGAGTCGGGTTGGAATGTTGCCTTTTCAGGGACATCGGAAACCACGGTGGAAAGATCTTTGCAGTCGCTTAAGGGGCATTTTGAAAGAGGAACATATGCAGCCTTCAGATGCGATGTCTCAGTTGAAGCTGATCTGATCAGCCTTTGGGACAGCGCGGTTGGCGCCTTTGGAGGAGTGGATATATGGGTTAACAATGCCGGCACCTCCAGCGACCAGACCCCTTTTCATGAACTCCCGACTGAGATCTTCATGCGGATAATCGATACAAATGTCAAAGGACTCATGCTTGCCACACATGTTGCCTATAACAGGATGCTGAAGCAGGGTCAAGGAGCCATCTACAACATGGAAGGCCTCGGCAGCGACGGTCGGCGTATCACAGGTCTTACCCCGTACGGGACCTCCAAGAGAGCGGTAAGGTATTTCACCGATGCCTTTGCTGCAGAGGTAAAAGACGGACCTGTAATTGTCGGAACCATCAGTCCCGGCATGGTACTCACTGACCTGACCATGGGGCAGATAAGGAGGAATCCCGGGAACAGCAAAAAGTTAATAAAGATCTACAACATACTTGCCAACGAGGCAGACACTGTTGCTCCGTTCCTTGTGGGCAGGATGATAGCCAACAGAACAAACGGAGCCAAAATTTCATGGCTGACAACGGAAAAGGTCATTCACAGGTTTTTATTCGCTCCCTTCTCCCGCCGCGACATAGTCAGCAAGTATCTCTAGTCGGGTTGCTTATAGAATACAGGCCTGTCACACCGGAGAACAGCATGGGAACTAATAACGTTATGGTGGTTATTTCATCTGCCGTCCAGCCAGTGCATGATGTTCAGGAGCATACGGTAGTTGTTATGTGCGAATGGCGAGTTCATGCCGGCGGGATACTGCTGCGGCCCTGCCAGCTGGGCAGTGAACATGGCGGCCTCGCCCGACATCACAACCCTGCCTTTGCCGTACTCTTTATATGCCAGCTGTGACCACCCTTTGATTGGCTTATAGACTGTCCTTTCATTGAAAACCCAGGCTGTGTCAGAAAGGAGCAGCAGGTACCTTTCAGTGAAAGTGAGTACCGGGCTGGCATCATCCGGAACAGTGAATGCCTGGCCGGTGAATGAATAAATGCTGTCAACCCTCTCGTCGGCGCTCAGGCCGTTAACCATAATGTTATCTGCAAGAGAGCCGTCAGCCCTGCAGAAGAGCGCCGGCCCCGCCTGAGCCGTGTCAAGAGCAAAACCGTCAGTGAACCCGAATCCGAATGCTCCAGCCATCTCCGCAGCAGCGCCCCCCATGGGCATATGGTCAGCGATAAGAAAGAGTGAGCCGCCCCCTTCAACCCACTCCCTGACTGTTTTAACCTCTCCGACGGTGAATGCCGGTAACACTGGTTTATGCCAGCGCGTGAGATTCGTCTCGTGCAAGGCATTGGATATCACCAGTATACGGCACCTTTTCAGCCTTTCCGGCTCGAACAGCCCGGCATAACCCTCAGTAACGTAACCGTCACGCTCCACCAGCCTGGCAAACGGAAGATATCTGTCGCCCCGAGTGTGAAAGTTATTATGTCCCTCGTCGATAAAAACCAGCGGACCCTGCCCCTGTGCGTAGGCTGGGTTCTTAATTACAGGGGTATACCCCGTGTCCGGCACCTGCTGTCCTGTGGCCGTTGCAGCAATCGCGGCAAACAGCCAACCGGTGATGAGTTTACTTTTCATGGCCTATCTTTTAATTCTTACCCGAAGTTAGGCATAGTCAGCCATCTTTCATCCTGCTACCGGATTAATTCGCTTTTATTCTGCCGCCACTTTCAGCTACCGGATATGCACCTTCAGCACCCTGTTTCGCACCTCCGGAACCTTATATTTTCACTGCGGTTTTGCTGACCCTACTTTTGCTTCGACAAACAAACACTAATCCTTTTAAAACCAATTAAGATGAAAACAAAAGTATTATTGACAGCAGCACTTCTGGCACTCCTGCCTGTGGCACTGACTGCGCAGGGCGAAGAGAAAAGAGCCGGATTCGAACTCAACGGGGGACTCTCCCTTTCAACCTGTGCCCCCGGCGACGCAATAACCAACGTTGGCGCCGGCGGTGAAGCACTGTTGCACTACCGCCTGACGAAACACCTCGGCATCTACGGTGGATGGGGTTACAACGCCTTCCGCAACGATTATGAACCGGCAGGACACAGCTGCGATATTGAGGAGACAGGCTATATCCTCGGCCTCCAGTACAAGCGCAAGCTGGAATTCTCAAATGCATCGATATTTGTCAGGGGTGCTTACCAGTACAAGCACATCGAAATAGAAGATCCGACAGGCGAACTGCTCTTCGATACGACCCACGGTCCGGGATGGCAGGCAGGATGCGGTATCAATATCCCGCTGGCAGAAAAATGGTCACTCCTCTCCGAATTGAAATTCAATGCCCTGCCTGAACGGGAAGGTCATACCCCTGAGGCACCGCTTCCCGACAGAAACTACTTCTCAGTCAGATTGGGTATCCTCAGAAACTTCTGAACACATGAAGATAGAGATCATGAAAGATCCGGCATCGAACGCAAGATCGATGCCGGTACATCTTTATACTTTTATTAATTTAACACCGGCATACCGGATACATGGAAAGAGTCACTGAAATGGCAGGAAAATTCATAAATCGCCTTAACGGGCTGGTCCCGCTGGCAAAGCTGGTGAGATTCGTGATCGGCATCTCCGTGGCAGCCCAGATGATCGTCATAATCTACAACAACTTCAGCGGATTCTACCCACTCCAGAACTTCACCCATTTTCTCCTGCGCCTCACCCGCGGCGTGCTTCTTACAGTCCCTGCTGCAATGCTCGTCGCTGTTCCTGACCTGCTGATCATCGGCAGACTTAACACCCTTTTCCCGTGGCACAGGAGGGTACTTCCAAGGGTGGTGATTCAGTTTTTTGCAGCCGTCACTCTTGCAGCCGCGGTGTCGGTGCTGATGACCCTGACCGCGAACAGCCTCACCCCATACAGCGAACCGCTGAACCTCGTGCTTCTCTATAATGCCCTGATCTATGCGGTGGTGAATATTATCATCATGGGGGTGCTCGAGGCCTGGATCTACTATATCCGCAGTGCCGAGTCAGCCAGGAAGGCAGAGACGCTGGAGCGCGAACTGACTCAGATACGCTTCGAGATGCTCAAGAGCCAGATAAACCCTCACTTCATGTTCAACAGCCTCAATGTGCTGTCGGGTCTTATAGAAAAGGATGTCTCCAGGGCCCAGGAATTCATCGATGAGTTCTCCCAGATATACCGGTACGTTCTTGAAACTGTCGAGCAGCATACAACAACTCTCGGCAAGGAGCTCGATTTCCTGCGGTCATACCTCTTCCTGCAACAGATGAGGTACGGTGAGGATCTGACCTGGTCCGTCAACCTGCCTGCCGGGATGCTGGGGCTCATCATGCCACCACTCTCGCTACAGGTGGTACTTGAGAATGCCATCAAGCATAACATCGTCAACCACTCAAAACCGCTGCACATTGAGATAACCGGAGAAGAGATGATGCTTGTCGTTTCCAACCGCCTGCAGCCGAAGATCTCTGCACCGGCATCCACCGGGCTGGGACTGAAGAACCTCACCAGGCGGTACTCCCTGATTACGAACAGGCTCCCGCAGTTCACGGTGGAGAATGATCATTATATTGCACGCCTGCCGTTGATAAATCCTGAAGATAATGATAGCGCTGATAATTGAAGATGAACGCCTTGCGGCTGACAAGCTGGAGAAGATGCTCTCGGAGATTGATCCGTCAATCACCGTCACAGCAAAGCCCGGATCAATAAAGGATGCAGTTAAGTGGCTGATGCAGAACCGGGCTGACATCATCTTCCTCGACATACAGCTCTCTGACGGCATCAGCTTCAGCATATTCGAGCAGGTGGCTGTCAATACCCCTGTGATATTCACCACAGCCTACGATCAGTATGCGGTCAGGGCCTTCCAGCTGAACAGCATTGCATACCTCCTCAAGCCCATCCGCCGGAGCGACCTGGCAGAGAGCCTGAATAAGTATCAGTCGCTCAGGGCCGCCTTCAGCATCGACTTTGATGCTCTGATGGCACAGCTGCAGGGACGGGATCCGGGCTATAAGAAACGTTTCCTGGTACAGATGGGAGAGAAGCTCAGGAAAATCGAAGTCACCGACATCGCCTGGTTCTACGTCCTGGGCAAGGGTGCCTGGATGAAGACCTCCCAGGGTAACTCATACCCCGTTGAAATGAGCCTGGATGGGCTTGAGGCCGTTCTTGACCCGGGCGTTTTCTTCCGTATCAACAGGAAGTACATCGTCAGCATGAGTTCAATCGCCGGCATGACGGCCTGGTCGCGCGGCCGGATAAAACTGGAACTCAAGCCGAAAGCAGACGATGAACTTGATACCGTGGTGAGCATCGACCGCTCCTCCGCTTTCAGGAAATGGATGAACGCCTGACAGGGTCTGCTTGCAGCAATTGGCCCGCCGCTCACCGGCTGGAAGGTGTTTTATAGCTTCAGTCCTGCCCGGTTTTCTTCACAATCTCAAAACTCTTTCTCCTTTTGATGAAGTACCAGAAGAGATAAGGTACATGCATCACCACGTTTATCAGCCCCCAGTACCAAACCACACGTTCACTGGCAAAGGCAGATGAATCCATTATCGGGGTAAAGATGTCATAGGTGGCGCGTATCAGAATATGTACCGCCAGAGTATAGGCACGTGCCTGCACATAAAGCTCCGGACGGCGCTTGATGATCGGGTAAAGCTCGGCTGCCAGGAGGATGCAGAGCGAACTGGCTGCATATCCCGGATTCTCGGCATAGACAAATGCTATGTTCCATGTGGTGTAAAGGAAGTTCCACATGGGATCAGTATATGCCAGCATGTCCCATGGCTTCCCCTTTGAGAATGCCCATCCGTTGCGCATCCCTTTCGACTTGAAGAGAGGCATTGTCACAATGAGGATGAAACCGGAAACAGAATTGAAATAATTACCCAGGGCCAGATCCTTGAGCGATGCCTCAAGGATGTTCAGACCCAGCACGGCATAGAGTGCCCATAATACCCAGTCCTTCCGGAAAAATGAAAGCCAGCCGGGACGATCATCTGCCTGGGCAAGCCGACCCATCCCCAGAATAAGTGCTGTAGGCACCAGAACGGAAAAAGTCTTGACCCAACGGAACCACCCCTCGAGCTGTGCTGACCACAGGGGAAATGTGAAGAGTGCAAGGATCCAGAAAATGGCGGATGCCTTGTAATACTTGCGCATCAGCTCCACCAGAATCAACAGGATGCCTATGTATAAAGGCATCGAAACAAGATACTGCCAAATCGGAATGTTCATAACAGATGGTTTAGAGATGAATATATGTTCATTAATAATGACAAGAGTTACATTTTAATCATATCCCAGGTGAGTTGAAAAGCCTTCTCTATCCTCTCGGGGGTCATCTTGTACTGCTTGGTCACGTGTTCGTCGGCTACTTCGCGCACGAAGCCTATCATGGCAAGGAAGAGCATCTCATCATCAACATCGTTCTTGATAAGCATCTCTCTCTTTCCTCTCTTGATGACCTCATATACAGGGTGCTTCATGGCCTCGGCGAGGGCGTTGTGTTCCTCGGTAATATACGGGGAACGGTAGTACTGTTCGAGGAAAATACTTTCGGTATGATGGTCAATACGGTGAGTGAGGTAGTTGATAAAAACCTTCCGCAGGCCTATCCGGAAGGGCTCCGCCGGATCATAACCCTGCATGAACCTCTCAAGCGACCTGTCGCGGTAATGGAGATACATCCTCTGGAAGAGCTCTTCCTTGCTCCTGAAATAAATATAAAGGGTGCCGGTTGCTATGCCTGACCTTGCTGCCAGCCCCTTCATCGTCAGTCCTGCAATCCCTTCCCTGCTTATCAGCTCAAGCCCCGCTTCAAAGATCTGTTCAACCTTGCTGTAATCCTTTGATCTCATATCGCAAATTAAATGAATATATATTCATTATAAAATGACAATTCGCATACTTATGGTGATTTATTCTCTGAAATGGCAGATTATTGCCCTCAACTTCATGTCAGGAAAGAGTTCCCGGAGCAATAACGTATTCGCTGCAGCATCCGTACTCAAATGGCGTTAACAGGTACAACTGATTGAAATTATTATTTTCGCTATATTGCAGTGGGGAGCTTCATCCCCGACTTTTTGTTAATGGCAACCATGGAAAATACCGTTTCTCGCACCTTCGACCTGCTTGACAGGTACAGGGAACTATACAACAAGGCCGATGCCCTCTGCTTCAAACATAACGGTAACTGGAGGAAATTCAGCACAGCGGAGTATATCGAATATTCATACAGCTTCTGCTACGGCCTCTATGAGTCGGGATTCCGCAGGGGTGACAAGATAATAACCGTCTCCGC
>JAVEZX010000106.1:0-8834 GCA_034002785.1 Bacteroidales bacterium
AAGACGCGGGGATTGTTGATTGAGTATGGTGCAACGTTCTCCGGCCTGAATCCTTCCGCCATAAGGTTTTTGAAGGCGGCATTTGTGGGGGCAATAAGAAGTGTTGAAGCATGGTCGGCCATGATGCGGTTCAATTCTTCCGGCATGGTTTTGTTGAATGACCTCATCCCCGCCTCGATATGCACTACCGGGAAATGTTGTTTTGACGCGGCCAGCGCTGCGGCAAGAGTGGAGTTCGTGTCGCCGTAAATCACCACACAGTCAGGCTTCTCATTAAGGATAACATCCTCTATGCGCTCCATGATCATGCCTGTCTGCCTCCCGTGTCTTCCTGACCCTACCTGGAGGTTATGGTCAGGCATCCTTATCTCAAGCTCATCAAAAAAGACGTCAGACAGTTCCCTGTCATAATGCTGCCCTGTATGCACCACGACCTCTTCTATGTCGTCCGCAAACTCTCCCGCCACCGCCCGGCTGATTGCAGAGGCCTTGATTATCTGTGGCCTTGCGCCGACGATGTTGAGGATTTTAAGCTTCTTCATTATTTGGCGTAGTTAACTGCCCTTGTCTCCCTTATTACTGTAATCTTGATCTGGCCCGGATAGGTCATCTCATTCTGAATCTTGCGTGCAATTTCAAACGACAGATTCTCGGTATCCTTGTCTGACACCTTGTCTGCGCCAACGATTACCCTCAGCTCTCTTCCTGCCTGTATTGCATATGTCTTGGTCACCCCCGGGTATGAAAGGGCAACAGATTCCAGTTCATTGAGCCTCTTTATATAGGATTCAATGACTTCGCGCCTTGCTCCTGGGCGTGCTCCGGAGATGGCGTCACATACCTGTACTATCGGTGCGATGAGGGTTGTCATCTCAGCCTCGTCATGATGCGAGCCGATGGCATTTATAACCTCCGGCTTCTCCTTGTACTTCTCAGCCAGTTTCATGCCTAGAACGGCGTGCGGAAGCTCAGGCTCATCATCAGGCACCTTCCCTATATCATGCAACAGCCCTGCCCTCTTGGCAAGTTTTGGATTGAGACCAAGCTCAGCAGCCATAATTGCTGCAAGGTTTGCAACCTCACGGGAGTGCTGAAGCAGGTTCTGTCCGTAAGACGAACGGTACTTCATCTTGCCCACCAGCCTGATAAGCTCCGGGTGAAGCCCGTGAATGCCCAGGTCAATTGTAGTGCGCTTGCCTATCTCAATAATCTCCTCCTCAACCTGCTTGCGGGTCTTCTCAACTATTTCCTCAATGCGTGCAGGATGGATGCGGCCGTCGGTCACTAGCTGGTGCAGTGCCAGGCGCGCTATCTCGCGGCGTACCGGGTCAAATCCCGAAAGTACAATGGCTTCAGGAGTGTCATCAACAATTATCTCCACCCCGGTGGCAGCCTCAAGAGCCCTGATGTTGCGTCCCTCGCGACCAATGATGCGACCCTTGATCTCATCTGATTCGATATGGAATACAGTAACCGCATTCTCTATGGCTGTCTCAGCTGCAACACGCTGTATGGCCATCAGGACGATACGCTTGGCCTCCTTGGTGGCGGTCATCTTGGCATCATCAAGTATCTCGTTGATGTAGGACATGGCATCTGTCCGAGCCTCCTCCTTAAGCGATTCAATAAGCTGGTTTTTGGCTTCCTCTGCCGAGAGGCCGGAGACCGTCTCAAGCTGCTCAACCTTCTGCCTGTGCAACCGGCTGACTTCTTCCGATTTCCTTTCCAGGAGCTCCATCTGCTGTGCCAGGCTTTCACGCACGGCATCAGCTTCATTTTTCCTGCGCTGCGTCTCTTCAAGCTTCTGTGACAGGGCAAGCTCCTTCTGCTTGATCCTGTTTTCAGCCTGGCTGATACGGTTGTTGCGCTCGTTGATTACCTTTTCATGTTCTGCCTTCAGCTGCAGAAACTTCTCCTTGGCCTGGAGTATCTTCTCCTTCTTAATGACCTCGGCCTCAGTCTCTGCTTCGGCAATAATCTTCTTTCTTCTGTTTCGCAGCATCAGTTGCCAGAGGTAATATGACAACACTGATCCTGCTATAAGGGCTGCCCCGGCAATGGCGAAACAAACCCCTGGTGATATAGCTGCTGTGATCATATGATTATTAATTGTTTATATAAAAAACCCGCAGAGTTCCTCCAACTTTTAAAAAACCCCATATCTACATGGCTGAAGCGGCCGTTTTGCTTCGGGCTTCTGCTGTCACGCGTAAGCGTGATCCCGGCGAACCGGGCTGCAGCCTGTCCTGTTCAATCCAAGACCTGCTCCAAAGTTAAAAATGTTGAGTTTCCAAAATGAATAGAGAAACAATGCGGGCAATATCCTGCTATTTTAAAGAACGCGTATCTATCCTTTTGACAGACAATGGTTGATTTTTTCAGTCAGTTCCTTCAGCTCTGCCTCCAGAGTGTTGTCACTCTCCTTCTCCTCGGACTCCAGCAGCTTTATCACATACTGAAGGGCTGCCATCGCCAGAAAATCCTGCGTGTCCTTGTCAACGTAGCGCTGCTTGTACTGCAGCACCTTCTCGTTGATAAGCCTGGCCGCTTTCCGGATCCGTTCCTCGTTTTCACTCTCAACCTTCAACGGATAATACCTGTCGGCCACATTTACCCTGATCGATAGCTTATCATCCATTGTCATATAATTATCTGTCTAAAAGAGCAATACATTTATCTATCTCCCGCACAAGTTCACTCACTCTCCTCCTTGCCGTTGCGGCATCCTCCCCGCTCCCGAGAATCGCTCCCGAGAACTTAGCTCTTTCGTATCTTGCCTGAAGCTCCTTTACTTCTTCGTTTTTTTCTGACAGCTGCCGTCTGGCCTCTGACAGATCGTTTTTCAATCCGGCTGCCAGCCCGACCAGTTTTTCATGCTCTGAAACCAGCGCTTCCACTGCTCTTCTGAGCAAAAGATACTCTTCATATCCCTTTGCATTCATGGCTGACAACTATATTGCAAAAGTAACATAAGTTTTGCTCTTTTCAAAAAAAGGCAGCCATTATGTTTGCTCTTTCAGGGCAGAACTTTAGATTTGCACATCTGATACTGCCATGAATAAAAAAACTATACTTTTTGCCTTAGCTATAACAGCTACAACTGTCATTGGTTCACAGCCTTCCGCAGAAAAGACACTGGCAAGCCCGATGCGCGAGACTCCTTCCCTCTCCGCAAGCTTCGCGGAGCTTAGAGCTGATCACTTTCATACGGGACTCGACTACCGTACAGGGGGAGTGCAGGGAAAGGATGTACTGGCTGTGGATGAAGGATTCGTCTACCGGATTGCTGTCAGCCCTACCGGGTTCGGAAAGGCTCTCTACGTAAGGCACCCGTCAGGCCTCTCCTCTGTCTATGCCCATCTGAGGAGCTTCAGGCCGGACATCGAGGAGTACGTCCTGCAGAATCAGTACAGCCAGAAGAGCTTCAGCGTCTCTCTCTTCCCCCAGCGAAACCAGTTCAGGGTCACAAGGGGCGAGGTGATAGCCTCGTCGGGCAACTCCGGGGGCTCATCAGGGCCACATCTTCACTTCGAGCTTCGCGACTCAGCCACAGAGGATCCTGTCAATCCCCTCAACTATGACGGGCTGGGGGTCAGCGACCGTATGAGACCTGTCATTGACAAGGTTATCTTGTACCCTCTCAGCCATCGCTCTGCGGTAAACGGCAACCGCAATAACCTGACACTAAGGACAGTGCCGTCAGACGGATCATACGGCGTATCGGCTGCCACGGTCCCGGTAGTGTACGGCGAGACGGGCATCGGCATCAAATGCTGGGATACATTCGACAACAGCACCAACAGGTGCGGGATCTACTCTATCGAACTGCTGGCTGACGGACTGAAGGTTTTCAGCTTTACGGCTGACCGCTTTTCATACAGCGAGACAAGGTACATCAACGCCCATATTGATTATGCTGCCCGGATCACCTCGAACGAATACATCCACAGGCTTCATATTCAGCCCGGCGACAGGCTCTCGATGTACGACGGACATGTCGGACGCGGTGTGCTTTCATTCAATGATGACGCTGAGCATGAGATAAAAATCATTGTCACTGATGCCAACAGGAACAAATCATGGGTAACCTTCAGGGTAAAGGCAGTATCAAAAGCTTCCCTGCCTCCCGCTGAGCCGGATTGCAGCAAGGTGCTTCCGTGGGGCAGGGCAGCCGACTTCACGGCTGACGGTATCAGGTTACACATCCCCGCCGGCGCCCTCTACGACACACTCTGGTTCCGTCACAAAACAAGAAAGAGCAACAACGGTTACCTCGCCCCCATCCACTCCCTCCATAACGAGACCGTGGCTCTGCACGACAGGGTTAGGCTTTCTGTCAGACCTGATACTGTTATCCCGGGTATGGAGGAGAAGCTTTGCCTTGCTCATATCAGCAACAAGGGAACGGTCTCCTATGCCGGCGGAAACTACAGGTACGGATTTGTGAGCGGGGAGATCAACAGGCTGGGCGACTATACCGTGACGGCAGATACTGTGGCCCCGGAAGCCAGATTTTCCTTTGCCAGGGGTGCGAACCTGACCGGCAGATCACAGTTTACTGCCACCATAATCGATGAATTCTCCGGCATAAAGAGCTACGAGATATTTGTTGACGGCGAATGGATACTGGCAGAGTATGATGCCAAGAACAACCTGCTGACCTGCAGGCCGGGCAATTCAAAGATGAATCAAAACGCCACCCATGCCATTGAGCTCAGGGTGACGGACAACCGCGGCAACAACAATACAATAAACTCCGAATTCAGGTGGTAAACAGATCATTCTGCCATACAGGTAGCGAGGGGCCTGAGACCCCTCGCTACGTTATATGGATGCAGAATATTCCGTCATCATGTCAGAACAGTTTTTCAGGGTACATCCCCTGGTCTACCATCTTCCTGATGCTGTCAACCACAAAGGGCTTATCTTCCCTGTAGGTGACACCAAACCAGTGACTGTTGCTCCTGAGTATCTGAATTGTGATCTCACCCTTCTTTACGAATTTGTCAAGAGAGGTAGGTATGTCAAGCTCAGCCTTAGGATCCGTCATCCGCTCATTCAGGAAACTGCTGAACTCCATGTTCAGGTATTTGTAGACCGAGGGCTTGAAACCGAACAGGTTCATTGAAACAATCTCGTCACCGGTATACTCATTGATCTTCCCCCCTGCATCAGGTGCAAAGACACCGTCAGGACGCTTCTCAATTCCGCGTGTCTCTACTATGTGCTCAAGGAAGCCTTCCTTGCTGACCCTGCATATGCCGCGGTTCACATGGCCGTGGTCAGAGAGGGTGTTTCCGAGTCGGTAGCCGACAATACAGAAATTGGTGTCCGTTTTGTCCTCGGTAAGGAAGGTGTAAAGCACCTTGAACGCATCGTAGCCGTAGTAGTCATCGGCATTGATTACGCCAAACGGCTCGTGGATCTTCGGTTCGGTAACGAGAATGGCATGACTCGTGCCCCATGGCTTCTGACGACCCTCCGGAACAGTGAAGCCTGCAGGCAGGTTTCCAAGCTCCTGGAAAACGTAGTCTATCTCGATAACATCCTTGAGCCTCCTGATGAAAGTCTCCTTGAACTGCTCCTCAATATCGCGCCGTATGACGAATACAACCTTCCCAAAACCTGCCCTCTTTGCATCGTAAATTGAATAGTCAATGATCGTCTCCCCTGAAGGACCGACCTGGTCAAGCTGCTTGTTTCCGCCGTATCTGCTGCCCATCCCGGCAGCCAGTACCAATAATGTAGGTTTCATCTGATTTAATGTTTTAGGTCACACAATATTATCTAAATAATATGTACTTTCAAAGCCTCATTGTAAAGAATTGTCTCTGATTGTTGAAATATGTACCGACTCCGTTGAGTCGGCCATAATTGCTGAATCTGCAGGGGCAGGGAGGATCGAGCTCTGCTCCGCCCTGTCTGAGGGAGGGGTGACTCCCAGCGCAGGGCTTATTGAATCTGTCCGACGCAATACGGGAATAAAACTTCATGTGCTTATCAGGCCCCGCGGCGGCGATTTCCTTTACTCCGGAACCGAATTCAGCGTAATAAGACGCGACATTGACATGGCCGGGGAACTTGGTGCTGACGGTATCGTAACCGGCCTGCTCAACAGCGACGGAACGGTGGATGTTGACCGTACCGCCCTGCTGGCAGAGTATGCGGCACCCATGAGTCTCACATTTCATCGTGCATTCGACCTCTGCCGGGACCCGAAGAGAGGCCTTGAGGATATTATCACCGCAGGCGCAGTCAGGCTGCTGACTTCGGGACAGGCAAAGAGTGCCATCGAGGGTGCTCCCCTTATCAGGTCAATGATCAGGGATGCTGCAGGCAGGATAGAGATCATGCCGGGAGGAGGCATTGACGAATATAATGCTGCACTGCTGGCATCCGGTACCGGTGCCAGGGAATTCCACCTGTCGGGACGCAGACAGCATGAAAGCGGCATGACATTCCGCCGGAAAGGCATCTATATGGGTGATCCCCGGACACAGTCGGAATATACCCTGAAACATGCCGATGCAGAGCGTATCAGCTCGGTAATAATGATTTTAAGAGGTATTGTTTTTTAATTAAAGATGCTATTTTTGAACCCTGCCGGGCATGCCGTACCTATAAAGCCTGGCAGTAATTATTTATAATACAATAATTTAAATAAATCAGATAAACATGAAGAAAATCATCTCACTGATGCTGAGTATCTTCCTCCTGACATTCCTCGTCGCGGAGAAGAGCCAGGCATGCACCAACTTTCTGGTCACAAAGGGAGCTTCAAAGGATGGCTCCACAATGATTACCTATTCAGCTGACTCACATGTTCTCTACGGCGAACTATATTTCTGGCCGGCGATGAAATACAAACCCGGTACAATGGTAGATGTATATGAATGGGATTCAGGCAAATTCCTCGGAGCCATTGAACAGGCACCTGTTACCTATTCTGTTGTCGGTAATATCAACCAGTTCCAGCTAGCAATTGGCGAAACAACCTACGGTGGCCGGAGCGAACTCCATAACCCCGATGGAATCATTGATTATGGCAGCCTGATCTACCTGACCCTGCAGAGGGCAAAGAATGCAAGGGAAGCCATTCATACAATCGTTACCCTGACTGAGAAATACGGATACTGCAGCTCGGGCGAGTCATTCTCCATTGCTGACCCCAACGAAGTGTGGATCATGGAGATTATCGGCAAGGGCCCCGGCAAAAATGGAATGGCGTTCGTCGCACGCAGGATCCCTGACGGTTATATCTCAGGCCATGCCAACCAGGCCAGGATTCAGACCTTCCCCCTGGCCAACGGAACCACCTCAATCACCTCCTCTGAAATTGACAAGGTGTTCAATCCCGATGTTGAAACAGTTTATGCAACTGACGTTATGGATGTTGCACGCGGTTTTGGCTGGTTTACGGGTGCTGATGCCGACTTCAGCTTCAGCGATGTATATGCACCGGTCGATTTCAGCGGGGCACGCTTCTGCGATGCACGCGTATGGTCAGGATTCAATAAGGTCAACAGTACCATGGGCGAATATCTCAACTATGCAATGGGATATGACCTTGAGAACAGGATGCCTCTCTGGATCAAACCGGACAATAAGCTCGGTGTTGACGACGTAATGGGCCTGATGAGGGATTACTACCAGAACACCCCTATGGATATGACGAAGGATCTTGGTGCCGGCCCCTATGCCAACACAGTAAGATGGAGGCCCATGACCTGGCAGGTGGATGGGAAGTCATATGTTCATGAGAGGGCTATTGCCACCCAGCAGACTGGCTTCTCATTCGTTACTCAGAGCCGCTCATGGCTGCCCGATCCCGTCGGCGGAATCATCTGGTTCGGCGTGGACGACACTTTCTATACCGTATATACCCCGATGTACTGCGGGATGACAGACGTGCCACAGTCATTTAAGGTGGGCAACGGCGATATTATGACCTACAGTGACAATGCTGCCTTCTGGGTATTCAACGAGGTCACCAACTTCGTCTACAGCCGTGCAAGCGTTATGACACCTGACCTGCAGGCCAAACAAAAAGAGCTTGAACAAAAGTATATTGCAGAGACTGCAGAGATTGATGCCAAAGCTGCAGAACTGTTCAGAAGCACCGCCAAGGGTGCTGCAAAAAAAGGAACCGAAATGATCACATCCTACTCGGTCAATGCCGGCAACAATACTGTCAGTGAGTGGAGAGAACTATACAAGCATCTCTTTACCAAATACATGGATGGCAACGTCAAGACCCGCAGACCGCTTCCTGAAGGGTATAAATATATCACCCCTGAGGTTAAACAGCCCGGCTATCCGCAGGACTGGCTGATGAGGATCGTGATTGATGCCGGAGACAAACTCAAAATGCCCGACGGCGCAGGTCACTGATCTTTACTGCAATTGCAACAAATAATTTTGCAGATAATAAAAAAATATTTGTACCTTTGCGACCTGTTTTAAAGAAGTAAAGATCACATAAATCATATTTGCGCGATGGACTTAATGAAAGTAGTTGAAAAAGAGTACGCCTCCACCAATGATTTCCCGAAATTCAGGGCAGGTGACACGGTTACAGTACACTATAAGATCAAGGAAGGTAACAAGGAGAGGATACAGCAGTACCGCGGTGTCGTTATTCAGAGGTCAGGCGGAAATGGCCTGACGGCTACCTTCACCGTCCGCAAGATGTCAGGAAACATAGGTGTTGAAAGGATTTTCCCGACAGCGTCTCCCTTCATTGACAAGGTAGAGGTCAACAAATACGGTAAAGTGCGCAGAGCGCGTATCTTCTACCTCAGGAACCTTACCGGCAAGAAGGCCCGCATCAGGGA
>JAVEZX010000107.1:0-8664 GCA_034002785.1 Bacteroidales bacterium
TCTCCTGAACTGAGTGGTCTCATCAAGTTGCGGAGGCTGATAGGTGGCACCATTGTTTGTGCCTGATGCGGTGAGCCAGTCCGTAGAGGTTGCCACTTTTCTCTCCCAGAGATACCTGTATTTGCCGTCACCGTCTGAGGGGGTGCTTCCGGCAAGAGCTGCGGGTGCAATGGTGTTGCATACAGTCTGGCTTGCCGTGATTGTGTTTCCGGTTATCTGCGGAAGGACTGTGATCCTGAATACTGAGCTCTCCGTACAGACTCCCGATGTGACCGTTCGCCTGAACCAGGTTGTGGTTGTGAGAACACCGGGCTGAAATGAGTTTCCCGTTTCGGTCAGAGAGGTAAAGGTGCTGTTGTCCGTTGAGGAGGCCCAGGCATAGGTGAATGTGCCAAGACCGCCGGCGGGGGTGCCTGACAGAGCTGCCGGTGCAGTGCCGGTGCAGATAGTGTCATGACCCTGTGCGGGCAGACCTATCTCAAAGCCGGTGATACCCGGATTGACAGTGATATGAACCGTGTTGCTGGTGTTGCTGCATGCCGATGAAGTGACCGTACGCCTGTACCATACTCCTGCTGACAGAGGTGTGCCGGGAAGGTCTTCAGCTACGGAGCCGGACATATTGGAGAAAATTGTTCCGTTGCTGCTGCTCATCCACTGGTATGTGTATGTACCCGGACCTGCTCCGTTGGCCGGAACTGTTCCGTCAACGGTCGCCGGTGAGGCTCCCTCGCAGATTGTCTGATCAGCGGCTATAATATTATTGGTGATGGCAGGATGAGATACCAGGGTAACGGTGTTGCTTGCCGACTGGCATGTATTGTTGAGGCCGCTGTAGACCATTCGCCTGAACCAGGTGGTGCCCGGGGCATCATTCTGCACATCATAGCCTGAGGTGCTGTTGGTTCCGGCTGCAGGTGCCCATACGGTGTTGTCGGCGCTGCTCATCCACTGGTATGAGTATGAGGGTGCCGCGCCGCCGCCAGGGGCGCTGCCGGTAAGGTTTGCAAACCGGGTGCCTTCGCAGATCGCCTGGTCGGCAGCTACAGTGTTATTGGTTATGACAGGCAGGATAGTCACAGTCACCGGAGCGCTTACATCCACGCAGGCCCCGGAGGTGACCACCCTGTGATAATGCGTTGTTGCAACAAGGGCCTGCGGGTCATACGCCGCGGCGGTGAAGCCGCCCGGCGCATTGCTCCAGACACTGTTGTCAGGGCTCTGCTCCCACTGATAGTGAAAAATACCAGTGCCTCCCGAAGGTCCGGCATTGAGGGAATAGAGCTCATCGGGATTCATGTTGTAGCAGAGGGTGGTGTCACTACCCACAAGGTTCCCTGTGATGCGGGGATGAACTATGATGCGTACCGGGAGACTCCTGTCGATGATGCCGGCACCATCATTGACAACCCTTCTGAACCAGAGTGATACGGATTCAGGGGTGGCCGGGGTGTAATCGATCGAGGTACCCGGCTCATCCGTCCATATAATATTATCATAGCTCTTCTGCCAGCGGTAAGTGTATGTCCCGCTGCCGCCGGCAGGACGGGTACCTGTCATTTTCGGGGGTATCATCCCCTCACAGATCGAGTCGAGGCGGGTCTGGCTGTACGAAATATAAACCTCGTTGAAGAGAAAACCGTTAAGAGGCAGGTTAAGATTGTTGCGTATCAGTCCCGGCAAGCCATCCCTGTTGGGGTCTCCGGTGCTGTGTACGCCGCCCTGCCCGCCTGCAACAGTTGCTGTTCCGGGGAATGGGCCGGTGGTCCAGATGAGACCTCCGCCACCGCCACCGCCGGCACCGTTCTGGTTTATGTTGTCACCGCCCTTGCCTCCGTCTGAGGAGAGCACCGGGGCGCTTACAAAGCTTCTGGAACTGAGGATGACCGAACCGCCTGCTCCGCCACCGCCGGCACCGCTGTTTACTGCCGTATTGTTATTTGCCGCAGCCCCGCTGGCGCTGATGATCCGGCCGTTGCCCACTATGGTATCAGCATGGATGATCACAATGCCTCCACCGTTTGCCCCTGCTGAAGTCGTAGGAACGGTGAGCCAGACAGATGCTCCGCCGCCACCGCCCAGATAGACACCCGTATTAAGGTTCGGGTAGCTGGCCACAGTGAATCCCGGACGTCCGCCGGGCCTGAGCCCGCCGCAGGTGTCAGGCGCCGTCTCCTGGTCGCCGATGCTGCCGGATCCATAGTTCGAGCCGCCACCGCCGCCGGAAAAGTGGCCGTTGCCACCACCGCCGCCGGTCATGTTGGCCCCCTTGCCCCTCATAAAGGACGGATAAAGCGGCAGGTCAGAGGCTGTCCTCAGCCCAAGGCCTTCACCCTTATACCCGGCAACAGGTGACCATATATTATATGACTCCCACTGGAGACTGTCATGTGTATTCTGACACCAGCCGATACCCTGAGATACAGGGCCTCCACCAAAACCTGAGCCGATGACGTTGATGTCTGCGTTGAGTGTCAACACTCCCTTGACCATGAAGGCCAGCACTCCTCCCCTGACAGCAGCGGAATCCCACGGCTGGCATGTGAGCTGGGTGTTGACAACGGCATCGCTGTAGGTCCTGACTTTCACAAGCTGCACCTTACCTGCAGCACTGTAGCTGTTTAACAGTACCCGGGTAAACTGAACCCTGCGGGTGCCGGTGTTCACGGACTCAACTATAATGATCTCATACTTGCCCGGTGTGCCGATTACGTTCTGATAGTTCCCCTGAAGATCAAACCCTGCATTGATCCTGACCCCGCTCATCTGCATCACCATCACCGTATCACTGGCGGCAAAACCGGTGACATCATCCAGTATGACATAATCAGGCCCCACTGTTGTGACCTTCGCATATGTGTTGATCTGGCCCGAAAGAAGGGGAGTCTGACCGGAAACAGAAATACCCCAGCCGGTTATCATGATAAAAGCAATCAGAAGATTGCTTCTGGTTATGTAACGGTTATTAAGGGGCATTTCGCGGTCCTGTTTGCTAATTTACTTTATTTAAACTGAGAATCTGACGGATTATTTTAGGAACCCGCTTATTCTTCAGCCTAAACAGTGTAAAGAAGCGGAATTTCCACCGTGAAAACAGTACCTGTATCATGCCCTGTGGCAAACCAGATCTTTCCGCCGGCACTCTCCACGTACCTCTTGACAATGGATAACCCCAGACCCATGCCTGATGACTTTGTCGTGAAGTTGGGTGTAAAAATCCTCGGAATCATCTCATCCGGAATGCCGGAGCCGTTATCTCCGACAGTAATCTGTACAGCGTGACCCGCGGTGGCAACGCCGATCCTGATCTCTCCTTTCCTTCCTGTTGGGACAGCCTGCATGGCGTTCTTTATCAGGTTGAAGAAGATGCTGTTCAGGTGCTCCCTGTCAGCCATTACAACAGCTTTGGAAATACTGCCGCTGTCAAGGGTTATGACCGTATCCCCGGCATGGCCGAACAGCGTCAGTGTTGTCCGCAACTGGGCAATAACATCAACTTCAGCGGGATTGGCACCCGGGAGCCTTGCGAAATAGGAGAAGGCGGAGGCTATGTTCGACAGGTTGTCAATATATTCTATCTGGTTGGCTGTAAAACTCTTAATCGTTGCATCAAAGTCAGGAACCCGGTCGTTCCATGATTTCAGCAACTGCTGAACATTTAGTTTCATCGGGGTGAGCGGGTTTTTGATCTCATGTGCAATCTGCCGGGCCATCTCCCGCCATGCCATCTCCCGCTCAGTTCTCGCCAGCTTGTTCGCGCTCTCCTCCAGCTCATCAGTCATGCGGTTATACTGTTTTACAAGCTCACCCACCTCATCACGACTGTTGTAGCTGATATGTTCATTCTTCTTTCCGTAGGCCACCGAGGCCATTGCATGCTGAATCATATTAAGCGGGCTTGTAATCCTGTCACTCAGGAACACAGACACCCACATCATCAGAAGCAGAAACAGAAGCGCGAAATTGATCAGGGTGACAATAAGATTCGAGGACTCACCTGTCAGCAGGTTCTGCATTGTAAAATAGGGTATGTTCAGATACGCCAGCAGCCTGTTCTCCTCATTATAAAACGGCAGGTATGCCGACAGATAGCTCATGTCACCAATTGTCTCTACACCTATGTATTCCTCCTTGCCGGGAGAAGTGAGTACACCGTAAGCCACCGGATCAATCATACTCCCCTCAAGCTTGCGGGTAAATACTTCAGGTCTGGAAGTAGCAAGTAGCCTGCCGGAAGGTGAATAAAGATTTATATCTGTAAAAAAGACATTTGAGAACTTCACCAGCAGATGGTTAAGGGTAGGATAATCCGGTGCCTGCCATCCATCTTCAAGGGTCTCCTCCGAAGAGAGCTTGTGCTCCAGCTCGATTGACAGCGATTCAGCCTTTTCACGTATCAGCCTCGTGTGGTTGGTGCGGAATTGTCTTGTGCTGAGCATGAGGGCACCGGTTATCACAATGATAAACACCACAGTCAGCACGCCGGCAAAAGAGAGCTGCAACCGCCTGCGGAACGTGTCAGTCTTCAGCAGTTCACGGGGATGTCGGGTGAAGATGACAAGGAGAACAAAGACATATATAAGTATGACTATAAAAAGATAGGCGAATGTTATTATCCGGTCAAGGGTTTTTACCCGGGGTGTAGAGAGGGCGAGAGTCATGTCGCCCAGGGTATAGTAAAGGTGCTTGAAATCAGGCGACTCAACAAACCGGTATTCCTCTCTCTCTGTCTGGCCCTGATCAATCTCAGTATCATACGGATACTCCCCTGACCGCAGCACAAGAATACCTCCGTTGTACTTGGCATATGATACGTCCCTGAGCCTTGGAAAGCGCTGATGGCTGACATCGAGCAGCAACTCCGGGTAACCGGCGAGGTAGGTCTCTATATGACTGACAAGCTCTATGAAGAGCCCGTTTTTTACCCCGGGCGTAAGCTCATAGAAAAGCTGAGACAGGTACCATGCCCGGCCTGCCGTGTTGCGCATAAAATAAAAGCCTGTACGCGTTATCGTATCGCCCTCATTCCTTACACGATTGCCAAACCATTGAAAGCAGTTTGCTGCCTCTGAGCCTGTTGCGGCAAGACTGAGAGGGGAATCATTGCGGCAGATTACGATGTTCAGGTCATAGTTTTCCCAGTATCCGTAGAAATATCCATCCTCAAGATATCTGTATACCGCATTTATATCTGCAGCCGTGATTTTCTCCCTGCTGACAAGCCCGGCAAGGACACTGTCGCTTTCAAGAGCAGGCCACATGTCAATCAGCATCCCCTCCGCCACCATGTCATTGTCATTCGCAAGAGAGATGGCCATTACCTTCATGTTCCGGTCCTCCTTCAGGTCGGAATATTTAAGAATGAGAATTGTTGCGTAAATTCCCGTAAGGACGGAGAAGAGTACCATGAGTGAAACCTCTGAATATGCCCTTCTCTGCCACAGCATTACGGCCAGCACCATGAGAAGTACCCATAGAATGCTCCACAGGCTGCCTTCGGGAATTAGCAGGTAGGCCAGGGGCAGTATCAGAGCTGTTACACCGGTCACTGCAAGAGATTCACCAACTGTCCATTCCCTCATCATGCGTGAGACTCTCATGAAGAGTATCACAGGGACGGTCATCAGCAAAATCACGGAAATAAATCCCGCGAGGCTCATGAAGGTCATGTCCAGTATGCGGAAGGCTTCGAAGTTAATGGCCGAGTTCAGCACAAGATCCCTGAAGCAGACTTCTGCAACAAGGAAGAGGATGAATCCGGCAAGCATCACTGCCCCGGGAACGGCATAATTCATCAATCCCTTGCCTTCCCATGGTTCATTGAACTTCCCGTTCCTGAAAGTAAGCCGTAAGCCTGAAAGAACAAGCAGCCCGAGCAGCAGCGCATGACCCACTGTCGGCATCAGCCGGCCGGCAGACCAGTGAAAGGGGGAGAACAGTTCGGTGGACTCAACTGACGGGGGCAGGCCAGTAAACAGTATTACGACATAGATTACCACCAAAGTGGCAAAGGCAACCGGTATTCCGGCCGGTCTGCCCGTCCGGCTGTCTATCCACCCGGCGGCAAGCACCACCAGCCGTACCAACAGAAAGATTACTATCAACCATAGGAGCACCGGCAATATCAGCATCACCGTATTGGGCTTCCTGTCAGGAAAGACCAGACCGAAATGAAAATCATTTTCAGACCCCAGTACATGGTATTCAGATTCAGTTTCGTCAAATGTGATACTGGTCTCCTCAGGCAGTGGAAATATTCCGCTGAAACCCGATTTTAAAATGTCATTTACTATAGGGTACTGTTTATAAACCTTTATAAGCGCCAACAGTTCGTATCCGGGGAACTCGCGATGTACCGGCACGAACCAGCCGTTGCTGTAAAACACCGGTTTATGCTCATCAAATCCCTGTTCATAGATCACCGGAAAAGCGATGCTGTTGTCTGACCAGTAGGATGCACGCCCATCCTTGTATACCAGGAGAGTGATTCCTTTTTTCTGTGCCTCACTGCCCAGGTTGTTCCTGAACAGTGATGCCGGGTCTCCTGCTTCGGTGACAGCCTCTTCGGTCCTGGCAAGAAGTTTTTCTGCCTCCTTCTCCAGGGAGGAGAGTTTTGCGTCAGCGCGTGCTGTACGGACACGCCACTCCAGGCCGCTGAAATAGAGCCCGTCAGCTGCTGCAGCAAGGGCTGCTGCAACCAGGAGGGCAACGAAAACAATCCTGATGTTCTTAAGTCTTCCCTGCATGTTGCTATTCATGATGATAAGGATCACCGGCATTTACCGAGAGTACCCTGTAAAGCTGTTCTGCGAACAATAACCGTACCATCTGGTGCGAGAAGGTAAGCTTCGAGAGAGATAAAAAATGATTCGCCCTCGAGGTGACTGCCGGGTCTAAACCGTATGGGCCGCCAATAACAAAAACAATCCTTTTGGAGGGAAGCATCATCGCTTTGCGCAGCCACCCTGCCATCTCCAGCGTTGAATAGGCCTGCCCCCGCTCATCAAGAAGCACCACATGATCCTCTGTTTTGAAGAAGGAAAGAATCTTTTCGGCCTCCCTGGACTTAACCCATTCCGGCGGACGGTTCCCGGGGTTTTTTACATCGGGCAGGGTTACGATCTCGAGACGGGCATATTTTGAGATTCTCTTCTCATATTCCGCCACCCCGTCCCTTATCCATGCCTGATCAGTCTTGCCCGTAAGCAGGAGAACCAGCTTCATCTTTTTCCCCGGTTATCATTGAGTAAGGCAAATATAACAATTAAGCCCTTTAAAATCCGGAGCTGCAGGCCTATAATTAAAAGTGGTGCGCTTTTTGATATAAATGGTTAAATTTGCTTTGTCCCTGACACGGAAAGCATAAAGAAAACGAAATGAGAAAGAAGTTTTTGGCAACGGCAGGGTTGATGCTTGCAATGGCATTATTGCTTGCCGCACAGGATCAGCCAAGAATACCTTCGGGTATTGCCATCGCCTTCCGCACGGGAAGCGCAGCAGGGCTCTCCGAATACCTGAACGGCACGGTGGAACTGGTCCTTCCCGGCAAGGAAGACTTTTACAGCAAGAGTGTGGCCGAGACAATCCTGAAGGATTTCTTCACCCGATACCGCTCACGCGAATTTGTCATCAAACACCAGGGTGCCAGGGGCGATGCACAGTACGCAATCGCCAACCTCGAAACCGACAAAGGCAAGTTCCGGGTCTATTTTCTCCTGAAAAAGGTCAACGGCAACCCGCTGATTCACCAGATAAGGATTGAAGCCGATAATGAATGACAATGATCTCAGGTCTTTTATAATCAACGCCCTCGCTGAAGATACCGGCGGAGGTGATCACAGCTCACTTGCATCCATACCATCCGATGCCACAGGACGCGCCAGGCTCCTGGTAAAGGAGGAGGGCATCATCTCCGGTCTTCGCGTAGCACGCGAAGTGTTCAGTGTGGCTGACCCTTCCCTCGCAGTTGAGATACTGCTAAGCGACGGCGACAGGGTTAAATATGGTGACATTGCCCTCACTGTGGCCGGGAGAGTCCATCCTATCCTTCGCGCTGAGCGGATCGTACTGAACATAATGCAGCGAATGAGCGGCATAGCCACTGCCACTGCACACTACACGGAACTGATCAATGACACCCGGGCACGCATAACCGATACGCGAAAAACGACTCCCGGGATGCGGGCGCTGGAGAAGGAGGCCGTCAGAACAGGGGGCGGGGTGAACCACCGGATGGGACTCTATGACATGATCATGCTGAAGGATAATCACATCGATTATGCAGGAGGTATCACGGCAGCAATTGAAAGAACCAGGGAGTACCTGAAAAAGCACCTCCTCAGCCTGAAAATTGAGGTAGAGGCCCGCAGCTTAAAGGAGGTAAGAGAGATCCTTGATGCAGGCGGTGTTGACCGTATCATGCTTGACAATTTTACAATCCCAGACACAAAGGAGGCCGTGACACTCATCGCCGGACAGACAGAGACGGAGTCGTCAGGGGGAATCACCCTGGCCAACGTGAGGGATTATGCCCTGTGCGGTGTTGATTTCATTTCCATAGGGGCTCTGACCCACCACATAAAATCACTTGACATGAGCCTTAAAGCATACTGAAATACTTTTTATGAGCGCCAGGGAAACGCTGATCACAAAGACACAAGGTAT
>JAVEZX010000108.1:0-8609 GCA_034002785.1 Bacteroidales bacterium
GGAATCTACTGCTTCAACCCGGCACAGGTCAGGAAAGTCAACTACGTCCCTCCTCTTCTGTTCACCCGCCTTACCGTCGCAGGTGCTGATATACACACCGCCGGCGGATCGCCGGTGTCACCGGGAAGTGACGCAGTAGAGGCATCAATGGAGCTGAGACATGACCAGAAGAGCCTTGCCATAGAATATGCGGCTCTTGATTACCGGAACCCCAGGAACATTCAGTATGCACACAGGCTTGAAGGGGTTGACCCTGACTGGATAATCGGACGGGGCCAGCGGACAGCCTCCTACACCAATCTCGATCCGGGAGAGTACCTCTTCAGCGTCCGGTCAACAAATTCAGACGGCATCTGGGTGGACAACACCCGTACCGTCCGGGTGATCGTCAAACCCTCCTTCTGGCAGACCCTCCTGGCCAAGATACTGCTGGTGGCTTTCAGCCTTGGGCTGATCGCTCTTGCTATCTATGTGATCTTTACAATGTATAAGCTTCGTCACAAAGTGGAGGTGGAACAGCTAATCACCAACCTTAAACTGAAGTTTTTCACAGACATATCCCACGAATTGCGTACCCCGCTGACACTGATATCATCCCCTGTAACCAATATACTTCAGAACAATCATCTTGAGCCTGAAGTCAGGGACCAGCTGACCCTGGTTCAGAGCAATACCCAGCGGATGCTGCGACTTGTCAACCAGATACTGGACTTCAGGAAGGTGCAGAACAGAAAGATGAAACTCAAAATCGAGGAATTCGCACTTGGTCCGTTTATCGGAGGCATCTGCACCGACTTCCGCAAGGTGGCCGAGGACAAGGGCATACGCCTCATGATTGAGGATTTCTCCGAAGGCGAAAAGGTTTGGGCAGACCGCGACAAGGTCGAGAAGATCGCCTTCAATCTAATCACCAACGCCCTGAAATTCACTCCCCGAGGCAAGAGGGTCAATGTAACCGTGAAGAAGAACATTGATTCCCTGGAGCTCATTGTGGCTGACCAGGGAACAGGGCTCTCCAGGGAAAAGATGAAGAAACTGTTCATGCGGTTTGACAGCGAAGAAAAGGAGGTCATGACAATGCAGCCCGGCACCGGAATAGGCCTCTCCCTCAGCAGGGAACTTGCGGAACTGCACCGTGCGGAACTGACCGCAGAGAGCGAAGAGGGCCGGGGCGCAACCTTCAGGGTCATTTTCAGGCTTGGATTTGCACACTTCGACAACGATACTGAATTTGTGCTTGCAGACGGACAGAATCCGCTCCGGTCACGCCGCCAGACAGAGACAATGAAGGAAGAGGAGGAAGAGGCGGAGGTCGAAGCCCACGATGATGACGAGCCGGTGCTGCTCTTCGTCGAAGACAACGAAGAGCTTCGCAGCTTCATTAAGATCATCCTCTCTGATGGTTTCCATGTCATAGAGGCCGGAAACGGTATCGAAGGCCTGGAGATAGCCCGCAATCAGCTCCCTGACATCATCATCACTGACCTCATGATGCCCGAGATGGACGGACTCGAACTGGCCCGACGCATCAAACAGGAGACAACCACTTCACATATACCGGTGGTGGTGCTGACTGCAAAGACCGACCTGGACACACAGGTTGAGGCCCTTAAACGTGGTGCCGACGACTTCATAACCAAACCTTTCAGTTCTACTTATCTTAAGGCAAGGGTGGAGAACATCCTGCAACAACGTAAAAAGCTTCAGGAACTGTTCCTCGCAACACTTGCCGATTATCCCTCCTCGAAGGCCGGAAGGTCGTATGAGGTGACTCCCGCTGAGCCTATGGTAGAATCCTATGACGACAAGCTCATGAAGAGCCTCATGGATGTAATGGAGCAGAATATTGATAACGCTGACCTTACTGTAGATGAGCTGGTTTCAAAAATAGGAATAGGCCGGTCAGTATTCTTCAAGAAGCTGAAGAGTCTCACCGGTCTTGCCCCCATCGAGTTCATAAGGGAGGTTCGGGTGAAACGAGCCGCACAGCTGATTGAATCAGGGGAGTACACTATCTCACAGGTGACATACATGGTCGGATGCAATGACCCGCGCTACTTCTCCAGAATATTCAAACAGCGATTCGGAGTCACTCCCTCGGAATACCGTGACAAAAACGCAAAACCTAAACAGGTCTGAACCCGGAAAAGCAAGTCATATGAAAAAGAGAGCTATAATCATTATGGCGGGGCTGATTGCATTGATGCTGGCCTTCTCCTGCGGAAACAAGAGCAAGCGCGGCCTCAACTCCCCGCTATGGTCCGTCAGAATGGCCGAATCGGAGATGATTCGCAATCCGTCCCTCTGGATGGCCGACTTCGTGACTGAAAAGAAGTGGAACTATACCCAGGGACTGATGGGTCTGGCCTTCATGAGACTCAATGAGACAACCGGAGATGACCGCTACTATGAATATGCGAAGGGTTACGCCGATTCACTCATTGACAGTGAGGGAGTCATATACAAATACAAAATGGACAACTACAACATTGACCAGGTTAACCCCGGCAAGATGATGTTCATGTTGTTTGACCGAACCGGGGATCCGCGCTACGAGAAGGTTATCCACACACTGAGGGACCAGCTTGAATCACAGCCACGCATTGCTGAAGGCGGATTCTGGCACAAAAAAGTTTATCCTGACCAGATGTGGCTTGACGGGCTCTACATGGGAGCACCCTTTTATGCAGAGTATGCCCTGAGGTATGACCGGCCGCAGGATTTCTGCGATGTTGTCAACCAGTTCCTGATTGTTTCTGCCCGCACCTATGATCCTGCCAGCGGACTGTACAGGCATGCCTTTGATGCTTCGAAAAAAATGGCCTGGGCCGACAGCATTACCGGCCAGGCTCCCCATGCATGGGGCCGTGCCATGGGTTGGTTCTCGATGGCAATAGTGGATGTGCTCGACTTCCTGCCTCAGGAACAGACTGGCAGGGATCAGCTGATTGCAATCCTTGACCGGATGGCAGGGAAACTGACCGGGATACAGGATCCGGTCACCGGAGGGTGGTACCAGGTGCTTGACCGTTCGGGTGACGAGGGCAACTATATAGAAACCTCATGCACAGCCATGTTCGCCTATTCAATCTTCAAGGGGGTAAGGATGGGCTATCTTGATGCAAAATACCTGGCCACGGCACACAAGGCCTACCGGGGTTTGCTTGACAACTTCATTGTTACCGGTCCTGACGGTCTTGTCACAATGAAAAACATCTGCGGTGTGGCCGGCCTCGGCGGTTATCCCTACCGCGACGGATCATATGAATATTATATAGGTGAAATTATCCGCGAGAATGATCCCAAGGGCGTGGGACCATTCATCATGGCCAGCCTTGAGTACGAACTGCTTTCGGGTGGAGGAAACTGAATACAATGAAAAATGGCTGATGGCCATTAAGTTTTGTAGAAGGAAGCCACACCAAAATGATTGTCGTAGACAATCAAGAATTGTAACACAAGGTGCCCCCACCCCCTCCCCATTCCAAATTCTCCACTCTTTTGCCAAAAAAGTATACCCCCTCTCACAGGTGCGGATATATCTTTGAATATAAGAAAATACCGGCTGCTGATCATGATACGTAATCTGTCCTCTCTTATCATCTTCCTCGTCACCGTTCTGCCTTCCTGCACGGACGGTGACAGGTGGAACATGGCCGCGGAGATCGAACAGTCGATCACCCTGACCTCTTTCCCTTCCGATACGTTCAGTATCGCTGACTTCGGCGCTGTTGCCGGTGACACATCCATCCTCAATACCAGAGCGATTGAGGCAGCCATCATGAGCTGCTACATCGGAGGCGGAGGCGTGGTTTATGTCCCCTCCGGGACCTGGCTCACAGGACCGATAAACCTGATGAGCAATGTGAACCTGCATGTTGCAGAGAACGCTACATTGCTGTTCACAACGGATTATCAGCAATATCTCCCCCCTGTCCTGACACGATGGGAAGGGATGGATTGCTACAACATTCACCCTCTGATCTATGCCATCGATGCAACAAACATCGCCCTGACAGGGAAGGGCACAATAGATGGCCAGGCTTCGAATAATGTATGGTGGTGGATGAACGGCAATCCCGGGTACGGCTGGCAGGAAGGGATGAACAACCAGAAACTCGCCGGCAGAAAGCAACTGCTTGCATTTGAGCAGAATCAGACTCCGGTTGAAGAACGACGCTTCGGGCTGGAAGGAGCCCTCCGGCCTCAACTTGTCAACTTCAACAACTGCAATACCGTACTGATCGAAGACCTGACACTGAAAAACTCCCCCTTCTGGGTGATCCACCCGGTGCGGACTGATAACTTCATCCTCAGGGGCGTCACCATAGTCAGTGCAGGACCGAACTCTGACGGCTGTGACCCGGAGTCATGCAACGGAGTGCTGATTGAAGACTGTTATTTCGACACCGGTGACGACTGCATCGCCATCAAGTCGGGGCGTAACAATGACGGCAGGAGATGGTCAATTCCGTCACAGAATATCATTGTCCGAAACTGCAGGATGGCTGACGGTCACGGCGGGGTGGTTATCGGGAGTGAGATCTCCGGAGGCTTCTCGAACCTCTTCGTGGAGGACTGTGAAATGGACAGCCCGGAACTGTTGAGGGTCATCCGTATAAAGACTTCGGACTGCCGGGGAGGAGTGGTGGAAAACGTCAATGTGCGAAACATTAAGGTGGGCAAATGTTCTGAGGCCGTGCTCAAGATAAATCTGATGTACGAGCCTGGCGAGGAGTGTGACAGGAGCTTTCCGCCGTTTGTCAGGGATGTCACGCTTGAAAACGTCACATCAGGTGAGAGTAAATATGGTATTTATATCGTAGGTCTTGACGAAGCCGTGAATATATCAGGCATTACCCTCAAAGACTGCAGCTTCAACGGTGTGCAGGTGGGCTCCTCTGTCACCGGGACCGAAGACATAAAGCTTAAAAAAGTATTTATTAACGGGGAAAAACTTAAAATCTGAGTGTTACCTTACAGGATTCCAGCCGTCGCTGCGGGCAAATACATGATCAGGTGTATACTCTCTTGCTTCCCGCCTGCTGAGCTGCCGGCTCCATCGGACACGGGTGTCCGGGCTTGCCCCGGGACCTGTGTTCCGGTACTCGGCATAACGGGCGGTCTGCTCATTGGCCGGGTTATCCCAGTTATGCCATCCCTCCGGGAGGATATGGCTGCCAAGCTCGCACCTGATGAAGAGTGTTGCCGCAAACGGACGCCACGGCCTGCCGAGATATACCCTGTCAACACCCTCCGCCGCAGTGAGCCGGCAACGGTTGAAGATATAGCCGAACATATGGCCCTCAACGGTCGATGCGGCAGTCACGTATGAATTCTTCTTGCTGTGAATATGACACCTCTCAAACCAGGCAGTGGCGGGACCGAAGATAAAATCGGTGGTCCCTTCAATATAACAATCCTCATAGTATTGCCTGCTCTCCTGGTTGGCTGTCAGAAGCGTATCCTGGTTGCCAAGCAGCCTGCAGCGGCGGAACACAGCCCTGTCACCGTCGGCGTGCACGGCTACCGCCTGCCCTACCGGGCCGGCACTGTTCTCGAAGGTGATGTCCTCTGCCGTGAATCCCGAGCCCTGCACCCAGATGGTATAGGTACGGAATGTGCCCATATTGCTGAGGCCGGCATAGTCGTCCCAGGTGATGACGGTTTTGTCGGCCCCTTCACCCTTCATGATGAGGTTCGTCACCCAGGAGGGCACCACAATCTTTTCACGGTATATGCCTGCTTTTATAAACATGTATGTTGTATCAGACATATAGGCCCTTATGGAGTTGACGGCTTCCTGCACAGAGATGAATTCGCCGGTGCCGTCAGCAGCTACCGTGATATGCCTTTCCTGACCCATTATGGCAACCGATTGCAGCGCCAATATGACTATGATTGCGAACCTTCTCATGGGCATTTTTTTAATTGGAATTTAAAACACTAATTTAGTTTTTTATTGCTATTTTTCCGTCAAAGCAGAAAACCAAAAAAGACAATGAGATGAAAGAGCCGGGAAAGTATTCTTTCGGGATTGGAGACAGGTTCTCGCACCAGGGCAAGGCACAGCTCGAAGCCCTCATGCAGGCCGCCACTGAGCTGGGGATCGAAGTGATTCCGGTTTGGAACAAATCAAACAGGGAACACAACATCGTCCACTCCGAGCCGGCTGACGTACGGGCCGAAGCAGATGCAGCCGTGAAGGCGATGAAGTACACCGGGCCGTACTTCGTTGATGCGGATCACATTAACCTCACAACGGTGGACCGGTTCATTGATCATTCCGATTTCTTTACGCTCGATGTGGCTGATTTCATAGGCCGCAGGGCTGCTGATACGGACATTGAGGGGTTCGCGGAGGCGCACTGTTCCTGGCGCGGAGAGCTGCAGATACCCGGGATAGAGAGCAAATTCGTGATCACCGAAAATTACCTCAGGGAATTTGCGGCCAAGTTCCTCTTTGCCGTCAATGAGGCTGCCGCAATCTACAGGCATATAGCCTCGAAAAAGGGCGCAGGCAACTTCGTCACTGAAGTATCAATGGATGAGGTGGACCAGCCTCAGAAACCCCTTGACCTGCTGTTCATTCTCAAGGCCCTTGCAGACCTGAAGGTGCCTGTGCAGACAATAGCTCCGAAGTTTACAGGCCGTTTCAACAAGGGTGTCGATTATGAAGGCGATCCGGAGCGCTTCGCGAAAGAGTTCGAGGAAGATATCCTCGTCATACGGTACGCTGTAGCAGAGTTCGGCTTGCCCGAAGGACTCAAGCTGAGTGTCCATTCCGGGAGTGACAAGTTTTCAATTTACCCGGTGATCGGGAACCTGATCAGGAAACATAACTGCGGACTTCATCTCAAGACGGCGGGAACAACATGGCTGGAAGAAGTTATCGGTCTCGCCCTCTCAGGAGGCAGGGGACTTAAAATTGCCAAACAGATCTACCGGAAGGCTTTCGACCGCCGGGAGGAGCTTTGCGGTCCCTACGCAACAGTCATTGACATACGACCTGAAATGCTCCCTGATCCGGATACCGTTGATAAATGGGACACGCTGAAACTGGCATCCACCCTGCGGCATGTACCAGGTGATCCCGACTATAACCCAAGCTTCCGCCAGCTCATCCATGTGGGATACAAGGTAGCTGCCGAAATGGGCAGTGACTATACGGATGCCCTGCGGGAAAATGAGCATATAATCTCAACATGTGTGTGGGAGAATATCTACAGGAGGCATATCATCCGCCTCTTTACAGACAAATAACCTACATTTCAAAGCCGATGAAAGAGTTCATAAATGAAGATTTCCTCCTTCAGGGAGATACTGCCAGAAGGCTCTACCATGAGCACTCAGAGGGATTCCCGATAATTGACTACCACTGCCACCTCAGCCCTGAGGCTATTGCCACTGACAGGCGGTTTGAGGACCTGGGTCAGCTCTGGCTGGAGGGCGATCATTACAAATGGAGGGCAATGAGAACCAACGGTATTAACGAACGGTTCATTACCGGCAAAGAGACATCCTTCCGTGAAAAATATGACCGCTGGGCTGAGACCGTCCCTCTGACCATGCGCAACCCGCTGTATGCATGGACCCACCTCGAGCTCAAAAGGGTCTTCGGCGTAGGCCGGCTGCTCAATCCGTCAACGGCGGCGGAGATCTGGGAAGAATGCACCACCCTCCTTCAGCAACCGGAATACTCGGCACGCGGACTGATAAAAAAGTTCAATGTCGAAGTGATCTGTACCACCGATGACCCCGTTGACAGCCTCGAACACCACAGGGCAATCAGGGATGGAGGATTTGAGGTTAAAGTTCTTCCTGCCTGGCGGCCCGACAGGGCAATGTCGCCCGAAGACCCTGCAAAATTCACTGAGTACATAGGCAAACTCGAAGAGGTGTCTGGCATCGAAATCAAGGGTTTTGCATCACTTATTGAGGCGCTTCGTGTCAGGCACAGCTATTTCGCCGATGCCGGATGTGTTCTCAGTGACCACGGTATTGAACAGTTCTATGCAGATGACTACACTGAAAAAGAGGTTGGTGCAATACTGCAGAAGGTGCTTTCGGGGACCCGGCTGATGCCTGAAGAGACGGCAAAGTTCAAGTCAGCGATGCTCTATGAGCTGGCCCTCATGGATGCTGAAAAAGGGTGGGTACAGCAGTTTCATTACGGGGCCATGCGCAACAACAACAGCCGCATGCTCGCACAGCTTGGTCCGGATACGGGTTATGACTCAATCGGCGACTTCACGGTGGCCAAAACACTGTCAAGGTTCCTCGACCGGCTGGATGCCGGAGGCAACCTGGCAAAAACTATCCTCTACAACCTCAATCCACGGGATAACGAGCTGATAGCCACTATGATCGGCAACTTCCAGGACGGATCAGTTCCCGGCAAGATACAGTTTGGCGCAGGATGGTGGTTCCTCGACCAGGAGACCGGGATGATAAACCAGCTGAATGCCCTGTCACTTATGGGCCTGCTCAGCAGGTTCGTGGGAATGCTGACCGACTCCCGCAGCTTCATCTCCTACCCCAGGCATGAATACTTCCGCAGGATCCTCTGCAACATGCTGGGCGAGGATATTGACAGGGGTAAACTCCCT
>JAVEZX010000109.1:0-8528 GCA_034002785.1 Bacteroidales bacterium
CGGAAACGCGCACAGCGAATACCTCGGTGCGCTCAGTGAGACCGGATGGCCCGGGGCGTTGATTTTCCTGTCAATAACCTTTACCGCAATTATCACCGGGATAAGGTGCTGGTATCGTGAGAAGAGGGGGCCTTCAGGATACTTTGTGCTGGCACTTGTGACCGGCCTTCTGACCTATGTTGTTCATGCTGTCATGAACAGCTTCCTGGATAGCGATAAAATAGCAGCCCTGTGGTGGGGATTTCTCGCACTGATAACGGCAACCGACATCGGACAGAAACGGGAACAGGAGATCCCCGGAGACAGGGTTAAGATTCAGCCTGATGATGCGGGCTTATCTCGATAGCAAGTATTGATACATCGTCAAACAGCCGCTGGTTTCCTGCACTGATGTCCAGATCACTGATAAGGTCATCAATATTATCCGACAGCGATTTTGAATTCGGGAAATGCTTCACCAGCGGTGATATACCCAGGTCCCTGCCGCTTTCGTCTTTCAGTTCAGAGAGACCGTCAGTATAGCATATGATCTTGGTAGGGCCGTTCAGCGTGAGATGATCGGTTCGTACACACGGCATCTCATCAAGCATGCCGACACCCACACACGACTGTTTCAGTACTGATGAAGTTCCGGTCCGGGTGTCGATTAACACAGGGGGATTGTGTGCCGCGTTGACATATTCCAGCACCCGTGTCCTTCTGTCATAGCGGGCCAGGAAGAGAGTAATAAACCTTTCGCCGGAGGAGTTTGAAACAACCAGATCATTCAGTTTCCTTATCACCTCCTCAAGGCTGGCTTCGGCGGTGACAAGAGCTCTCAGGCTGGCCTGGAAGTTGGACATGAGCAGTGCCGCTGACATCCCCTTTCCGGAGACATCGGCAATGCAGAAGCCTACAACATCCTCCGAGAGTGGCATGAAATCGTAGTAATCGCCTCCCACCTCGTAATGCGGGTAATAAAATCCCCTTGCCCTTATACCATCTCCTGACGGCAGCCTGGTATTGTCCGGGATGAGCATCATCTGCATGCGGGCGGCAAGCTCGAGCTCGCGGCGCAGCGCTTCCTGCCTGAGGCTCTCCCTGAACAGCCGCTGGTTCTCGATTGCAACAACGATGATACCGGAGATTGTCTGTATGAAATGAAGATGCCTGATAAGGGGGCTCATCCCTTCTCCCTCCTCGTCAATATCGCCAATAAGCACGTAGGCCGAGGGCTCGTTGTTGTGGAGCACCGGGAGTATAAAATCCACAGAGCGGAAGGTTTTCTGACGGACCTCTGTCTGTATCTCCCTGAAACATAGGAGATCTTTCTCCACGTTAATGGATGTGCTCAGTGATTCCGGGAATCCCGAATTGAGAAGCGGCTCCCACTGTTCCCCGTACTTGAAAAGCAGGATCTTGCCGATCCCCAGGTCATCGCGAAGGATCGATTCGTACTTCCTGACCAGTTCGGAGGTGGGAAGATTGGCGTTGATGGAGAGGGTAATGTCAAGCAGTGCGTCGAGCTTGTACTTCGACATCTTCAGTCTGTCCTTCGGAAGCCGGCCCTCTGTCATTGCCACGTCAGCCCTTTACCCTCTCGATGTATGACCGGTCACGCGTGTCAATGCGTATCTTGTCGCCCACGTTCACGAAGAGCGGAACCATGATTGTCGAACCGGTCTCAATTGTCGCCCGCTTGAGGGTGTTTGTTGCCGTGTCACCGCGAAGTCCCGGCTCTGAATAGGTCACCTCCATAACAACGTTGACGGGGAGATCCACCAGAAGTACGTTTTCTGTGTCAGCGTGTACCACTACCTCAACGATGGCACCTTCCTTCAGCAGGTCACTGTTCTCGATCATTGTTTCGGGGACACTTATCTGCTCGAAGGTCTCGACATGCATCAGGTGATAGCCCATGTCATCATTGTAAAGGTACTGATGAGGCCTGCGTTCAACACGTGCCACATTGACCTTTACCCCTGAGTTGAAAGTGTTTTCGAGGACCTTACCGGTTGTCACGTTCTTTAGCCTGGTGCGCACGAAGGCCGGTCCCTTGCCTGGTTTTACATGCTGAAACTGTACGATGGTATAAAGGTCATTGTTGTATTCTATTACCATTCCGTTCCTGAAATCTGCCGTTGTAGCCATAAAAAAATCTTCTGTTCCTGTTTATTGTTCCAAATAATTAAGTGGCGTTCTAAGCCCTTCATAACTTGTCATATCCACATGAAATGACCCCACAAAGATATCAAAACGGATTTTAACCGGTAAAAAATTTTCATCTGCGGTGAACCACATGGCCATATCTTCCTCGGTTTTGAAGACCCTTCCAACCTCCGTAACAGGATGGAAACGGTAGCATTCGATCTTGCTGCCCTTGATCTTGATAGTTTCTTTTCCTCTGTATTTCAGTATTATAGGATAGAGTTCGTCAGCAAACCAGGTCATCATTTTATAAGTCTCACCCGGGACGAACTCCTTGCCTGAGGCGAGGTAATATTTTCTGAACCAGTAGAAGCAGGAGACAATGTCAAGCAGTCCCTTCGGGCCGGTATGACTGCCGGTCAGATCGCTGAAGACGAGTGTGGAATCGGGCCTGGCGCTTTGGTCAAAGCCCACTTCGTTATACTTGCGGTACCGCCCCTCCTGAATATTCCTGATTGAAAAGAGGGGCAGATCAGTGGCCGGGTCAATGTAACTCTCATATATATCCCTCACCTTGTAAAGGGCATCGGCTATGCCTGTTGTCTGGCCTGATACCACGGCGTGCCATATCTTTTCGCCCTTGTACATCCCGTCATTGATGCTCAGGGTGACCACTCCGCTGCCAACCAAACCGTATCTGATCTGATAGGTGATCTTCTCACCGGGGAGGTAAGGCTGCGTCTGTGCTGCAAGCCACTGAAGACCTGCAGTAATGATTACCAGAACCGTTATAAGAGTTTTTCTCATTACTCATTCAGCCTTGTCAGGGAAGAAGCTTTCCGGGGATTGTGGCGATGAACTCCTTGAGATAGTAGGGTTCGAAATAGGCCAGGTCCTCGAAATGCTTATTCCTCAGCGCATGTACTGCAGGGATATGCAAATATGATGCCGAGAGCCTGAATCCTTCTTCAAACAGGGCGTTGGGATGCCTTATTGTCTGGCTGCACTTTTCCGAACCGTTGCCAAAGAATATTATCGGGAAATCATTGAGGAGATCGCTGAATGAATTTTCATCTATTATGTCTGCCGCAGTCTCCCTGAAAACGGTTCCGTCATGCCGGAAGAGGGCGTTATAGACCTCCATCCGGCGTGCATCTATCATCGGGCAGAGGAGCGTTCCGGGGGTGAGTTCTCCGGGGTGTGAGCTTATGTAGCCGCTGCACATCGCCGCCAGGGTGTTTATCCCTATGAACGGTATTCCTGCAGCGTAGGCAAGACCTTTGGCTGCCGAGACGCCTATTCTCAGCCCGGTGTATGACCCCGGGCCCTTACTCACCGCCACGGCATCGAGGTCTGAGGCCCTGAGACCGTTTTCCTCAAGGAGCTGTCCGACAAGGACGGTAAGTGATGATGCATGAGACCTCCCCGGTGGTGCCTCGGCCACCGCCAGTACTTTGTTGACATCGCAGATTGCCGCTGAACAGATGTCAGTTGCTGTCTCAATGCAGAGGATCATCCGGACGGTTGGATATCAATTCTTTATTTCTTCTTCTTGTCAGTGTTGAACAGAGCCTCTTTTGCCACAACCTCTATAAGCGTGGAGTCGGAAAGTTTCTTGGAGATGGCGCTGAATGGCTGCACAATCACCTCGTCACCCTCCTTGAGCCCTTCCAGGATCTCGATGTTCACATTGTCCTGTATCCCGGTCTTAACGTCACGCGCAAGGGCCTGGGTGCCGTCTGAGAGGAACACCAGGGTACGAATCTTGTCCTTGGCTTCCGGATCGGTACTCAGTGTGTCAGTGCGGGTGGTGACGGCCTGGATGGGAACAGTAAGAACATTGCTCTTGCTGCTTGTGTAGATATCAACCGAGGCAGACATCCCCGGACGGAACGGACTGGGATTTCTTTCGCTTATAAGGTCTTCATATGACTCCTTGAGGATGAGGATCCTTACCTTGAAGTTGGTCACCTGGTCAGAGGTGCTTCCCAGTGTGTTGGCTGAGTTGGCAATCTCGGTCACAATCCCCTTGAAGTCGCGGTCCAGGTAGGCATCCACCTCAACTATTGCGGTATCGCCTAGTTTTACCCTGATAATATCATTTTCATTGACTTCAACCATTACCTCCATGCGGTTCAGATCAGCCACCCTGAGCACCTCGGTACCTGTCATCATGTTTGCACCCACTACTCTTTCACCTTGCTCCACCAGGAGGCTTGAGATGGTTCCGGTCATGGGTGAATAGACGGTGGTCTTCACCAGGTTCTCGTTTGCCTCATTGAGTGATGCCTCCGAGCTCTTGACAGAGTATTCCGCGCTCTGCTTCTCGGCTTTGGCTATCTTGTACTGTGACTCGGCCTGCTCGAAATCGGCCTGCGAAATGGTGTTCTCCTCATAAAGCTTCTTGCTCCTGTTGTATGCCAGCTCAGCCTGGATAAGCTGTGCTTCCACCTGTGCGAGGCGGGCCTTTGTGGAATTCAGGGTAGCTGCTGCACGTTCCCGGGCCGAGATATAGATCTCAGGCTTGATCTTGAAGAGCAGTGTGCCTTTCTGGACAAAATCGCCCTCTTTTACGTTAAGCTGTACGATCTCCCCGGAGACATCCGGACTGATCTTTACCTCAGTCTCAGGCTGTATTTTTCCGTTGGCGGTAACGGCCTCGATTATCGGGTTGACAGCCACTTTTTCGGTGGCAACCTTTACGGTGAGCTCTTTGCCGAACCAGCCGGCCTTCTTGCCGACAACGGCAAGGATGACGAGAAGTATTACGATGGGAATGAGGAGCCTGAGAATTTTATTGTCTTTCATCGGATTAGTTTTTTTTCAGGTATTATTTGGCAAGGATGGTGATATGTTCGAGAGTAAGAGGAATCCCCTTGTAGAAATCCAGGACTTTTGTCTTGAATACGTATTCATATTTAGCCTGGGCCATTTCGCTCTGCGCGTTGAGGAGTTGTGTCTTTGACTGGTTGTATTCAACGGCGGTTACCATGCCAACACCCAGTTTCTGTTCTGCATAGCGGAAGGCCTCCTCCATAGAGGTCACCGCCTTCTGGCTGGCATGATATTTTTTGAGGGCTCCGCTGGCATCAGTGGCTGCCTGCTGAATGTTCTTGTAAAGCTGTTTTTTTGTGTTTTCAAGGGTGTACTGATAGTTCTCAATGTTCAGTTTTGAGTTTTTAATGCCTGTATTGACCTGCCAGCCATTAAAAATCGGAACATTCAATGAGAATCCCAGACCGTAGTTGAGGTTGTCATTCAGCTGTTCACCAAAGGGGTATTGTTCGTTGGTCCCCAGCTTGAGTCTCTTGTCTGAATAGCCTGTCGACATTGAGGCGCCAAGGCTGAGCCGGGGGCTCCTGTTGCCGCGGGCTATTGCAAGGTCGTATTCTGCGCTCTTCAGTTGATATTCAGCACTCAGTATCTCCGGGCGGGTCTTTTCGGCAATGGAGAAGATTGCTGCCGGGTTGCCGTCTACGGCTTCATCCTTTACGGTGATGGCAGGTATGGCCACACTGAATCCGTCAGTACTCTGCAGCTCGAGCATCTGTGCCAGGTTGAGCAGCGAGAGGGTCAGCTGGTTCTGAAGGTTCACGAGCTGAAGCTCCTCACGGGCTGCCTGAGCTTCAATGTCAAGCAGGTTTCCCCTGGCAAGACTGCCGGCCTCTACCATCTTGCCTGTCCGGTCTATCTGCTGCCTGGTCAGTTCAACCTGCGCCTCGGTGGCTGAGACAAGCTCCTGGTTAAGAAGTATCTGAAGGTAGGCAAGCGCAATATTCAGAGAGATGTCATCGCGGAACTGTTCCAGGTCCTGCTCGCTGGCAAGTACCTGGTATTTGTTCTTCTGAATTGTGTTGTAGTTCACCAGCCCGCTGAAGAGTGTCACATTGCTTCCCGCGTAGAAATTGTTGGACTGGACGGTCTCGTTCTCGGTGAACTCATAAGTCGTCTCGTCAAGAGCACGCCCGAAGGCATAGTTGTGCGATGCACTGCCGTTAAGAGTAGGAAGCAGTTTCAGCTTCGACTGTTCCAGGGCAGTGACCTGGTACTCGGTCATAATCTCCTGCTGCTTTATCCGGATGTTGTTCTGAAGGGCATGCGCTATGCACTCCTCCAGTGTCCAGGCCTTTTGCTGAGAAAACAGAGCAAGCGGACTCAGCATAAGGATAAAAGCCAGAGAGAAAATCTTTCTTTTCATGATATTACTGACAGCATTGATTGAGTTTACGAAGATAGGAAATTGATCAGTATTTTAAAGACAGCAAAGATATTATGATGTTGCATAGGGTGATTACAGTGTCCCTCATTTTTTGTATATCTTTGCCCTGCCTGACAATAAAGTATTAATCAAACACATAAAGTAATGAGTAATAAGGGATTAAATCTGGAGCCCGGTGTAATCAGCGGTGAGGATGTAAAAAAACTGTTTGACTATGCCAATAAGAATGATTTTGCAATTCCGGCGGTGAATGTAGTGGGGACTGACTCGGTGAATGCAGTACTTGAGACTGCCCGGGAGGTGAAATCTCCTGTCATTATCCAGTTTTCAAACGGTGGTGCCCATTTCTTTGCCGGCCAGGGGCTGACGAAGGAGGGACATGCCGGAGCAATTGCCGGAGGCATCTCCGGAGCACTGCACGTTCATAACGTAGCAGAGTACTACGGCGTGCCAGTCATCCTGCACACTGACCATGCCGCCCGCAAGCTGCTGCCATGGATTGATGCACTGCTCGAAGCCGGCGAGGAGTTCTATGAGACCAACGGCAAGCCGCTCTTCAGCTCTCACATGCTGGACCTTTCCGAAGAGTCACTGAAGGAGAACATTGAGACCTGCAAGAAGTATCTTGAGCGCATGGACAAGATGGGAATGACCCTGGAGATTGAACTTGGTGTAACAGGAGGCGAAGAAGACGGCGTTGACAATACCGGCGTTGACAGCTCGAGGCTTTACACCCAGCCCGAGGATGTGGCCTATGCCTACGAAGAGTTGCTGAAGGTCTCCCCGAACTTCACTATTGCGGCATCATTCGGTAACGTACACGGTGTATACAAGCCGGGTAACGTGACCCTCAGGCCTGAGATACTCAGGAACTCCCAGGAGTATATTCAGAAGAAGTACAAAACCGGTCCCAACCCCGTGAATTTTGTCTTCCATGGCGGCTCCGGTTCGGAGAAGCACCTTATCGCTGAGGCGATCAGGTACGGCGCCATCAAGATGAACATAGACACTGACATGCAGTGGGCGTACTGGGTTGGCGTCAAGGATTACTACGAGGCTAAGAAGGGTTACCTGCAGGGCCAGATAGGCAATCCCGAAGGGGAAGACAAGCCCAACAAGAAGTACTATGATCCCAGGGTATGGCTCCGCAAGGGTCAGGAGACCTTCATTGCAAGGCTTAAGGAGGCGTTTGCCGATCTTAATGCCCTGAACAGGATGTAAGACTTATTAATAAGCTAAAATACAGCAGGTCAGCGTCTTGACGCCGGCCTGCTTTTTTGTTGTTGATAAGTCGCACTATTCACAGGCCCATTGGATGGCCGTGCCGTCTACTTTAGCATAAAATTCAAAGCGGCATTGAGACGCGGACCGGTTAGTGAGGACAGGATAAAGAGGACTACAACTCTGACTCTCAGGTTAAATGAGAGGGAGGCGAAGGCACTCACTGTCTACTGCAAGCGGTTCAGGGTGCGAAGCAAGTCGGACTTCATGCGGCGGACAATCATGCAGGCCATCATTGGACGGTTTGAGGCTGAACATCCCTCTTTATGGGAACAGGGTGAGCTTACGCTTTTTTCACAGGAACCGAAAAATAACTGAAAAGGGACAGAGGCGAATCTAATTTTATTATTTTTGTAATCCTCGATTGGGGGGGATTGGCACCGTCGGAAAAAAAATGGGATTGGATATCATCAAAATAGAGCCTACCAGGGTGACTCCTCAGGTATTGTTTCTGGAGGGTCATCTGGAGATAAGGGGCAGATCGATTTCGGAGAACTCGACAGACTTTTTCAGGCCCCTGGAGGATTGGGTTGCAGCGTATGTTGATCAGACGGAGGTACGGACCAGGGTTGTTCTGGCATTTGATTTCATCAATACGGCATCGACTAAGTGGGTTTATGCAATTGTGAAGCGTCTGGCACAATACCGTAATGTTCATGAAATGGTATCAATAGAGTGGTATTACGAGAAGGGTGATGAGGATCAGTATGAGCTGGGGCAGATAATCCATTCCTTTATTGATTGTCCGTTCATCTTTTACGAGACTGAACAGACCTGAAAATCTTAAAAATTATCTTATTTTTGCACCGCCTTATCAGGTGCCGATTGACCCATGGTGTAATTGGTAACACGTCTGATTTTGGTTCAGAAGAGTCGGGGTTCGAGCCCCTGTGGGTCAACA
>JAVEZX010000110.1:0-8458 GCA_034002785.1 Bacteroidales bacterium
AAACAAACACCGTGCCATCTTCGTCAGCTATCCAGCCGTTACTGAAGACTACATTGGAGACGTCGCCAATCCGCTCTTCGTCAAGCGGTTCGATGAAGTGGCCCGAAGGTCTTCTGATCACTCTCCATGGCTCCTCCAGTGAGGTCAGGAAAAGATAGAGTGTATAGCGAAGACCGGCAGCTGTTCTTCTTACTCCGTGAGCAAGATGGATCCATCCGAATTCAGTCTTCAGCGGAGCAGGTCCTTGCCCGTTCTTTACTTCTTTGACAGTATGATATTGCCTGGGGTCCACAGGAAGTTCTTCGCCAAGCACTGCATGCTCCATGTTGTCACAGAATCCGGCAGATATGCCGCTGTCTCCGGTCTCAATGAAACCCGATTGAGGCCTGGTATAGATCATATATTTGCCTTTAACGAACTCAGGATGGAGAACGCAGTTACGCTGCTGGGCTGCGGACGATTTCAGGTCATCTAGTCTTTCCCATGAATCAAGGTCCCTGGTTCGTGCTATGCCGCAGGTGGCAAGGGCTGCCGATGAGTCATCCGGCTTGCTCTTATCTTTTCGCTCTGCGCAGAAGAGACCATAGATCCAGCCGTCTTCATGTCTTGTAAGCCGCAAGTCATATACATTCATCTCGGGATCGTCTGTCACCGGCATTACAATCGGGCGACTGCGGAACCGCCACCGGTCGATGCCGTTGGGACTCTCGGCGATGGCAAAAAACGATTTGACGTCGAAGCCCTCTGTGCGGACAGCCAGGCAGTATTTTCCGTCATGCTTTATTGCTCCGGCATTAAAGGTTGTGTTGATGCCCAGCCTGGTCATCAGGTGTGGATTGGTCCTGTAGTCGAGATCATACCTCCAGAAGAGCGGGGTATGATCGCGCGTAATAATAGGATGGAGGTACCTGTCGAAGATGCCGTTGCCGCCTTCCTTCTTAGCATTGGGCCTGTTTATGAGCTTTTCATGATCATCAAACAGCCGCCTGACCTGAATGTCAAATTCCTTTTCTGTCATGAATTCCGGGTATAGTTTCCGGAACAAATATAACGGATAACGTAAACACCGGGGTGTGATTGCATGATCTGTATCCAATTGTCAAAACTTTTATAAATTGCCCCCGGATTAATACCTGATTCTATGAAAAAGTCCCTGATAATCATCGCATCCGTGATGCTTCTAGTTAACGTTTCATGCGGAACCGGGCCCTCCGGCGAAAAATACATGGTAGTTGGATATGTGGCCGGATTCCGGAATTTCGATTTTACTGCAATAGATGCTGCAAAACTGACACATATCAACTATGCATTTTCAAATATTATTGACGGTGAGGTTATGTTCGGCAGCGAAGGGATTGACGATACAGAGATGAGTGTTGAGGATATACGCGCTCTTGTTGCACTGAAGGATGTAAATCCTGATCTTAAGGTGCTTGTGTCGGTGGGAGGATGGGGCTGGTCCGGAAACTTTTCGGATGCTGCCCTGTCAGACTCAGCGCGTAACCGGTTCGGAGCCAGCGCTGCACGGTTCGTTCTGGAGCACAGCCTTGACGGCATCGATCTTGACTGGGAATACCCGAATAACCCGGGAGCAGGTAATATCTACAGGCCGGAGGACGTGCATAACTTCACGCTCATGCTTAAGAGTGTGCGTGAACATCTCGATTCCCTTTCGGCGGAGCAGGGGAGGAAGGATAAATATCTACTCACAATCGCCACTGGAGCCAGTGAGCTCTATGCTGCCAATACTGAGCTGGGGGAATTGCAGCAGTACCTTGATTTTATAAATATCATGACCTATGATTTTCATCACGGCGCAAGTTACCAGACGGGCCATCATGCAAACCTGTTCCTGTCATCTCTTGATGCGCCTGACGGTGATGCCACCGACAGGGCTGTGGATATACACATCAGGGATGGCGTTCCGGCTTCGAAACTGAATATTGGTGTACCGTTCTACGGAAGGGTCTGGGACGGCGTGGAGCCTGTCAGCAACGGCCTCTACAGGGAGGCAAGGACCACCGGTGCGGGAATGTCATATAGTGATGTTTTGAAGGCGCTTGCCGATCCGGCATTCACCAGGCACTACGACTCGTCTGCAGCCTCACCGTTTCTGTGGAATGAAACGGATTCCATCTTTATATCATACGATGACGAGGTCTCCCTTGCCGCCAAGATGCAGTACGTCAGGGAGAAGGGATTGGGAGGCGTGATGTTCTGGGAATACACCGAGGATGTTGACGGTATGCTCCTGGATGCGATAACGAAGGGGCTGAAGAAGCAGTAATCAGATAAAGAAGAAGGCAACTCCCGCCACGCTTATGATTGCCCCGGTAATCTCCACTGCCGTTATCTTCTCCTTATAGATCCATGCCGCCGGGGCGAGGATAAGTACCGGAACTATTGCCATGATTGTTGATGCTATCCCGGCCTGAGTATGTTTCACTGACAGCAGTGAAAAGGATATCCCCAGGAACGGCCCGAAGAATGCTCCCAGCATGAGGGCTTTCATTGCCGGAGGGTTTTTTATGGCAGCCACCACGTTGCTCCATCTGCGCATAGCGGTAATTACGATAGAGAAGCCGATTACCCCGGCGATGATCCTTATCTGGGTGGAGGCAAAGGGATCATAGCCTTCCATCCCGTATTTGCTGAGCACTATGCCAAGCCCCTGTCCCAGGGCGCCGATAAATGCAAACAGAAGTCCCGCCGGAGCTATCTTGAATGACAGCCTTTCGCCTCTTACCGGCTTGTTGAAAATCGCCAGGCTTATTCCGAAGATGACTATGATCATTCCCGCCATCTGCATGATATTCAGTGATTCGCCGAGGATGAAATAACCAAAGATGGCAGCCAGTGGCGGTGCAAGTGTCATGATTAGCATTGAGAACCGTGAGCCAATGAGCGGGTAAGACCGGAAAAGGTAGTAGTCTCCCAGCACCAGTCCAACCACTCCGGAGAGGGCAAGCCACAGCCAGTTGTGCATACTGGCATCAACGGGCAGGAAGTGGCCGCGTGAGATCAGAGTGAAGAAACCTATAAAGAAGAAGGCCAGGCTCAGCCTGAGAATGTTGACCGTTAGTGAGCCCACCTTTCGGCTGGCTGATTCAAAGGCCAGTGCGGTGATGGTCCAGAAGATCGCCACTGCCAGAGCGGCAAATTCACCTGTATGGGAAGTAATGTAGTTCATGCCAGGAAAAATATCAGCGCACAAAAATAGACATTCGCTGATACCCTGTGCTCATTCCGTCAGGTTTAACCGAAATTTTTTCTTCATCCTGGGTGTGTGATTCAATTATGGCTATTTTTGAACAAACCTAAATCAATAGATCATGGATGCAAAGACAAAAGCCATTGTTTCACACCTTTTTGTAATCGGGTGGATTATCGCCCTGGTTGTCAACTCAAGCAAAAAGGAGGAGCTTGCCAGCTATTACATCAGGCAGAATCTGGGCTTCATAATAATATGGCTGGGATTAACTATTCTTCGGGTACTGCCGATTGTCGGTCCGGTGCTATGGGCAGTCGGAGGCATACTGCTCTTTGTGGGCTGGCTGATGAGTCTCATTTGGTCCATTCAGGGTGAGATGAAGCCTGTGCCCTGGCTCGGTGACAGTTTTCAGGCCTGGTTCAGGGGATTCTGACATTATGACTGGCAGAACATTTGCCCGGGTCCGTGCTGCTATCCTCGGTATCGCGTTGATTACCGGAGGGTGTGGCAATACGGTGCAGGATCACCCAAACATCATCCTTATTATAGCTGATGATCTTGGCTATGCTGACATCGGGTCTTACGGGCAGACAAAGATTGAAACACCCAACATCGACCGGCTGGCAGCCGGCGGGCTTCGATTCACTCGTCACTATGCCGGATCGCCGGTTTGTGCTCCTTCGCGCTGCGTGCTGCTTACCGGAATGCATACCGGACACTCTCAGGTAAGAGGGAACGATGAGTGGACTGAGCGGGGCGACGTGTGGAACTACAGGGCGATGATTGCCGACTCCACCCTTGAGGGGCAGAAACCGCTTGCTGACACCACCGTGACAATCGCATCGATCCTGAAGGAGCAAGGATATCTGACAGGAGCCATTGGCAAATGGGGCCTCGGGGCACCTCACACAGCTGGCAGTCCCAACAGGCAGGGCTTCGACCTATTCTACGGTTACAACTGTCAGAGGATGGCACACACCTATTACCCGACACATCTGTGGCGCAACGGCAGGAGGGAGTGGCTGGCAAATGATACACTGCCGCCTCATACGGGATTCGACCCTGGGGCTGATCCGCTTGATCCCTCATCATATGAGAAGTTCAATCTTGCTGATTATGCTCCCGACCTGATGTTCAGAGAGGTTCTTGCCTTCATCGATTCATGTGCCGGTAAGCCTTTTTTCCTTTATTGGGCTACGCCAATACCTCATGTGGCTCTCCAGGCGCCCGATGAATGGGTGGAAAAATACAGGACAAAATTCGGTGAGGAGGAGCCGTATACTGGTACCGACGGCTATTTTCCCTCAAGATATCCGCACGCCACCTACGCGGCAATGATATCTTTCCTTGACAATCAGATCGGAATGATGATCAGCCGTCTGAAGGAACTCGGTATCTATGATAACACTGTGATTATATTCACCAGTGACAACGGTCCGGCATCAACTGCAGGTACTGATCCTGACTGGTTCGGCAGTGCGGAACCCTTCAGAGGTTCCCGGGGTTTCGGAAAAGGATCACTTAACGAAGGAGGTATCAGGGTTCCGCTGATTGTATCATGGCCCGGGGTGACGGCACCCGGCAGCGAAACCGACCATATTTCCGCATTCCAGGATTTTCTCCCTACTCTAGCTGAAATTGGTGGCACAGTTCATAAGGAAGGTATTGACGGCCTGAGCTTTCTTCCAGTTCTGAAGGGAGGGCGGCAACAGCAGCAGCATGAATACCTCTATTGGGAGTTCCCTGAATACGGCGGGCAGCAGGCAGTACTGATCGGAAACTTCAAGGCACTGCGCAAAGCGATGCACAGCGGCAATGAGATTTTTGAACTCTACGATCTGGGGAAGGATCCCCGTGAAACCACAGACATCTCAGTCGGTCACCCTGAAATCATGGAGCAGGTGAGGGAGATTATCCGCAGGGAGCACAAGGTCTCGCCAAATCCCCGCTGGAGATATGAACAGATGGGAGAGTGATTCACATTGTAATATTGACGCCTCCGGCAGCGTTATGAATTATTATGACTGCATGATTATTCGGACTTTCAACCATGGGAAAGTCTGTTATCTTTGTGCGGCCTTTGACTGAGCAAATTGTCCGAAACCGAAGAAATACTGAAGGGATATGATCCTGTTGGCCTTGACGGCATGGCGGGAGTCAGGTATATGAATCGTATTGATACCAAATACCTTTTCTCCGCCGGCAAGCTCCCTGATCTGCTCAGGAAGGTTCAGCCGCACTACAGAACCCTTGAGATAGCAGGGCAGAGGGAATTTTTCTACAAGACAGTTTATTTCGATACACCTGACCTGATGTTCTATATCCAGCATGTGACCGGCAAGCTCAACCGGACCAAGGTCAGGATCCGGACCTATGAGTCGAACGGACTCACATTCCTGGAGGTGAAACAGAAGTCGAATAAGGGCCGCACCAACAAATCGCGCCTGGAGAAGGAACCTGGTGACATGAACCACATCGAGCAATCGAGGGAATTTCTTGATGAACTGATTTCCCCTTCAGCCGCCTTGCTCAAGCCTGTCATCAACACTGCCTTTACGCGCATAACACTTGTCAGCCTTGAAAGAGCAGAGAGGATAACAATCGATTACAACATCGGATGGAACAACCTGAAGGGAGACAGTGTCAGGATGCCCTTCCTGGCAATAGCCGAGATCAAGAGTGACAAATCGACCTCTTTGTCGCCCTTCTTTGAACAACTCAAGGCACTGGGAATACGCAGCACCGGATTCAGCAAGTATGCTACAGGTATGGCGATAGTAAACAGGGCTCCCAGGCAGAATAATCTTAAACCAAAATTTTTACTCATTAACAGGATAAGGGATGAATATTACAGGAATGGCGCTGCAGGCCGGCAGCGTGGAAATGTCTGACCAGGGGATGTTCAGCTTTGGTGGTATGCCGGAACTGCTGTTGCGCTTCGGCATCAATCTCGTGGTCATGCTCATAATCGTGCGCTGGCTCTATTATACTACCACCAGGAGGAAAGATTACCTGTTTACTTACATCCTCATCTCCAGCGTGGTATTCCTCCTCTGCTACCTCCTTGAGAGCGTCAGCCTGCAGATAGGATTTGCGCTCGGTCTCTTCGCCATATTCGGGATCATCAGGTACCGGACCAATCCCATGCCAATCAAGGAGATGACATATCTCTTCCTTGTCATCGGTGTATCAGTGATAAATGCCCTGACAGCCGGCACCAGTATGATAGAAATTATCTTCGCCAACCTCGCGGTAATATTTATCACGATGGGTCTGGAGAAGATGTGGCTCCTCAGGCATATCTCATCCAAAGCCATTGTCTATGAAAAGATTAACCTCATCGTGCCCGAAAAGTACGATGAGCTGATAGCCGACCTGCGGGAACGGACGGGGCTCAAGGAGATAAAGAAGGTTGAGATTGGCGCAATCAACTTCCTGAAGGATACCTGCAGGATGATAATATATTATGAGGATAAAGGACGGTCTGTCAACCTGGCCGACCAGAACGGATTCATTAAGCCCGATGACAATGACGATGATTAAAAAGGGAACGGTTGTACTGATTGCATTTCTGCTCTGTGCACACGCGGCGGGGCAGACACCAGATTACGGGATCTGGTATGAGGCCAAGGCCGACAAGAAGATCTGGAAGGGGCTGAGGGCTGATTTTGAGGCGAGCATCAGGACCAATGAGAATGCACGCAACATTGAGAAGTTCTACTTTGAACCGGGTTTGCGCTATAAGTTCAATGACTACTTCAATGCAGGCATCTATTACAGGTTCATAGAGCAGAAGGAGAAGGACGGCAAATATCATGCACGCCACCGCTGGTTTGCGCAGATGAAGGCCACCTCGCCGTCTGTTGCCAGATTCACCTTTGCAGTCAGGTACCGTATTCAGCAGCAATTCAAAACCTATATCGAAGATCCCGAGGATGAGGATGCACAGTGGTACCAGAGGGTAAGACTAGAACTCGATTATGATATAAAGGGTATTCCCCTCAGGCCCTATCTGAATGCCGAAATGCATTTGCAGCTCTTTGATCCGAACGAGTACACAGTTGACAAGTGGAGGACGATGTTCGGGATTGAGTATACCCTTAACAAGAAACACACATTCGGGCTGGAATATATTTACAACGACAGCAGGGTCACCAAGCCGCCTTACGAGAACCTGCTGGGTGTCACCTATTCAGTCAGTCTGTAGCATACTTTGTGTGGCAGCAGGATTCAGGCCGGTTCCGGATTAAGGACCGGCTTTTTTCTTATATTTGCCGGGAATTTCAGCCGCAGGCTGTTCTTTTTTTTATAGAATATCTGATATGAGTAAATGGACTTCTGACCTGATCGGAGAGCTTAAAGGCAAGAGAATATTAATAACCGGAGCAAATAACGGGATCGGCTTTGAAGCAGCCGCGACGCTGGCGTCGAAAGGTGCCGATCTGGTTATTGCCGTAAGAAACAGAGATAAGGGTGACCGGGCTGCCGCAAAGATCAGGGAGAAGTTGCCGGATTCTTCCGTTGAGGTTATGCAACTCGATCTGGCCGACCTTGAGTCTGTCAGTCAGTTTGCAGCCAGCTTTTCTGCCCGTTTTGACAGGCTGGATGTACTGATAAACAATGCCGGCGTCATGATTCCCCCTTACGGCAAGACCAAAAACGGGTTTGAGTTGCAGTTCGGAACCAACCATCTCGGGCACTTTGCACTGACGGCGCATCTTCTGCCGCTGCTGCTTGCCACACCGCTGTCGCGAATTGTAACAGTAAGCAGCATCGCTGCACGCAGGGCAAGAATCCGGTTTGACAATCTTGACGGCTCAAAGGGTTACAATCCTATGACTTTTTACCGCCAGAGCAAGCTTTCGAACCTGCTGTTTGCCATTGAGCTTCAGAACAGGCTTGAGGTAGCCGGAGCATCAACCATCAGCGTTGCCTGCCATCCCGGCATAAGCGTTACCAACCTGCTTTCCCGGGGTTCGGGAAAGGAGACAGGCAGGGTAATGAAAGCTCTTATGGGGATAGTGGCCCAGCCTGCATCGATGGGAGCATTGCCTACCCTCTATGCTGCCACTCATCCTGACCTTCGCGGAGGCGAATATATTGGTCCTGACGGCCCTGGAAACACAAAGGGTTACCCTGTGCTCACAAATGACCCTGCAAGGCTCTACAGGGCTGATCTTGCTGCAAAGTTGTGGGAGTTGTCTGAGGCCATGACGGGGGTACGGTACACTATCTGAGGCAAGGCAG
>JAVEZX010000111.1:0-8456 GCA_034002785.1 Bacteroidales bacterium
CCTGCCGCTCGATCTTGTCCGGATCTGATATCGACAGACCGCGGAAGAGAACAGTAGCGCCGTCAGGAGTCACGAATTTGTTTCCCTGCACCCTGATGAGTGGGAGTTTTTTTGCCTTCGGGTCAGGATCCGGCCGCGAGGTAGGATCGCCGAAGTACCACGGTTTGGCATCCTGTGCCATGAGTGCCGGCGCTGACAGGAGTGCCGTCAGCAGCAGGAGAGAAAGGAGTGATCTTGATTTCATATCGTAATGGTTGTGTGATTGATGCAATATCGGGTTATCAGAATATTGAAGGATATGAATATAGCAAATCAGTCTGATTTTTCAATGGCCAGACCTGGTAAAACTATCCCCCGGCATTAACTGCAGCCAGTTAAGAACAAAAGCAGGCACCTCTTGTTATCCTTTAACAATAAAAAAGGGAATGAATAATCTGAAGATTGCGTTTTTCGACGCCAAGCCGTATGATATCGAATCGTTCAACGAGGTTAACAGCGCTTACGGATTTACAGTAAAGTATTTCAAGTTCCACCTGACGCCTGACAACGTCGTGCTGGCACAGGGCTATGATGCCGTCGTCATCTTCGTGAATGACACTGTTGATGCTGCCATGATCGGTCAGCTTAAGGAATCCGGGGTGAAGCTGATAGCCCTTCGCTCTGCGGGGTTCAACAATGTTGACCTCAAGGCCGCGCTGAACAATATCAGGGTGGCGCGTGTGCCTGCCTACTCACCCCATGCCATTGCAGAGCATACTGTGGCGCTGATGCTGACACTGAACCGCAAAGTACACCGTGCTTACTTCCGCACCCGCGACACCAACTTCGCTCTGAACGGGTTACTTGGATTTGATATGAACGGAAAAACGGCCGGGGTGATCGGCACGGGAAGGATCGGCAGGGTGCTGGTGAAAATCCTGCGGGGATTCGGGATGGAGGTGCTGCTCACCGACAACTATCCGGACGCAGCGTTTGCGGCTGAAACAGGCAGCAGTTATGTGAGTCTTGAGGAACTTTACAGGAGGTCAGACATCATCTCGCTGAACTGTCCTCTTACGCGCGAAACAGAATTCATGATCAACTCCTCATCAATAGGCATGATGAAAAAGGGTGTGATGCTCATCAACACCGGACGTGGCAAGCTGATCAGGACTGCCGACCTGATTGAGGGCTTAAAGAGCGGGCAGGTGGGCTCGGCAGGCCTTGACGTATACGAAGAGGAGAGCCAGTTCTTCTTCGAGGATCTCTCGGACAGGGTGCTGGCTGATGACGTGCTGGCCCGGCTGCTGACGTTCAACAATGTGATAATCACATCGCACCAGGGGTTCTTCACCCGCGAGGCCATCCGCAACATTGCAGAGACCACTATGAAAAATATTGATGACTTCTTCGCAGGGCGAACGCTTGAGAACGAGGTCTGCTACAACTGCAGCAACCAGCCTGGCAGCCCGAAGCCTGAGAAGGAGCCTTGTATTAACTGCGGCAAGTGACAGCATACGGCGCCTGCACCAAAAAAACTTGACATTTCTTTTTCAGTGGTTTAAATTTACTTTTCTAACACCTAAAAACGAAGTACTTATGAGAAAGAAACTAATTGCGGCACTTTCAGTGTCAGTGCTGTTAGCAGCAACTGTAACCGCCCAGCCAGACTTCGGTGCCGGAGTCAAGGGTGGGATCAACCTTGCCACGCAATCCACCACAGGTGAAGGAGAAGGTGTTGCTGTAAGGCAGCTGATTGGCTATAACGCAGGTGTTTACGGAAACGTCTTCATTACTGACTTCCTGGGTATTCAGGCGGAACTGCTGGTAGTCAGCCGGGGATCGGACTGGGATGACCCGTACTACAATGTCAAGGACCTTCTGACATATATCGATCTGCCATTACTGATCAAGTTTCAGCCTGTCAAATATGCAAATATCCACGTCGGGCCTCAGTTTGGCTATCTGCTTGCCGCGAAGCAGGAGGACAAGGATGACGGTGAGATCAGTGACATAATGGAATGGTATAATCCCCTCGATGTGGGTCTCGCATTTGGCGCTGAAGCCAACCTGCCCTTCAGAATCAATTTCACTGTAAGGTATGTTGTGGGTCTCGTCTCTGCCACCAATGACGTAGAATACATTGATCCATGGCGGAACAACTTCCTGCAGTTTTCGCTGGGATATCGGATAATCGGGGATAAGTAGCAGGTTTATTGCGAAAAGAAAAAGGGAGGCGCCTTTGTGGCGGACCTCCCTTTTTCGATGGTTATCTGATCAAAAATAATTACTTCACTGCTGCATTATAGAGTTCGGTCACCTTCTTCCAGTTGACCACGTTCCAGAAGTTGCCAACGTACTCGGGCCTGCGGTTCTGATACTTCAGGTAATAAGCGTGCTCCCATACGTCGAGGCCAAGGATCGGCTGGCCGCGTTTTGCTGCCACATCCATCAGCGGGTTGTCCTGGTTCGGGGTCTGCGAGACGAACAGCTTACCGTTGGCGTCAACTGCCAGCCATGCCCAGCCGCTTCCGAACTGAGTCTTCGCTGCTGTCTCAAATTCGGCCTTGAACTTGTCAAAAGAGCCGAAAGTCTCGTTAATTGCCTTAAGCAGTTCGCCCTCGGGCTGGCCACCGGCGTTGGGACCCATTATCTTCCAGAAGAGCGTGTGGTTGTAGAGTCCTCCTCCGTTATTGCGAATGGTTGCGGAGTAGATGCTTACCCTGCTGAAAATGTCTTCAAGCGGAAGGTTGTCGATTTTTGCTTCGCCTGCTGCCTTCACGAAATTGTCAAAATATGCCCTGTGGTGCTTCGTATAGTGAATCTCCATCGTCTGAGCATCGATATAAGGCTCCAGCGCATTGTATGCATACGGGAGCTCCGGGAAAGTATAGTTCTGTGCCATAGTTTTGTTGTTTATGGTTAATATTCCTAAAGCAATTGTGATGATCAAGAATGCCTTTGTCTTCATTGTCTTGTTTTTTGAAAGTTAAACAAGCCCGTCCGCAAATTGTTCATGACTAAATTTTTCAAAATAGGATTCGATTTAGTATTTTCGTCTGATCATGAATAACCAGATAATATAAATAAGTATGAAATGGCAGGGACGTCGCGGAAGCGACAATGTTGAAGACCGCAGGGGCATGAGCACAGGCACGAAGGTTGTCGGCGGAGGAATCGGGACTCTTGTGATAGTACTGCTTGTCTACCTGCTCGGAGGGGATCCCTCGGGCATAATCCAGCAGTCGGGTTCGGGAGAGGCTTCCGGTCCGGTTGAAGCAACGGAGGCAGAGAATGAGATGGCACAGTTCGTCTCAGTGGTGCTTGCCGATACGGAAGAGGTATGGTCAAAAATCTTTGCTGAGTCAGGGGGCACCTACCGCAAGCCAACACTGGTACTTTTCAGGGACCAGGTGCAGTCGGCCTGCGGCTATGCCACAGCCGCCAGCGGCCCGTTCTATTGCCCGGGTGATGAAAAGGTCTACATCGACCTCAGTTTCTTTGATGATCTGCGCGCCAAATACGGGGTATATGGTGATTTTGCCATCGCATATGTGGTAGCACATGAAATCGGACATCATGTCCAGAACCTGATGGGTATTCTCGATGAGGTACAGACTGAGCGTCAGCGACTCAGCGAGGTCAGGGGCAATCAGCTTACTGTACGGCTCGAGTTGCAGGCCGATTTCCTGGCCGGGGTGTGGGCTCATTATGCACAGAAGATGTTCAACTCCATTGAGGAGGGCGATATTGAGGAGGCACTCAACGCAGCGGCTTCCATCGGAGATGACGTGCTTCAGAAAAAGTACCAGGGCAGGGTTGTGCCTGACACCTTTACCCACGGAACGGCAGCACAGCGTTCCAGCTGGCTCCGCAAGGGATGGGAGACAGGTGATCTGAGCAAGGGTGATACATTTTCGGCTGCTATCTAGCAATGTGGGTACGGCACCTGCCGACAGATCCTGATGAAGATAATATGGAAGTACCTTAAGCCTTTTAAAGGCCTGCTCTTTCTCTCGATGGGTCTGGCCGGCATTGCACAGGTGCTGGAGCTCATTGATCCCATCATCTTCGGTAAGATAATAGACCTTTACGCCGTTAATATCGACGGTCGGGCTGAAAGTGAACTGATCAGGGGAGCGCTGAGACTGCTTGCCCTGGCAGTTGGTATCGCCCTGCTGGCAAGACTGGCAAGGGCATTCAAGGATTTCGTCACCAGCCTGGTGGTACAGAAGTTCGGGCTGTCGGTTTTTGATGAAGGGCTGAGGCATACACTCCGCCTTCCATACCATGAATTTGAGGAGACAAGCAGCGGGCATGTGCTTTCTCTCCTCCAGAAGGTGAGGCGTGACAATGAGAGGTTCATTACATCGTTCATATCCACACTCTTTACTACTATTGTCGGGGTAGCGTTCCTTATATGGTATGCCGTCACCAAAAGCTGGCTGCTGATACCTGTATTCCTGATCGGGGTTGTACTGCTTGGCGGGCTGACGGGGCTGTTAAGCAGGAAGATACGGACCATTCAGCGGTCAGTGGTGAAGGAAACCAATAAGATGAGTGGTGCGATAACCGAATCGCTCAGGAATATTGAACTGGTGAAAAGCATGGGTCTCACCTGGCCGGAGATCAGGAGACTGAAGGGCTTCACAAAAAAGATTTTTGATCTTGAGATCACCAAGGTAAGGAAGGTCCGGTCGCTTACCTTTCTCCAGAGTTCCGTGCTTCTTGTACTGAAGGAATCCGTCCTGTTCATACTGCTGTGGCTGATCTTTCGCAACCTGGTTACCACTGGTGAACTGATCACAATGCAATTTATCTCCACACGCATTCTCTTTCCCCTTCAGGACTTGGGAAGTATTATCCTCACGTACCGCGAGGCTGAGGCTTCGCTGGAGATTTTCAATGAGCTGATGCAGAAAGAACCGGAACATCGGCCCGAGGAACCCGTCGAAGTCGGCGACATCGAAAAGCTCTGCTTCGACAAAGTTACATTCCGGTATAAAAAGGCTGAGACCGATGCCATAGATAATCTCTCCTTCAAGGCTGTCAGGGGCGATTCGATAGCCTTTGTAGGACCTTCCGGCTGTGGCAAATCGACCCTGGTAAAGCTTCTGGTGGGATTGTATACCCCAACACAGGGAACGATTTATTACGATGATGTGCCGGCAAAAGACATCAGGTTTAACCAGATGCGCAGGCAGCTGGGGTTTGTCACACAGGATACACAGCTTTTCTCGGGCACCATTCGTGAGAACCTGCAGTTTGTCAAGGCAGACGCCACTGACGAGGAGATCCATTATGCCCTTCAGAGAGCCTCGGCAATCAAGCTTGTGGAGAGCTCCCCCAAAGGACTTGACACACTCCTCGGTGAGGGAGGTAAGATGGTTTCGGGAGGAGAGAAGCAGCGACTGGCGATTGCCAGGGCGCTGATACGCAATCCCCGTATCCTCATCTTTGACGAGGCCACTTCAGCCCTTGATTCCATAACTGAGGAAGAGATCACCGGGACACTGAGGGAGGTCTCTGAAGGTAAACAGCAGATCACCCTTATGATAGCCCACAGGCTGTCGACAATTATGCATGCCGATCGCATTTACGTGCTTGAAAAGGGGAAGATAATTGAGGAGGGGACGCACGATATGCTTCTGGAAAAGAAGGGACTCTACTATGCAATGTGGAGGCAGCAGATAGGGGAGAGGACAACTGTTCCCAGGGCTGAACCCAGGAGTCAACCGCTCATTACGGAGAGGCTTGACAACGGTGACCGTGAGTATAACATCAGCGACCACTGACGGGATGGTTGCGGACACCGGATACCGGGGCGGTGATAAAAGGATCGGATAAAGAGAACCGATTCTTTCTTCAGTATGTAATAACCTGATAACCCTGACGTTTTTCTATTTTAGCCTTTGAAATATCTCATACAATGAAGAAAGTTCTGATTCTGTTTGTACTGATATCGGTGTCGGCGATTGTCAGCGGAGAAGAGCCGTGGCCACCGGATCTCGTGCAGAAGGATTATCCGGGTAAAGTCAACAGGAACAAGCGACCGGTATCAAAAGCCTCCACCTTTCCCAGGTGGGCGTTTCATTCGAACCTGCTCGGGTTTGTTCAGTTTGGTCCGGTAGTGACGGCAGAATACAATATATCAAGGAGTCTCTCACTCTCTGCTCATGCGAGGTTTTCCACACTGGGTGCCCTGACTCCCACCCTCCATCAGGCGGATGTTGACAGGGGAGGCAGGCCTGACGATTTCTCAGGCATCGCTTTTGGCGGAGGACCGTTGTGGTATCTAAAAACCAGGAAGGACAAGGTTTATGTGGGGCTTCTGTTCGAGTATGAGATGTCAGATGCGCTTTATCAGCAGGATTATGTAAACGAATGGAACCAGGAGAACCGAAAGATGATCCTGATGCTCAACTCGGGTTACAGGTTCAGGTTTGCCCAGAAGCTCATTCCGGGCCAGCACCGTCCTTTTGACAAGTTCCTCCGGGAGGCGCTGTTTCTCAACACCGGTATCTGTGCCGGTGCGGAAAGGAACGAGTTTAACTGGGATTATACTGACCCTGAGTCCATTGGCGCAGATGATACAACGCCACGCAGTGGCAGGGAGATCAAGCCGTTCGGGATGCTTGAGGTAGCCGTCGGTATAGAGTTCTAATTGTTTTTCATGCTGAGGGGCTGCCCGGTAGCCTCGAGGACGTTCCACCAGAGCTCCCCTTCCACATCTATCTTTTTACGTTTAGCCACCACCGGCGGTATTGGCATCAGTGTGAACTGGTTGTTCCAGTAACCAACCACGAAGTCTGTCCGGCCGGCCAGGGCTCCATGAACGGCGTTCTGTGCCAGGAGGTGGCAGAACTTGCTGTCATTGGCGTTGGCAGGGGAACTGCGGATGATGTAACTGGGATCAATATATTTCAATGAATGCCGGAATCCGAGTGCCTTGAACTCGGACTTGATCTTGTCTCTCAGGAATACACCAATGTCCTGGTGAAGGATATTCCCTGAGGCATCTCTTGCCTGACCCTGAGCCGGGAAGAGGTCCTGTCCGGCACCTTCAGCCACGACTATAACCGCGTGATGTCGCTCCTCAAGCCTGTTTTTCAATGCTTTAAGAAATCCTTTTTCGCCGTAAAGGTCGAAAGATATTTCGGGTATAAGGACGAAGTTCACCTCCTGGACCGCGAGTGCAGCGTTGGCGGCTATGAAGCCCGAGTCACGCCCCATCAGTTTTATAAGGGCGATGCCGTTATAGGCATCGTGGGCTTCGTTATGGGCGTTGCGGATGATGTCATGGGCGATTGAGAATGCGGTCTCGAAGCCGAACGATTTCTGTATCAGGTCGATATCGTTGTCTATTGTCTTCGGGATGCCTGCCACCGCTATCTTGAGGTTCCGGTTTTTTATCTCCTCCTGGATGGCGTGTGCGCCGCGCAGGGTGCCGTCGCCTCCGATGCAGAAGAGGACGTTTATATTGAGGATCTCGAGGGTGTCTACCATTTTACTGACGTCCTGGTTACCGCGTGAGGTGCCGAGGAAGGTGCCGCCTGAGAGGTGTATTTCGCTGACCATGGGAGCGGTCATCTCCACCACTTCGTGGTTATATTCAGAGATGAGGCCCTCGTATCCGTATCTGATGCCGAGGATACGTTTGATACCGTAGCGGTAGTAGAGCTGGTTGACGAGGCTGCGTATGACGTTATTGAGGCCGGGGCAGAGGCCTCCGCAGGTGACTATGCCTACTTTCGTTTTTGCCGGTTCGAAGTAGATAGTTTCTTTGGGGCCGGCTTTCTCAAATGAAACGGGTATTTCACCCGTTGACTGGCAGTGTTCGTAGCTTTCCGATGAGACGTCGTAGATGACCCGTTCGTCGTCATCAATGAATTTATACACTTTGCTTTCGGCCTGTTGTCCCGTTTTGAGCGGAGAGATGACGTTTCCCTTTCCGAGGGTTGAGACGATGAAGTCTTCGTATTTCATAATTGTCTTTTAATATCTGATTTATTGCCAGGCAGTTGGTTGTGGTCTGCCGGCAAATTCAAATATAGTGAAAATTCCGGGCCGGGAGCAGGATGGAAGTAATCAACCGTCAGGGTTATTTTGGCGGATAAATTTAGGTTGCGGGACGATGTTGTTTAAAAACTAATACATAACTTCGGTGAAGAATCGATCTGTTTGTCTCTTTGTTTTACGGTGTAATGGGAGTGAGGTGTCGGGGGTACAGCACTGGGACTGACGGGGCTGCGCATAGGAGAATCCGTAAGGAACGGTGGACTATTCCAGTCATGGCTGCATTTGGCCGCTGGCACGCCAGGCATCATCCGGAGGTGCCCTTTGCTGTTTGACAATATTCACGGGAGTAAGCTATTATTTGCGATAATAAATTAGTAACCTAAAAATGTAATAAGATGACTAAGAGAAGAGTTACAAAAATCAGGGTGCTGAAGACAGCATTAATTTCTGCATTGATT
>JAVEZX010000112.1:0-8380 GCA_034002785.1 Bacteroidales bacterium
CCCTGCAGCCCGGGGAAGAAAAAAGATTTGACAAATAATGAAAAGAACAATCAAGGCACTGGTTTTACTGATGCTGGCGGCGCAGTTGCCGGCATATGCACAGGTGATTGAACGGGTCGATCCTCCCTCATGGTTCACAGGCATGAAGGACGATGCACTGCAGATAATGGTTTACGGCAAGGAGATCGGCTCATACAATGTGAAGACAGATTATCCGGGCGTGGAGGTGAAAACTCTTGTTCGCACCGAAAACCCGAACTATCTATTCGTTAACCTGAATATCACTGACGAAGCGGCACCGGGAACGGTTACCCTGACATTCACCAGCAGCAAGAAGAAGCTGACACACAGCTATCCTCTCCTGGCCAGACCTGTCGGGCCCGCAAGGGGTCTCAATGCCTCGGACGTGATCTACCTGCTGATGCCTGACCGGTTTGCCAATGGTGATACAACCAACGACAATGTCGCCGGCATGACCGAACAGCTCAACCGCAGCAACCCCGGCGGACGGCACGGCGGAGACATGAAGGGAATCATGAATCACCTTGACTACCTGAACTCCCTGGGGGTGACGGGGATATGGCTCAACCCCTTCCTCGAGAACAACCAGCAGCGCTCCTCCTATCACGGTTACTCAACCACAGATTATTATAAATCCGATCCGCGCTACGGATCAAATGAGGAGTTTAAGGAGCTTGTGGCCGAGGCACACAAAAGGGGCATGAAGGTGGTTATGGATATGATTTTCAACCATATAGGATCATTTCACTGGTGGATGAAGGATCTTCCGTCGCAGGACTGGATCCACCAGTTTGAGGTATTCACCCGTACAAACTACAAGGCATCCACATACATGGATCCCTATGCATCAGAGACAGACAAAATGCTGATGGAGAAGGGCTGGTTTGACGTGACGATGCCTGACCTGAACCAGAGCAACCCGCTGGTTGAGACATACCTCATACAGACCAGCCTCTGGTGGATCGCCTTCAGCGACCTTGACGGCATCCGGATGGATACCCACCCTTATCCGCAGCCTGACATGATGGCACGATGGGCCAAAAGGGTCGAAGAGGAGTTCCCCGGATTCTTTATAGTAGGCGAGGTCTGGTATGATGACCCGTCACTCACCTCATACTGGGCGCTGAATAAGGTTAATCCAGACGGGTACAGGTCCAACCTGCCCTCGCTGACAGACCTGCCGCTCTGCTTTGCCACACACAGGGCTTTCGAGGGCAAGCTTAATCCAACTGATGCACTGTCGAAGCTGTACAACCTGCTCTCACAGGACTTTCTATATCCCGAACCGCTCAGAAATGTCATATTCCTTGACAACCACGATATGACAAGGTTCTACACCCAGACAGGCAAAAGCCTGGATGCATACAGGATGGGCCTCAGCTTCATCATGACCACAAGGGGTATCCCCCAGCTATATTACGGCAGCGAGATAGTCATGGAGGGCGACAAGAGCAGGGGTGACGGATGGCTCAGGGAGGATTTCCCCGGAGGATGGCCGGGCGACACGAAGAGCGTTATAGCCGGGACAGGTCTCTCAGAGCAGGAGAAGGAGGCGCTTGAATTTACAAAGCGGATACTGAACTGGCGCAAGGCGAAGGAGGTCATCCATACCGGCAAGCTGAAGCACTATATCCCGAATGACGGTCTGTACGTCTACTTCAGGTATAACTGCGAGGAGAGCGTTATGGTTGTTATCAATCTGAATGACAGGGAAGGGACGACAGTCCGCGGTGCAAAATATGCCGAATCACTGGAAGGCTTTACAGGCGGGACGGATATCATCACCGGGAAGGTGCTAGAGAACCTGGATTCATTCACAATCGCCCCGAAAACAGCAATGATTATTGAACTAAAATAACCTGATCAAGATGAAAGAGCACATTTTCAAGATTATTCTCATGTTCGTCGGCGCAGCCACCCTGATGGTCGCATGCCGGCCCAAAGCAGCGGCTGTCATTGAGCCGCTGAAGACAACGGTTGTACACGCTGACTGGACCCGCAACATGGTCCTTTACGAGATCAATGTAAGGCAATTCTCACCGGAGGGAACCTTTGCCGGTGTTGACAGCGCATTACCACGCCTGAAGGAACTGGGTGTCAACGTGCTGTGGTTCATGCCTATCTATCCTATTGGTGAACTGAACCGCAAGGGTGAACTGGGAAGCTACTACTCTATAAGCGATTACAAGGGTGTCAATCCCGAGTTCGGTACCCTCGATGATTTCAAAGCGTTGGTTACCAGGGCTCATGATATGGGATTCCGTGTCATCCTCGACTGGGTGGGAAACCACTCCGCATGGGATAACCCACTTGCCACTGAATTCCCCGAGTGGTATGAGAAGGATTCCCTTGGAAACTTTGTCTCGCCGTTCGACTGGACAGATGTGATTCAGTTTGACTACACAGCTGAACCCCTTTGGGATTACATGGTTGGAGCAATGAAGTACTGGGTTGAGGAGGTTGGCGTTGACGGCTACCGCTGCGATTTCCCGGGTCTCGTTCCGGAGGAGTTCTGGTTCAGGGCCACCACCGAGCTGAATGCTGTCAAGCCTGTGCTTATGCTTGCAGAGGATGAGGAGCATTCGTACCTGCTGGAGCGCGCCTTTGACATGAACTACGGCTGGGCGCATCATCATCTGATGAATGCAGTTGCAGGAGGACACCGTGCACCTGCAGCCCTTGACAGCATAATGCAGTACGAACTGAAGCGTTATGCCCCCGAGTCTTACAGGCTTCGCTTCATGACCAACCACGATGAGAACTCGTGGAACGGTACAATAGATGAGAAGATGGGCGATGCACAGAAGGCATTTGCCTGCTACCTCTTTACCATACCGGGTGTGCCCCTGCTCTACAACGGACAGGAGGCTGACCTCGACAAGAGGCTCGAGTTCTTCAAGCGTGACCCGATCGAATGGAAGGAGACAGAGCTTACCCCCTTCTACACGAAGCTTGTGCACCTTCGTACCTCCCACCCCGCACTGCGTCACGGCGTTGAGGGCGGCTCTTACGATGTGCTGAAGACCAGCCAGAAGAGCGTGGTTGCCTACAAGAGGGTGAAGGGTGAGAATGAAGTCCTGACAATCCTCAACATGAGCAGCAACCCTGTGACGGTGGCGTTGAAGGACGGAACCACGGCAGGCACTTATACAGACATATTTACGGATGCCGGTGTGGAGATCGCACAGGGCAGCAAGATGCAGCTGGAGCCGTGGGGGTATATGGTTCTGGTGAAGTAGTTAAGAAGGTTTATTGCAAAAAACCCGGGTGTTAATCCCGGGTTTTTTTACAATTCTTAATGGTCTACGACCATTTTTCGTCCCGTATTCTCCTATTTTACAATTCTTTATCCCCTACGGGGATTTAGATGTATGGGATTGCCCATTCTACAATGCTTTATCCCCTAAGGGGATTAGATGCATGGGGTTATCCATTCTACAATTCTTTATCGCCTACGGCGAAGAGAATTGCAAAAACCTGATCAACATCAGGTCAGATGCTCGTAGAGCACCAAGAATTGTAATTGCCTGATCAACAACATATCAGATGCTCGTAGAGCACCAGGAATTGTAACATCCGGCTAATAGCTTAAATCGCAAATCGCAAATCGTAAATCGTAAATCCTAATACCTTACCACCTTCCTTGCCGATGACTCTCTGCCAGACGTGACCCTGACATAATAAACACCCTTCGGCAGGTCGCCACCTTCAATCTCAACCTCACTGATCCCTGCGGGGATTACTATGGTGCGTATCCTTGCCCCGTTGACGGAGAAAAACTCCAGGGTTCGGGGTCTTACAGCGCCCTCGTCACTGAAAATCACTGTTGCCCGATCTGAAAACGGGTTGGGAAAGATCTCAAATAGCACCCCTTCGTCATCGACAGTTAACGCATCTTCCACTCCCAGCAGGAATGAAGGCCGAGCCACCTGTTTCGAGGTATATAATCGGTATTCGCCTTGCGGAATTGATATAGGTGTGTTCTGGTTGGAGGTGCCAACTTCTATCGTAGTACCCCTGAAGAACTCATACCAGGTACCGGTGCGAGTGAAGTTTGGTGCAATGTCCCGCGGGAAGAGGTCAAAATTCCCGAGCACAACTACATCCATATCGGCATGCTGTATATTGAGTCTTTTAGTCTCTCCCGATTCGAATATGCTGAAGTTGTCGGATGAGAAGGCCGGCTGGCTCTTCTTCAGTTCTGCAATAGCTGAAAAATTGTCATACAGATTCCTTCGCGCCGCAACACTGTAATAATCCCATCGGATCGGTTTGGGTCCCAGCGGATCATTATTGTAGTTCTTTGCGTAATCGTATCCGAGCTCCTGGAACTGCCACAGCATTTTCGGGCCAGGGATTGTCATGAAGAAGGTCGCCGTAAGCTTGATCCTCCTGAGGGCAGTGTTAAGCTCCTTTATGTTGTATCCGCCAACGGCCTCTCCCTGCGTAAGGTTAAGTGACATAATCCTCTCTTCGTCATGGCTCTCCATGTAATCTACAATGCCGGGAACCGTCCATCCGCGGGTTTTCCATGAAGCCTCGGAGATTGACATGTTCCAGTCGCTGTGACTGGTGGATGCTGCCTGGTAGCGGAATTTGGCCGTCCCCCACAGAAGGAACCCGTTAGCGGCAAGTTCTTTCTCCTCATTATTATCGGTAAAGTGCTCCAGTATCAGGATAGCGTCAGGCTTATAAACTCTTATTTTGTTTCCGATCCTGTTAAGAATGGAAATGCGTGCTGCATCATAGGCCCATCCGTCACCCGGTGTATTTGTCATCCCCTTAGTGAAGTCGAACCGGAAACCGTCAGCGCGGAATTCATTTATCCAGTAATGGCATACACTGTCGGCAAACGCCTGTGTCTGAGGGCTTGTATGATTGAAGTCATAGCCCCAGCTGTAAACGGGATTGGGTGATGTGACGTTGAACCACGGGTTGTTGGCGGCAGGCTGGTTGGTGGAACTGTTCCAGTACATCCGGACAAGTGGATTCGTCCCGAATGCATGGTTAAGCACAACATCCAGAATTACTGCTATTCCCCGGCTGTGACATGAGTCTATCAGTTCCTTCAGGTCATTGGCCGTGCCATAATATTTATCAACAGCGAAATACATTGAAGGGTTATATCCCCAGCTGCTGTTTCCCTCGAACTCATTCACCGGCATCAGTTCAATGGCATTCACACCAAGGCGCTGCAGATAATCAAGGGTGTCACGGATTGTTTTGAAGCGGTGCGTCTCAACAAAATCGCGTACCAGCATCTCATAGATGATCAGAGTATCCTTTTCCGGGGGAGTGAAGCTGCTGTTCTTCCACTGATAGACTTCCGGCCGGGTCTGAAATACCGATACCAGGTTGTCTGCCTTGCCTTCCGGGTAGGGCATCAGGTCGGGATAAGTAGCCGCATCAATATACTTGTCGTTCCATGGGTCAAGTACCTTGCTGCTATATGGGTCGGGGATACGCAACGATTCATCAATCAGATACTGAAATGCGTATTCTTTTACAGGGTCAAGCCCGGTCACCTCCAGCCAGTACCAGCTGCCGTCAGGACTGCGCTTCATGAATCCCTCGCTGCTGTGCACCCAGTTGGTGAAGTCACCCATTACGAAGACACTGTTCTTGTAGGGAGCATACAGGAGGAATGCTGCTGAGTTGTCTCCGGTGATGTTGACACCTGGTTTCAGTCCTGCAGGTACAGCTTCGGTCACTGTTGCAGTGCGGATGAAGTAGTACGCAGAGTCAGCCTTCATGATGCTGTTCTGCCATGCCTTTACCAGCAGTTTGTAGCTGCCAGAGCCGGCAGCGGTTACGGTGTGGCTCAGTGAAGTCTCCGTCACCTTCTTAAGGAGTGTTCCGTTTTGGTAAAGGATGATCGAATCACATACCGAAGCCGATGCCTGAACGGTTATCTCCTCGCCTGAATTAACCAGCGAGGTATAGAGATCAGGCTGAAGAAGCTTCAGATCAAATGCAGCCTCCTGGCTTACATCATAGAAAATATCCAGTCCGCCCACCTCACGTCCGGTACGCGAAGCGTCGAGGTTGCGGAACACAAATGCCATCTTTAGTATCTGTTCTTCTGTAGGTACAGCATAAAACTCTCTTATTGATGTAGTTATGACAAGCGTATAGGTATTGGCACCTGTTCTTGTCAGCTTTAACCTGCTATCCGGGTTAAATGGAGTCCAGTTGCCTGAGATCACATGCTTCCAATCACTGGGGCCGGTGCTAAGGTTGGTTATCAGCCCGGTATAAGCATAGACGTCATCACCTGTATAATCCTTCATTCCCATGTCACCCTTGTCTGCATGAAAGGTAATAACCACGGGACCTGATGCCACCGGGAAGACGGGGTCTGTGGTGACCACCTGGGCTTTTGAAGTCAGGCCCCATGCAGTCAGGGCAAGTATAAGGACAGCTGTTGTTACTTTCGTCATTTCGCGTTAGCGTATTGATTATCCGTTAAATATAATCAAAAACCTCTTCCGGTCACAGAAGAGGTTTTTGATTTCAAGGAACGCTGCGGATTTTACCGCAACATTGGGACTATTCCGCTTAGTTTTTGGTCATTGTTGCCACTCTGGTCCACGGGTTGAGAGTGATTGTATAGTTACCAGCCTCTGAAACTGCAATATTGTCACCACCGGGGGTCAGGGCTGAAAGACTGCCGCCAAGGTTATAATCCCATCCGTCGTTAGCTCTGAACTTGAACGAGTTGGCAGTAAGATTCAGCGTAACAGTAAAGCGGCCGTTTACTGCATCCCAGGTCATGTTGGTGTCATCTGACCAGCTGCCCGGTGTGGCATCACCAATGACGCCCCATCTGTCAGCTCGGTACGTATATGCCAGAGGAGTGCTCAGGTCAAGGGTAATTGCATAGTCATCTTCAACCGTTGTCTCGATGTTATCACCTCCGGCCACAAGATTAAGGCTTCCGGCGGGTGCACCGTAGTTATAGTCCCAGTTATCATTGGCCCTGAATTTCCACGGACCAGCGGTCAGATGAATTCCCCCTTTCCAGACGCGAACAGCCGGATCATAGGTCAGAGGCAGCTGTGAACTCCATCCTGTCAGCCCGCCAATAATGCCCCAGTTCATTGCCACCGCCGTGTAGGTCATCGGGTCAACCCCTGCATTAATGTTGATCTTATAGTAACCCATCGGAAGAGGTATGTCGCCACCTGTGGCGGACAATGTTCCGGGAGTGGTTCCAACTCCGTAGTTGGTGCCATCCCAGCTGGGCTGAGCAGAAATCTTGAACATGTTCGATGCCCCTGCCATATAGATATAACCTTCAACATTGTTCGGGTTGGCTTCATTGCTCTTGACCATCGGCGACTTGTCGGGTGACCAGTCAGCCAGTTCTGATCCCGGATAGCTTGCAGCCACGTAGTTACCGGGAACGTACCATTCCCGTACGCTCACGAGGGTAGTGAAGGTTATTTCGTTCCCGTAGGCTGTCCCGGCACTATTTGTAGCATAGGCGCGGACATAGTACTTGGTCAGCCCTTTCAGACCGGTCAGATGGCTGACGAACGCTCCCATACTTTTGCCATCGGTGGTCTTGCTTCCAGCAATGGTGGGGTTAGGTGTTGTCCCATAACATACACCGCTGGCAGTTACAGCAGAACCACCGTCAGCCGTAATATTGCCACCGGTTGTAGCTGTAGTACCTTCAACCTCGGTAGCTGCAACAGTAGTAAGAGTAGCAATTACCGGAAGGGTAGTGAAAGAATGTTCACTGCCGTAAACAGTTCCCTCCGGACCAGTAGCATATGCACGGGCATAGTAAGTGGTTGCGAAATCAAGACCCTTGAGGGTAACATTGAAGGCTGCATTGGTCAGAGGGCCTGCATAGGAGTCCTTGGAATCAGCTGTATTGGGTCCGGGTTGCTTGGACCAGCAAACACCTCTTGTGGTGAAGCCCTCTCCTTCTGCCACAACAAATCCTGTAACCGTGGCTGAATTTGAAGTGATATTAAACACCTTTGTGGTCCCGAGCGCAGGATCCAGTCTGATTTCGGATGTCTCCTTGGTGCAGCCGGTGATAAGGAGCACGGCTGCCACAGGGATCATCATCATTCTCATTATTGATCTCTTTTTCATAAATCTTGATTTTTATAATGTCCCTGGTTCATTAGTTCTTTACTACAGTGCATGAACCTGCTTCATTGGGGCCGTTGGGCTGTGTGATGGTCAGGGTGATGGTGTAATTGCCCGCTGTTACCACAATGTTGTTACCGTCATGGAACAGGTCATTCAGGTTGCCTGTATTACTCTTGTTGAAACCGAGGTTCCATGCCCAGCCGTTATTGAGTCTGAACTTGATCTCTCCGTCAACAAGATTGAGGGTAAT
>JAVEZX010000113.1:0-8374 GCA_034002785.1 Bacteroidales bacterium
TCCTCGCCTCATCGAGGGTCTGAGCCTTGAGCCCCGTGCCAAAGACCATGCAAAATACCGCTGCGGGCAGCAACGCGAGTTTAAAGCTTCTCTTAATCATCGTTATCAAGTTTAGTTACTCATTTTTGTCTGTATAATTCTGATCGGCATCGTTGCCGGAACAAGACCCGATTTCAGTATAATCCTTTGTCCCTTTTCCCCTGCTACGAAACTTACAAATCCCGAGCCAAGTCCTGAAAATGACTCTCTTGAATGCATATATACCTCGCGTACAAAGGGATACGATTTATCATATATGTGCCCCTGCAATGGCAGGAAGTAGGATGACCTGTCAAGGTAGGGTTGTGATACAGCAGCCACCTTGATCTTGTTCAGCATGTTGAAGCTAAGAGGGTCATCTTCATCGCTGATCCAGTTGACGCTGACTATTCCTATGGCTCCGGGACTCTTCGAGACGTAGTCGATAACCTCGGGATTGGTTTTAACGGCGTAGAAGTTTGAATTGAGTTCATCAGGCAGATCAAAGAGTTCCCTGAAGTACCTGATGTTGCCTGAACGGACATTGTCAAAGACGATGTTGATCTGCCCCAGCCTGGAGGCGGGGTTGATCTGTTTCCAGTCGGTCACCATCCCGGTGAAGATATTCTTCACGTTCTCATATGTCAGCAGGGAATCAGCATTGCTCTTGTGGATCACGAGGGCTATTGCATCATATGCAACCACAGTGCTTCGCACCACAGTCTGAAGGTCCAGCAGCACCTGTCTCTGCTCATCGGTAGGTGTCCATGATGAAGCGATAGTTTTTACCGAATCACTCAGGAAGAATGCGATGAGTTCGTTTTCAGGCTGATATATCGGAGTGATCTGCGCATAGTTGTATAGGGCAGTAAAAGTGTCGATCTCCGCTTCGATAATGGGTTTGAAGGATTCATCCGCGGCAATCCTGACATTACCTGAGGTGGGTGTTTCCCTGATTTTAGCAGTACCCTTGTTCTTGCATCCTGCACTGGCAACCAAAAGTAAGACCAGGAGAACTCCCGGAACAGCTGTAATAATGGATTTTGCTTTCTTCATCGTCTTGGTGCTTATCAACTAGCTATGAGCCACAATATTAATAATTATCTCCTTATCTTGTTTTTGAAATCACTGTAAAAATTCCCATTTCATTCAAAAGAGATGTTTCAAAGCATGTGCCAAACATATATGACCGGCGGAGAGTGCCTGTACCCCATGCTTGTAAGGGACTATTCCTCATCTTTCTCCTTTCCGGAAAAACTGTCCCTGATTTTTTCATAGGACAGGAAAACCCTGTAAAGGGCATATATGAACAGAGGGACGGCGAGGACGATTCTGATTGCCTTGTCGATATCAAAAAGTTCTGTTGTCAGGATAAAGACTGCCAGGCCGAAATAAAAGAAGACCATTACAGTTCCGAAGATCGCAAAGACCTTGTCGTACATTTTATTGCTGCTCATCGTAATCAGGTTAACCGGACAAATATATTATTTATATCTTTTTTTGCTGCTGACATAACTTATTAATTGACAAAAAAAAGGAGAGCCACGTGTGCGGCTCTCCCGGTATTGTGTAATTGGTACCGGCTATTTTGTAGCGTTTTCGAGTCGTTTCATGATAGAGAAGATGAAGGCTGCAGCAACGATGCAGCAGGCAATGAAAACAAGCCATAACTGCCATAGTTCAATTTTGTCATAGAGCTTTCCGGGTACGCTCAGGAGCTTGTTACCAATCGCGGTGGCGAGCAGCCAGCCGCCCTGCATGAGTCCCTGGAACCTTGAGGGAGCTACCTTTGATACAAATGATAGCCCCATCGGGCTGAGAAACAACTCGGCTACAGTAAGTATCAGATATGTCCCGATGAGCCAATAGGGGCTGACTCTAAGTGCTTCAGATACAGGTGACCCTGCAAGTTCAGGCTGGGATGGAAGTGAAACTGAAGAGAGGAGCATCACCACAAAGCCAATTGTGGCAATTATCATTCCAAACCCGATCTTTTTCGGTGTAGAGGGTTCAATATTCTTCTTATTGAGCCATGCAAAGAGGCCCATTACGGGGAAAGTAAGTGATACGACAAAGAGGGGATTGAAGCTCTGGAAAACCTCTGGTGCAATCGGATTCGTGTCATTTATCCTTGTTAACCAAAAATATCCAAAGATTAAGGCAGCAGCAAAGAGTATCCCGCCGATTATTTTTGTCTGTGCAGTACTGGTTCTTTTGATCAGAAGAACAAGGCCCAGCACAGAAAAGACTACAGCCAGCAGTGAGGGAAGAGTAAAGAAGATGTAAGTTAACCGACCTACCTCCTTCACAGTGTAATCACGTGCAAACCAGGTGAGGGTAAGTCCATTCTGGTGGAAGGACATCCAGAAGAAAATGACAACAAAGAATACCATGATCAGAGCAGATACCCTGCTCATCTCCTCCCTCTTGGCGCTGACAAGTATCCAGACCACAAAACCGGCGAAGAGACCGTAGGCGAGGGCGTCCTTGTAATTAACGAGGAAAGAAAGGGCAAAGGCAGTAAGACCCATGGCAACTGCAGCGCCGATGAGTGCCCATGGCTTGAATTCCATTTTCGGGCCGGCAGATTCTTTTGCAACTTTCTCTTTATTTGGAAGCAGGTGCTTGAAGATTAAGAATACCAGAAGGGATATTACCATTGCACCAGCAGCAATACCAAAGGCATAGTTGTAACCTTTTGAAAAGACTTCCAGGTAGCTGGTGGCAAATGCTCCGAGATCAGTTACAGGTCCGGCAATATTTGCCTTGTCAGCCAGCTGTTGGAAGGTGGTAGCGTCAGTCAATGTATTGTTGTTATACTGGTGACAGAGTGCAGGAAGGCTTCCGTCATGCAGGAATCCGTTGGCCTTTAGCCACCAGTTCCTGATACCTGTTGCTGCATAGGGGGCAAAGACGGCTCCGATATTTATCCCCATATAGAAGATCATAAATGCGGAATCCCTCAGTTTAGAGTATTTGGGATCATCATACATCTGCCCAACAACTGCCTGAAGGTTCCCCTTGAAAAGACCATTTCCGAACGCAATAGTAAAGAGGGCTATTACGGTAAGGGTCTGTGACATGCCTGGAATAGCCATGAAAAGGTAGCCTCCGAACATAATGACGATTCCGGTAAGTATTACAGCCTTGTATTTGCTTGTGGCATCCGCAAGTATCCCCCCAAAGAGAGCAAGGGCATAAATGGCAAAGTAGAACCAGCTGTAAATTCCTGAGGCATTTTCGGCTGAAAGTCCATATCTCGCCTGCAAAAACAGAACCAGGATTGCCATCATGGTATAGAAACCGAATCTTTCTCCCATATTGGCGAAGAAGGCAACAATTAGCCCCTTTGGATGATTTTTGAGCATAGTTTTTCTGTATTAGTTGGTTTAATTTGTTCAGATGGTGACAAATATATTAATCTTTTTAATTTGCAGACATGCAATATATCTTCGGTGAGATATTTTTGCATTGACTGAATTTTTACATTTGTATCCTCAGTTTAAGCTGTACATTATGAAGATATTCACATCCGCAGGGATAAAGGAGATCGATGCTGCGACAGTCCGCCTGGAGCCTGTTACACCGGCAGGGCTTATGGAGCGGGCAGCCACGACTCTGTTCCAGCGTGCAAAGGATCTGGTTTCGCCGGAGAGGAAGATAAACGTCTTTGCCGGTCCGGGCAACAACGGAGGCGACGGGTTGGTACTTGCCAGGCTCATGCATGAGGACGGATATGCAGTAAGGGTTTATGTTGTTGAGACGGGTTCTGTCCGCAGCAGCGAATTCACACTTAATGCCGGCCGCCTGGAAAGTAGCGGCATAAGGCCGCTTCTCCTGGCCGATACCGCACAGTTTCCGGCCATAGGCAAGGATGAGGTTATAATTGATGCAATCTTCGGCACTGGTCTCCGGAGACCTCCTGCAGGGCTGGCTGCTGAGGTTATCAGGCGCATTAACGGAACAGATGCCTTCATCCTTTCAGTTGATGTACCTTCAGGGCTCTTCTGTGAGGATAATTCATCTGCGGATACTTATGCAACTGTAAAGGCGACGAGGACGCTCACATTCCAGTTTCCGAAACTGGCGTTCATGTTTGCCGGCAACGATATTTACACAGGCACCTGGGAGGTTATTGATATAGGGCTTCATCCGGGAACCATATCGGAGATGCAGACACCTTATCATTACAGTGTGCGGGAAAGCATCAGGCCACTGCTGAAGACAAGGGGTAAGTTTGACCACAAGGGTATACTGGGTCATGCCCTTCTTATCGCCGGCAGTTACGGCAAGGCCGGTGCTGCCACTCTCTCCGCCGGGGCCGCACTGCGCACAGGTGCAGGTCTTGTTACGGTCCATACCCCTTCATCGGCAGTGCTGGCTCTACAGGCAGCTCTGCCTGAAGCAATGGTCTCTCCGGATCAGGGGAACAGCAACGTGACATCCCTGCCTGACCTGGAACCGTATGATGCGATTGGTGCCGGACCGGGACTGGGCACTGACCCTGATACTGCCGCAGTGATCCGAAGCCTGCTTGAAAAGGCCACAGTCCCTGTTGTGCTGGATGCCGATGCCCTTAACATCCTCTCACAACACCGGGAGTGGATTGACATGCTCTCTGCCCGGACACTCCTTACTCCCCATCCCGGGGAGTTCCGCAGGCTGACAGGCACTGACAGCAGTAATTTCAAGCTAATGGAGGAACAACGTGCCTTCGCAATGCGTCACGGGTGCGTAATTGTTCTGAAGGGTGCGCACACATCGGTTGCACTGCCTGACGGCAGGGTATTCTTCAACAGTACGGGCAACCCCGGAATGGCAACCGGAGGCAGCGGCGATGTGCTTACAGGAATGATTACATCACTGCTTGCACAGGGTTATGATCCGGCAGATGCAGCTATTACCGGAGTATATCTTCACGGTCTCTCCGGCGACATCGCCCTGCGGATCCACTCGGAAGAATCGGTTATAGCGGGAGATATACTCATGAATATCGGACGTGCGTTCCGTGAGACGCAGTTTAATAATTTCAGTGTTTATCTTTAATTGTTGAAATGGGAAAAAGGAACGCTTTCATATTGCCTGTTCTTGCCGTTCTGGCAGCAGGCTGTTCGGCTATAGGAAGTAAGAGCCACGGAGATATTACGGTATTGCCTCTCGGCGATGAGGTAAGGGTGACGGAGGGAAGCCTGGTCTATGCCCTGCCGCTAACGGTTTTCGAGATAGATATTATTGCCGAAAAACGTGTCGATATACCCGGACCGTATGCCCGTTATGCCAATGAGATGATTGGCCTTGACAACGTCATAATTTCCGGGAAGGAGTCGTGGCGGCTCGCGGACGTGAGCCTTAACAGTGTGGAAGAGCTTGATCCTTCACAGTTCTATGTAATTCAGGGGACAACGCTGATGCAGACCAACATGCTTGCCCTGAGGAAAAGCGGACTTGTGCTTGATATCAACCCGGGTATGTATGACAGAACGAGTTCAAGTAACCTTCAGGAGGGCACCGTCAAGACAGGGCTGTTGTTCCCTGACAGGGGAGCATATGACTATGTGTCTACAAAGACTGACACCGCTTATCGTATTGTCAGGGCTGATACCGCCTTTATCAGGGTCCCTTACCTGGTTCAGAAGCGCAAGGGCATGACAATGGAAGAGGAGGCCAGGGAAGCTGCTGACCGGCTGCTGGAACTTCGGGAGGGGAGGCACATGATCCTTACCGGTGAGACAAACATCTTTCCGCAGGATGGCGCCGCCATCGATGAAATCAACAGGCTTGAGAGGGAATACACTGCACTCTTTGCCGGTAAGTCATGGACTGAGAGAAGACACTATCGCATATGGATAACCCCCGACCCTGAAATGGCGGGCACGATGACTACAATCTTCACCTTCACCGAGTCACAAGGGATAAATACTTCGGCAGACGGTACCGGAACTCCGGTACAGATGATGATAATCCCTTCCGGAAAAACAGGTAGTCTGAATATGGTGGAAAGGCCGGTCAGCGGGCAAAAGGGTGAGACTGCCGGTGACAGGATCTTTTACCGTGTGCCGGATGTGGCGGAGATTACTCTATCAATGGACGGCGAGGAGCTCTGCAAGGCACGCAAGCTGGTCTACCAGCTTGGAAAAAAGCTGGCATTGCCTGCAAATTTCATTATCGGAAAATAGATAAGGAAGAGGGAAGTGATCTTCCCTGGCGTTTATCTTTCGCTGATCAGCTCAAGGAATGCTTTCTTCCGCTTTGAGATGTGATATCTTTCCGCTATCCTCTGCCGTGCTCTGAAAGCAAGCTGCCGAAGTGTCTCCGGGGATAAACCCAGGATCTCGTCAACCTTATCATACAAATAGTTTTTCTCCGGGCTCGTGGCAATAAATCCTGAGTCTCCGATGATTTCAGGTATAGCTCCGACAGCAGATCCCAGAGGAACGCAGTGGCACAGCATCGCCTCGCAGAGTGCGTTGGGGAATCCTTCGGAGACCGATAGCTGAAGGATGAACCTGCTTTCGGCGAGAAGGCTTATAAACTCTTCCCTCGGGAGGAAGGGATAAAGAACCAGGTTTGGAGGAAGCGGAGAGAGCTGTTCTGCCACGTTTCCGGATAGGCCAACAATCGTGAAGCTGCAGTTTCGGAATCGCTTTGCGAGATCAATGACCAGATCGACTCCCTTGACACGCACCCTCATCATGTTGCTGACAGGGGCCACAGCTATGAAACTGCTGTCCTTGCTCAGGTCAGGGTCAACTTTGAAGAATTCCGGATCGAATCCGTTGTGTATGACTCTCCAGGGTGTTTTAAGTCCGGGAAAGAAGTATTTGATGCCCTGCTTCGGATAGTCTGGTTTCGGCAGGTACGTGTAATCTGCAAGAATGAGCGAATGATCCACGGGCAGCAACTCCGTGCAAAGTTGAAATGACCACCTGATGAAGGTTCGCATTAACGGTTTCCTGAGGCTGCCGTAGTTGAGTGAGGGAAAAGAGACGCAATCGGTCCCTCCCGGTATTATATAAACCGGTGTGCGGGTGATTTTTCCTGCAAGGGCGGGCAGAAGCGACCAGTAGCCTCCGAACATGACAAAGATTGCCCTGGTTCCACGCAGGTTCCTGAGGAGGAAGAGGAACTGCTTCAGGAAATTCAGCGGTGTGTGTCCTTTGTTGCTCCAGTTGTGACCCGGTGTGACCACAACATAGTTATCTGAAAGGAGGGCAATGTCTTTTTGAATGAATGTCGAATTGTCAGGAAATATATATAGTATCTTTTCCTTCATCCGGTCTGGCAAGGTTAATTCTTTAACCTTACTTCATAATAGGCATTGTACTCGAGGAACAGCCTCAGGATCGGTTTGAAGCCTGTGAGGTAAAAGTACCACGGTCTCCAGGCCTTGTGCATCTCCAGGCTGACTACGTCAAGGCCTGCACGTTCAAGCAAAAGATCCATCCTGTAGGCATCAATCTCGTGGAAGTGTCCCTTGCACCAGAGAAGCTTGCCTCTGCGGGGAAGGATAATGAACATCATGGTTTTATCAGTCATTACCTTTTTCAGCTCAAGCAATGTGTGGAGCGGATTGAACTGATGTTCGATGGTATGACTGTAAAGGATGTAATCATAACTGACGTCATCGTTCATTGTGAAGACATCCAGGTCTCCTTCAGTGTTGGTAATAGCCGGTTTCAGATCCCCGTTGAGCAGCAGTTCAGTCAGCGGGTTTACCTGCCCCACGTCCAGTATGGATGAGTTAGGCCTGACCTTCCGGTTGAGGTATTTGACAGTGGTGCTCATCGCATCTTCAAGCTGTGGCGTAACCTGGTATGGTGTCTGGGCTAACTCGGGTATCATTTTTGTGTTCCCTTCTTTGGTTAATATTATTTTCTCAATAACGTCCCGGCTGTTCGGGGGTGCTTTAAAATGGCTACTGGGCTTTGCCCGTGAAAGTTTTGAGGAAATCCTCGTAGCTCTGTTTCTGCCAGCTGGTTCCGGCGAAGTAGTGCAGCAACGGCTCCAGCTGGACAGGGGTCTTGTATCCTGAAATAGGCGTAATAAGTTCGCTGGTTGCGGTAAGGAAAACCAGTGACGGATAGCCGAGTTTGCCCTGCAGCAGTGCATATGCGAGCTGGTGAGTCTTCCCGAGGCTGCCGTCATTGACGAATTTCCTTCCCTGGAAGGTGACAGGCTCCTTGCCTTCGGCGTCGAACTTGACGGCATAGTATTTTGTATTCAGGATTTCTGCAATCACGGGATTTGAGAAAGTATCCTTGTCCAGCTTCTTGCACCATCCGCACCAGTCGGTGTATGCATCAACAAACATGGGCCTTGGGCTTTTCTGGGCCAGGGCGACGGCTTCTTCAATTGA
>JAVEZX010000114.1:0-8244 GCA_034002785.1 Bacteroidales bacterium
CCGCCGTGACCGCGGAAGGTGCGGGTAGGGGCAAACTCACCCAGCTTATGACCAACCATGTTCTCGGTAATGTAAACAGGTATGAATTTGTTTCCGTTATGCACTGCCAGTGTGTGTCCCACAAAGTCGGGAGAAATAACTGATCTTCTTGACCAGGTCTTGATCACAGTTTTCTTTCCGCTGTCATTCATTTTATCCACCTTATTGCCCAGGTGGAGATCGATGAAGGGGCCTTTCTTAATGGATCTTGTCATCGTATCAATTATTTTTTCCTTCTTTCAATAATATGCTTGTTCGAATACTTGGTCTTGCTCCTGGTCTTGAAACCTTTAGCAGGCATACCGCTGCGTGAGCGCGGATGACCTCCTGAGGCCCTTCCCTCGCCACCACCCATGGGATGGTCAACCGGGTTCATGGCTACACCCCTGGTTCTGGGCCTGCGGCCAAGCCAGCGCTTGCGGCCTGCCTTGCCGGACCTCTCCTGGTTGTGGTCAGTGTTCGAAACGGTTCCGATGGTTGCACGGCATGTGATAAGAACCATCCTTGTCTCACCCGAAGGGAGCTTGATGATTGCATACTTGCCGTCACGGGCAGCCAGCTGTGCAAACGTGCCTGCACTGCGGGCCAGGGCTGCACCCCTGCCGGGCTTCAGCTCAATGTTGTGAACTATGGTACCGAGAGGAATGTCCTCAAGAAAGAGGGTGTTGCCGATCTCCGGCGTTGCCGTCTTCCCTGACATAAGCTCCTGTCCGACCTTAAGGCCGTTCGGGGCAATTATATACCTCTTCTCACCGTCGGCATAGGTAAGCAGGGCTATGCGCGCAGTACGGTTCGGATCGTATTCGATCGATGTGACCTTCGCGGCAACGCCGTCCTTGGTCCTCTGAAAATCGATCACACGGTACATCTTCTTGTGGCCGCCGCCAATGTACCTCATGGTCCGCCTGCCGTTAACGTTCCTTCCTCCTGTCTTCTTAAGCGGCGCGAGTAAGGATTTCTCCGGCGTGTCACGGGTAACCTCCTCAAAGGTACTCGCAACCTTATGTCTCTGGCCTGGTGTTACAGGCTTGATCTTTCTGACTGCCATATTCTATTAAATGTTGCTGTAAAAATCAATTGTCTCTCCTTTGGCGAGAGTGACAACAGCTTTCTTTATTGCTGCCGTCCGGCCACTCATCATACCACTCTTGGTATAACGCGTCTTTGTCTTGCCACCGTAATTGATGGTGTTCACCGATTCAACGTTCACGCCATAAAGCTCCTCAACTGCCTTCTTGATCTGCAGCTTGTTGGCCTTGCGTACAACCAGGAAACCATACCTGTTGAAGGCTTCGCCCTGACTGGTCATCTTCTCGGTCACTATGGGTTTGATCAATATTTCCATATCTCTGCTCCTGGTTTATAAAGTTGACTGTAAAACATCAACTGCGCTCTCTGTCAGCACGAGAGTTGAAGCTTTCATAATATTGTAAGTATTTAAATCACTGATAGTTACAACTTCAACTCCCTGCAAATTTCGAGATGACAAATATATGTTTTTATTTTGTTCCGGTAAAACAATAAGTGAATTTTTCTTGCTGAGGTTGAGGTTTATGCTCATACCGACCATTTTTGAAGTCTTCGGAACCTCCAGTGAGAAGTCCTCGAGAACGATGATTTTATTTTCCCTGGCCTTGTATGAGAGTGCCGATTTCCTGGCAAGCTGTTTTACCTTTTTGTTGAGCTTGAAACCGTAGAACCTGGGTCTGGGGCCGAAGATACGGCCGCCGCCGCGGAACTCTGGGTTCTTGATGCTGCCGAAACGTGCTGTTCCGGTGCCCTTCTGTCTCTTGAGCTTGCGTGTGCTGCCCATGATCTCATTGCGTTCCTTGGCTTTGTGTGTACCCTGTCTCTGGCTGGCCAGATACTGTTTGGTATCAAGGTAGATAGCATGGTCATTGGGTTCAATGCCGAAGATGGTCTCATTCAGGTTGACCTTTCTGCCGGTCTCTTTGCCTTCTATGTTAACTACTGCTAATTCCATTACTTTGTTATTATTACGTAACCACCTTTGGGGCCGGGGACGGCACCCTTGACAAGAAGCAGGTTTGATTCGGGGATGATCTTGACCACCCTCAGTTCGGTCTCCTGCTGTCTTCCGCCTGTACGGCCTGCCATGCGCATGCCTGGCATAACCCTTGAAGGCCATGACGAAGCACCTACTGAACCGGGAGCCCTGAGTCTGTTGTGCTGACCGTGGGTAGTACCGCCGACACCGCCGAAGCCGTGGCGCTTGATGACACCCTGAAAGCCCTTGCCTTTTGTCCAGCCTCTTACATCAAGAAAAGAATCATCATTGAAAAGATCAACTGTGATGACGTCTCCCGTCTTGTATTTGCCATCCTCGAATCCCGAGAATTCGGCTATCTTCCTCTTGGGGCCTGTTCCTGCCTGTTTGAAATGTCCTATCTCAGCCTTATTGCTTGCCTTTTCCTTCTTATCGTCGAAACTGAGCTGCAAAGCGGCATAACCGTCTTTCTCCACAGTCTTTACCTGAGACACGACACACGGGCCCACCTCCAGGACTGTGCATGGAATGTTCTTTCCCTCCTCATTGAATACGGAGGTCATTCCAACCTTTTTTCCTATTAATCCCTGCATAATTCAGTAATTTTTCCGGTTTCACACTTTAATTTCCACTTCAACTCCGCTGGGCAGCTCAAGCTTCATCAGAGCATCGATGGTTTTTGGTGTTGAGCTGTATATGTCAAGCAGGCGCTTGTACGATGACAGTTCGAACTGCTCTCTTGATTTCTTGTTCACGAACGGCGAACGGAGCACCGTATAGATCTTTTTGTGGGTGGGCAACGGTATGGGACCGCTGACAACTGCACCCGTCGATTTGACTGTCTTGACAATCTTCTCGGCCGACTTGTCGACCAGATTGTGATCGTAAGACTTCAGTTTGATGCGGATTTTCTGACTCATCTTTTTTAAAGAATTTTTCCTGTTGTTACTTCAATAATTTTCTTCGCTAATTCTGCAGGCACCTCGTCAAAGTGCGAGAACTCCATCGTTGATGTAGCCCTGCCGGAGGTAAGGGTACGCAGTACGGTAACATAGCCGAAGTTTTCTGCCAGAGGTACTTTTGCTTTTATTACCCTTGCACCTGCTTTCGATTCCATACCTTCCACCTTGCCCCTGCGCTTGTTGAAGTCGCCTACGACATCACCCACGTATTCTTCCGGGGTAACGACTTCGGCGCTCATCACTGGTTCGAGCAGCACCGGGCGGCACTTTGACGCTGCATGGCGGAAGGCCTGCTTTGCTGCTATCTCGAACGAGAGCGAATCTGAGTCAACGGGATGGTACGAACCGTCTTTGAGGATAACCTTGAGGCTGTCAAGCGGGAAGCCGGCCAGCGGGCCGTTCATCATTGCCTCACGGAATCCCTTTTCAACTGAAGGGATATATTCCTTGGGCACATTGCCTCCCCTGATCTCATTCACGAAGGTCAGTCCGGGAACACTGTCATCGGCAGGCATGATCTCCACGGTGATATCCGCGAATTTACCCCTGCCGCCTGTCTGTTTCCTGAAGAGCTCCCTGTGTGTGTAGGACGTTGTGACGGCCTCCTTGTATGCCACCTGGGGTCTTCCCTGGTTGCATTCAACATTGAACTCTCTCTTAAGACGGTCAATAAGAATTTCAAGATGCAGCTCACCCATGCCGCTTATGACTGTCTGTCCGCTGTCAGGATCTGTTTTCACCCTGAAGGTGGGATCCTCCTCGGCAAGTTTGCCGAGTGCGTTGCCCAGACGGTCAACATCAGCCTGCGTCTTCGGTTCGATGGCAATCCAGATAACCGGTTCCGGAAACTCCATTGATTCGAATACGATTGGCTTGTTGATGGCACAGAGAGTGTCTCCTGTCTTAAGGTCTTTGAAACCTACGCCTGCACAGATATCACCTGCACTGACGCTGTCAACCGGGTTCTGCTTGTTTGCATGCATCTGGAAAAGGCGGTTGATCCTCTCCCTCTTGCTGCTCCTTGTATTGAGAACCGTGTCTCCTGCATTGAGGGTGCCTGAATAGACCCTCATGAAGACCAGTCTTCCCATATAGGGATCAGTAGCTATTTTAAAAGCCAGGGCTGCAAATGGCTCACCAGGGTTGGGATCACGTGTTATCTCCTTCTCGTCACGCGGATCAGTGCCCTTGACGGACCCTACATCCACAGGCGAGGGAAGATATGCGATGACACCGTTGATGAGGCGCTGCACACCCTTGTTCTTGAATGCTGCACCGCAGAAGACCGGGACAATCACCCCTTCAACAGTCTCGCGGCGAAGCACTGTCATGAGTTCATCTGAGGTGATGCTCTCATGGTCGTCAAGGTAACGCTCCAGGATGGAGTCATCCATCTCGGCGCACGCCTCAACAAGTTTCATCCTCCACTCATCGGCCTCTTCCTGCATGAAATCAGGGATGGGCTGTACGGTGAAGTTCTGAAGCGGATCAGCTCCGTCCTCGAAAATTATGGCCTTCATCTCAATGAGGTCAATGAGGCCTTCGAAGCTGTCTTCCGAACCGATGGGTATCTGCACGGGTACCGGATGGGCACCGAGCTTGTCTATCATCTGCTGCACCACTCCATGGAAGTCGGCACCCTTACGGTCCATCTTGTTGATGAACGCAATTCGCGGTACCTTGTACTTGTCGGCCTGGCGCCAGACGGTTTCGCTCTGCGGCTCAACCCCGCCCACGGCACAGAAGACCGCCACGGCGCCGTCAAGCACGCGCAACGACCTCTCAACCTCGACTGTGAAGTCGACGTGTCCCGGGGTATCTATAAGGTTGATCTTGTAGAGCTGGTCCCTGTACTTCCAGAAGGTGGTTGTAGCCGCGGATGTGATTGTGATCCCTCTCTCCTGCTCCTGCACCATCCAGTCCATAGTGGCATTGCCCGAATCGACTTCGCCGATGCGGTGTACACGGCCCGTGTAATAGAGGATGCGCTCGGAAGTTGTAGTCTTCCCGGCATCAATATGGGCCATAATGCCAATATTCCTGGTATATCTGAGATCGTTGTTCATCTTTGGCTGCTGGTTATCTGCGCTTCAGTCAGATCAGAACCGGAAATGTGCGAAGGCCTTGTTTGCCTCGGCCATACGGTGAGTATCCTCCTTCTTCTTGTATGCTCCGCCTTCATTGTTGTAGGCGGCCATCACCTCTGCGGCAAGCTTGTCAGCCATACTGCGGCCGGTACGCTTGCGTGCAAAGAGAATAAGGTTCTTCATGCTTATGCTTATCTTACGGTCAGGGCGTATCTCGAGAGGTACCTGGAATGTGGCACCACCGACCCTGCGGCTTTTCACCTCTACATGGGGAGTGATGTTGTCAAGAGCCTGTTTCCAGATCTCCAGCGGACTCTTCTCCGCATTCTTCATCTTCTCTGACACTATGTCAAGTGAATCGTAAAAAATCCTGAAGGCAACGGTCTTCTTACCGTCAAACATCAGGTTATTGATGAAACGGGTAACGTACGGATCGTTGAACTTCGGGTCCGGTAAGAGGATCCTCTTCTTTGGTTTTGACTTTCTCATATTGTGAATCCTTTAGCTGTTACTTCTTTGGTCTTTTTGCTCCGTATTTTGACCTTCTCTGCCTGCGGCCATCAACACCGGATGTATCGAGTGCGCCACGGACAAGATGGTAGCGGACGCCCGGCAGGTCCTTGACCCTGCCGCCCCTTATAAGAACTATAGAGTGCTCCTGAAGGTTGTGTCCTTCACCCGGGATATAGGCGTTGACCTCCTTCTGGTTGGTCAGCCTTACCCTGGCTACTTTTCTCATGGCTGAGTTAGGTTTCTTTGGCGTGGTAGTATATACGCGAACACATACTCCCCTGCGCTGCGGGCATGAGTCAAGAGCAGGTGCCTTACTCTTGTCTACCAGCTTCTTGCGGCCTTTTCTAACTAACTGCTGAATTGTTGGCATAATTCTCTTTTAATTAATTTTCCTTTTTTATTCTCTTATGCAAATAATCTGTTTCATTCACTCCGCCTGCACACCGTGCACACGGATAACCATTTAACCTCATGCTTCCGGACGACACAGACGCGGCAGGCCGCTACTGCGCCCCGAAGCAAAGTTTTCTGAAGATGTAACTTATGGTTTGTAAGTTATTCCAGGATTTTCTTCCCGACCTCTCCTTCCGACATCTTTTGTAAACTTACACACTGACGGATTGACCGGTACTCCTGTTCTCAAAAAACCGCCGCAAAGAAAGTAAATATTTTTCAAACAGCCATCACTTTATATGCAATCTTTTGAAAATTTGTTATTTTTGCGCTCCCACAACGGACGAAATACAATATATATATAATAACAACAGCCGAAGATGAAGACATACTCAACAGACCACCTAAGGAACATTGTTCTGCTGGGAAACTCGGGCTCAGGTAAGACAACTCTCGCGGAAGCAATGCTTTTCAACGGCGGGGTCATTGAGAGACGGGGTACAGTAGAAGCAAAAAACACCGTCTCAGACTACAAACCGATTGAGCAGGAGAACCGTAACTCCATTTATTCAACAGTGCTTTACGCAGAGTTCAGGGACAAGAAGATAAACATCCTTGACACCCCTGGCCTGGACGATTTTTCCGGAGGTGTAATATCATCAATGTATGCCGCTGACACCGCCATGCTGGTGATCAACGTGCAGAACGGCGTTGAGGTGGGTACCGAGATTCACTTCAGGCATGCCGAGAAGTTCCACAAGCCTCTCATTATTGCAGTCAACGGCCTTGACCATGAGAAAGCCAACTTTGAGAAGACGGTTGAGATGCTTCACGAGCGTCTGGGCACCAATGTGACACTGGCACAGTTCCCCGTGAACGAAGGCCTTGGATTCAACACAATCATTGACGTCATCAGCATGAAGATGCTGCGCTATGCCAAAGACGGCGGGAAGGCCGAAATACTTGACATCCCGGCTGAACACCAGGCAAAAGCTGAAGAGCTGCATGCAGCTCTTACCGAGAAGGTGGCCGAAAGCGACGAATCGCTCATGGAACTCTTCTTTGCCAACGACAAGCTTACTGAAGAAGAGATTGGCCGCGGACTGCGCCAGGGACTCCTGAAGAGGGGTATCTTCCCGGTCTTCTGCGTATCATCAAAAGGTAACATCGGGGTTGACAGGCTGCTCGATTTCGTGGCTGTCTCAGCTCCCTCACCTGCCGACATGCCGGCAGTGAAGAACTCAAAGGGGACGGAATTGAAATGCAATCCTGCCGGTCCTGCATCGGTATTCGTCTTCAAGACAACCCTCGAGGAGCACATCGGCGAGATCAACTACTTCAGGGTTATATCAGGCAAGATCAGCGAGAACTTTGACGCCGTGAACACAAGCAACGGAACCAAGGAACGTCTCTCACAGATCTTTGCATGCGCCGGCAAGAACCGTACCCGCATCCCCGAGATCCAGGCAGGCGACATAGGCGGCTTCGTTAAACTGAAGAACACAAAGACAAACCATACCCTCAATGCTCCGGGCAACGACTGGACATACGATGAAATGATGTTCCCTGCTCCGAAATACCGTGCAGCCATCAAGCCTCTCAGCGAGAGCGACGAGGAGAAGATGGGTGAGGCGCTCAACAGGATGCACCAGGAGGATCCGACAATCATCGTGGAATACTCCAAGGAACTGAAGCAGATCATTATACATGGTCAGGGTGAGTATCACCTCAACATTCTGAAGTGGCATCTTGACAACATTTATAAGATAGAGACGCAGTTCCTTGCGCCAAAGATCCCTTACCGTGAGACAATAACCAAGTCAGCGCAGGCCGACTACCGTCACAAGAAGCAGTCGGGCGGCGCCGGTCAGTTCGGTGAGGTACACATGATCATCGAGCCTTTTGAGGAGGGTTCCGAGGCCAAGACGATGATGAAGATTGCCGGCAAGGAGATCAAGCTTTCAAACCGTGACAAGGAGGAGATTGAGCTTCCGTGGGGCGGTAAGCTGGTTTATGTAAACTGTATCGTGGGAGGTTCCATTGATGCACGTTTCATGCCGGCCATCCTGAAGGGTATCATGGAAAAGATGGAGGTTGGTCCTCTGACAGGCTCCTATGCCCGTGACATCAGGGTTTATGTCTATGACGGCAAGATGCACCCGGTTGACTCAAACGAAATCTCATTCCGTCTGGCAGGCCGTAATGCCTTCAGCACCGCATTCAAGAATGCCGGTCCGAAGAT
>JAVEZX010000115.1:0-8242 GCA_034002785.1 Bacteroidales bacterium
AGGATTGCCCATCGGAACGATGTACCACGTCAGGCCTGAATTAAGCTCTGCGTCCTTAACAATGCGTGACGCCAGTTCAAGGGCGGCCTCGGTGGCAAGGGGATTGAGGCCCGACATGTTGGCGCCGACAAGCACGGCAAGCACTGAGGTTCCCTTACTGCCTATCTCTATCATCAGCATCTCCCTGCCTCCAGGTGTTACTGCCATCTTCTGCACCTTTACCATCTGGCTGTTGGCCTGGCGAAGCTGCTCTATCCTGCGGTTCACTGCGGCAGGATCACCGTACTTTTCGATGGCTCTTACCGGGGCCGGGGCCATCATCAGTGTAGCAACAAGAAGCATCATGCCTCTCATCACAGGAAATTTCTTCATACTCATTATGGAAATTGTTTTTAGCGAAACCTGCTATTTCAACTGGATACCGAATATCTCTCTGTAAGACTGCGTTATATAGTTATCAAGCCATTTATAGTGCTCCAGGATCATCTCCTTCTGCTGCTTTCCCTTCGCTGGCATGGTGGCAACCATCGCTGCTGTTTTGCTGAATATCTCGTTCTCCACCGGTGCCAGCTTCTGAAGTATGCCTGTATTCTCACGGTTAAGGAGCACGGCAACATTCAGGTATTTCGGGCCCGAGCCCCTTTTTATCGGGAAGAGCTGACGCTTGAGGGTCATCCCCGCATCACAGAGAGGTGAGTGCAGGTTATCCATCATGCTTACAACCGCCGGCATCTCCTTTCCTGCGCTGACCCATAGCGGGACAGCCACCGTTGTAAGAGGGAATCCTGCGAGGGTCCACATCATCGCATTGGCCGGGTCTTCACCCTTTGCGGCGCCCACAACCAGCATCACAGATGCTGTTGAAGGCCGCGGGATGTAGTCCTCGAAATAGGTGAAGGAGGCATCGGCTGCACTTGCCGGCAGATTCTCCCGAAGATTGATGTTGGTCAGTGAATGCGTCAGGTTGCGCGAGAGATTGTTAAAGAGATACTGCGGATCAAGCTCTCTCTGAGCCATGGCTCTGTTGAGGGCCTCGCTGGCGGCGGCATACCTGATATAACCGAAGCCTACATCCGGATTACCGGTGAAGGAGTGGTTGGTGCGGATAAGCAGGCCGAAGGGGGCTATAGCCGGGTCATTGGCATCAATCTTTTTAAAGCCGAAGTTCCCGGTCTCGTAGTATGCGGCACCACCCTGCGCATCAATAACACCGAAATTGGCGTCCACACCGATCGGTTTGGGCATGTCGGTCAGCATCTTCTCGAAATCGGCCAGGGTGGCACAGGTGGCAAGGGCCATCTTCATCACCTCGCCCTCACGGTCAGCCAGCTTCGTGGTGTCACCGGTGTTATTGTTATAGGCGGCAGTGTTCATGATGGCAAATCCGGCAGAGTTAAAGCCTCCCCATACCTCACGTTTCCACGAATCCTTCGAATCGACAATGCCGATATAATCGTACTTGCCGTCAGTGAAGTAAACCAGTGCATTATCAAGTGTACCGGTATCGCGGTTCTTGAAGAGCAGTGGCCTTCCGTCCGGAGTATGTTTCCCGGACATCAGAAAGGTTGTACATGACCATACTTCACCGCTGGTTCCGGCCAGCACAAACAGAATGGCAAAAACTGTCAGTTTCTTCATAGGGGTTAAAATAGTTTGGTTAAAGTTATCTTTTTTTTAACCCGGTGCGGCCGGCAGCCCCCTTCTGTTAAGTTTTTTTAACCCACCACAGCCTATGAGGCATTCAGAACCTCTCCTCCTGCCAGGCTACTGACTGATCCGTAATTCTGGAATGCCATACTGCTCTGGCCCCCCTGCAGGCTGGCTCCTTCGCTATCCCGACATACAATGTCGGGACTTTACACTCGGCCCTCTATTGCCTCCTATTTCATCCTCTTCCCTTCTATCTTCTGCCCTCCCTGGTGCAGTATGAGCTTGTTGACAGTGCCGTCTTCCTCAGCTATAAACTCAATCTGTGCATCAACAACCTTCAGGAAGAATTTCGTCTCGCTCTCGGCAAAAACCTCAAATTTCGGCTGTCCGGTTGCCTGTGTGAACAGCCTGGCGCCCTCCCGGGTAAATGCGATACTGAATCCGGGCTGTATCTCATACTCGCCAACATACTTTTCGAGAACAGCCTCATCCACTGCTGCTGCCTTCTTTGTCTCAAGAGGCTTGTCACTCCTCTTCCATTCAGTAACATCGCCCCTGTCATCAAAAGTGGCAAGGATAATCTTCCCGGCTGCATCCCTGTTGAATTTAACTGAGGTGAAAGAGTTCTCAATCAGAAACATATCCCTTTCAACAGGTATCATTATCCTTCTTGAACCACCCGGTCTCACTGCGGAGAGTTTACCTTCATTAAGTACTATCCTGGCTTCCTTGCCTGCCTCGTTTACATATATCCCCTGGTATTCATTCAAAGCAGCCTCATCGAGCTTAAGCTCTGTCGTTTTCAAAGGTTTGCCGATGGCGATGGCAGCCATCTTCAGAGAACTGAATTCGGGTGCCTGGCCATTGCTGTTGGATAGGAGAGCGACAAACAGATCTTCTTCGGGCAGATAGAGGGCATATGAAAGATATCCGTTGATACCGCCGCCATGTTCAATTGAACGACTGCCCTGGAGCTCGGAGAGCGACCATCCGTAACCGTAACCTACAGGTTTGCCGTCCGCAAGCTTATATGAAGTATGAGCCATATCTAGTGTCTCCTTCCTGACGAGTTTGTATGAATGAAGGGCACGGTTCCATTTATAGAGGTCATCAACGGTTGACATGATAGAGCCGGCAGCATATGGAAGTGTCATGCTGAGGTAATCGGCATTGACAGTCCCTCCCTCTCCGGGCTGGTAGCCGGAGGCACGGTTCTTTATGATCTTCGTGTCGTCACCGTAATATGATGAAGTCATTCCCAGGGGTGTGAAAAAGTTCTCCTGCAGGTATTCAGCGTAAGTCTTGCCGGAGACTTTTTCGATGATGTATCCAAGCATTATATAGCCGCTGTTGTTATAGTTCCACTTTGTTCCCGGAGCAAACTCCATCGGTAATGCCTTGTTCTTTTCAATGATCTCTTCCGGTTTCATGTCGGTTCTTATCATCTCGCGGAACATCGGCACGTTAGTGTAGCTCTTGATGCCGGATGTATGAGTGAGAAGGTGTTCTATTGTAATGGAGTGGCCATGCATGGGGTAATCAGGAATATACCTGGTTATCTCATCCTGCAGCGACAGCTTGCCTTGCTCCATCAACTGCAGTATGGCAATAGCGGTGAATTGCTTTGTGATGGAGCCTATTCTGAAGACCATCTCAGGCCTCATCGGCACATTCAGCTCAAGGTCTGCGAGACCAAAGGCTTTCCGGTAGATTACCTGGCCATCCTTCGCCACCAGTGCGGCGCAACCGGTTCCGTCAGGTTTGAACTGATCATTCAGGATTTTATCAAATTCAGCTGTCATCTGCTTCGCGCTGAGCGACTGAGCATTGGCTGACAGTGACATAAACAGAGCCACAATAGACAGGATGAGTGTCACCGCAAGTTTTGTTCTTTTCATAAGAGTGATTTTAGTATTATGCTTTAAAGACGAGGTCTATCCGGAAGTGCTTCACTAAGTTCTTAAACAATTTTTTATTTGCAATTGTTTTATTCAAATAGTTCTCACATTTGATACATAATGAGGTTATTATTGTCGGTATTAATATCAGTTACATTCGGACTGGCGTCACTGCAGTCCCAGAATATCGAGAAGATCGGGATACCGGAACTCGAAAGGATTCTGGCCGGCCCGGCTGACAAGCTGTACGTTGTCAACTTCTGGGCCACATGGTGCCCGCCGTGCGTTACGGAACTGCCTTACTTCGAGAAGATTTCTCAGGAGTACAGGGACAAGGGAGTAAAATTCATCCTCATCAGCCTCGATTTCCCCAGCCAGGTGGAAACCAAACTGATCCCCTTCCTGAAAAAGAACAAGATAACCGCCGAGGTAAAGGTCATGACAAACCTAGACTACAACAGCTGGATAGATAAGGTGGATACAAGCTGGCAGGGCAACATACCCGTGACCCTGTTCTTCAATAATTCAAGAAAGCTGAAATATTTTCACCCCTCCGAGGTGACCGAAAAAGAACTTAGAGATCTGATAACCAAATACAAGTAATCACCAATAAATCGATAATCAATGAAGAAGTACCTGTTTATATCACTTGCTGCCCTGATGATGACGGGCCTCCTGAATGCACAGTCGCAGTACAAGGCAGGCGACATCGCATCTGACTTTAAACTGAAAAACGTAAAGGGTGAGATTGTATCCCTTGCGGACATTAAGGATGCAGACGGGTTCATCGTATCATTCTGGTGCAACACCTGTCCGGTGGTAAAGAAGTATGATCAGCGCCTGCAGGATATGCACGCAAAATATGCTTCAAAGGGATACCCGGTAATTGCTGTCAACCCGAATGATCCGGCCGTCTCTCCGGGCGACTCATACGAAAAGATGAAGGAGACCGCAGCCAGACTAAACTACAAATTCGAATACCTTTTTGACGAGACCCAGGAGGTTGCCCGCAAGTACGGTGCTACGAACACTCCTCATATATATATCCTCTCATGGAGGGACGGCAAACTGGTTGTGGATTACGTGGGTGCCATCGACAACAATGCCGATGATGCTGCTGCTGCGGATAAGAAATATGCCGAGGATGCTCTGAACAGCATTCTGAAGGGTCAGCCTGTTGCCGTTGCGGGCACGAAGGCAGTTGGCTGCGGCATCAAGTGGAAAAAGGTCTGATTATCAGATAGTATCCGGCGATTATTTGCCGGATTCCTTTTCTGCTTCCTCGGGTTTAATGGCTACCTCATCAGCCGGCGGCTCTGAGGTAATGTTTCCGAACTTGTCTACATAGGCTATCATATTATCAAGCCCGCCACCCGGAGAGTTGTCTTTGCGGTACTGCTTCTTCTGCTCCTTCTCTCTTCTCTTCTTCAGACGCTTCTCGGTCTTCTGCTTTTTAATGTAACTATTGTTTGGTCCTGCCATATATTATTGGTATCAGTTTACAAATGTGATTGCCCTTCCGCTAGCCCCTGCCCTGCCAGTACGGCCGATACGGTGGATGTAACTCTCCATGTCCTTGGGTTGCTGGAAGTTAATGACATGGGATACGTGAGAGATATCGAGGCCCCTTGCAGCCACATCGGTTGCCACAAGGACCTTGATCTTTCGGTTCCTGAATGACTCCAGGGCTTTTACCCTGTAGTTCTGGGACTTATCGCCATGGATTTCATCGGCAGTTATTCCGCCTCTGCGAAGATCCCGGCAGATCCTGCTTACACCGCGCTTGGTGTCAACGAAGACGAGCACCTTCTCGAATGTATCGTCACGCATCATCTCCAGAAGGACTTCGATCTTCTTCTCACCATCCTTCACGCTTACAATCTCCTGTTCGATGTTGGTCGCACTGATATTTCCTGTGCGCACCTTCACGACGTAGGGGTTCTCGACCAGGCCGTCAATGATCCGCTGCTGGCTCTTGTCCTCGGTGGCCGAGAAGAGCACTGTCTGGTTGCGCCGGCTCATGCCGCCCACCAGCCTCTCGATCTCAGGTGCGAAACCCATATCCAGAAGCCTGTCAAACTCATCCAGCACAAGAACGGAGAATCTCCTGAGGTCAAGTGCACCCTGACGGACCATGTCGGCCAGGCGGCCCGGAGTACCTATAATAATATGCCCCGGTCTTCGCAGGTTCTCAATGTCACGCCTGACGCTTGTACCACCTATTATACAGGTACTGTAAAGCTTCAGCCCGTTGGCTATGCTTCTGAACTCGCTGTCTGTCTGAAGGGCAAGCTCACGCGTTGGCGACACCACCAGCACATGCCTTGATGCATCTTTTTTTAAGAGATTGTGTATCAGCGGTATGAGGAACGCTCCTGTTTTACCGGTTCCTGTCTGTGCCAGTCCGATCAGATTGCGTCCTTCGAGGATTGCTTCCAGGGTCTTGTCCTGGATCTCGGTAGGAAGCTCGTAACCCTTCCTTTTGAGATTGTATAGTATCGAACCGTCAACGGGAAGTTCGCTGATTAATCTCCCGGCCCTGTACATAGTCTCTTCTGCAGGAATTGCCTTCCTGATGAAGCTCTCCGGGGGGAGTTCCTTTGTGCTTGTTTTTTTCCTGTTCCTGAAGTTCGCTGTTTCTTTTTTTCCGTGATTGAAGGGTCTGTTATTCCTTTTTCGTGGATCTTTTCTGTATTCCATTATGAATTAATTGGTTAATGCCGCTGAATACTCATTAACCAGATATCTGTTCAAAATGGTAATGTTCTTATGGCGAAAAATGTCTATGCGTAAACTAGTGGTGGTAGAAAGGATCCCTGAAAACTGTCCGTGAGATTCGCGGTCTATACAGATCTAACTTATGCCAGAATGGGTGCAAAGATACACATTTTTACAATCCTAGCAAACAGTTGAAAACGGATGGCTGACAGGAGAAACATCACCCGCCTGCAACAGGCCGGGAATGCAAATAATTTGCTATATTGGCACTTATGAAAAAGATCGCAATCATCAGTCCCAGCGTAAGACAGGGAAGAAAGAGCCACCGTGTGGCACTCTGGTTTAAGTCTTACCTCGAAGACAATAATCTGGCCATGGCTGAAATCCTTGACCTGGCGGAATACCGCTTCCCTCTCTTCGATGAGAGGCTGAAAAAGCAGGATAACCCCTTGGCGGAAGCCCAGGAATTTGCGGGAAAGATCAGGTCGGCTGATGGCGTGATAATAATTGCTCCTGAATACAACGGCGGATACCCTGCCAGCCTGAAGAATGTGATCGACCTGCTGACTGATGAGTGGCGGAGCAAGCCTGTAGCTGTCTCTTCGGTCTCCGACGGCCCCTTTGGCGGGACGCAGGTCATTACCTCACTGCAGTTCACATTGTGGAAAATTGGTGCCTGGACAGTCCCGGCCATGTTTCCTGTACCACGTGTCGATGAGGCATTTGATGAGCAGGGACTTCCGGCTGACCCCGAGGCAATGAGCAAGAGGGCTGCCAGGTTCACCGGGGAACTCCTCCGTTGCATAGCGGCAAAAGAACTGCAGGCAAAAGACTGAATACTGCCATCCCGACACTCCTTGTTCGGGATTTCGCTTTGTTCGCAGACTCAAACTGCCGGCAGGCATCGCACTTACAGGTGATTATTTCATCTTATCTTCATAATTCCAGCTGTAGATTTGTCCTTATTGTGGCCGTTACAAAAGAGTTATGCCTTACATGAGACTACAGATCTCCCTGCTGATCCTTCTTATTCCATGGGTTGGTTCACCCGCCCAGAGCGATACCACATCGGCCGTTCCGAAAACGGAAAAGCAGGCACTCTACGCCGGTGTCGGATACGGCAGCAATATGATCTATCTCGGATCTACAATCTCTCAGAACCAGCCCTATCTTTACGGTGCAGCCTCCTGGTCGCTCTTCGAAAAGATCTACCTTTCAGGAGGCACCTTCTATCTTCCGGGCATCAGCCATTCTTCGCCCTCATTCTATAGCGCTTCCCTCACATACAACCAGGATATATTCAAATGGCTGGACATATCAGCAGGCATCTACAGATACATGGTCAGGCCTGAACTTACGGACACCCTCTTCGGCAGCTTCAATTATGCCGATATGCAAATTGGTGTCGACTGGAAGATATTGTATACAGAGGTATCATATGGCGGGTTTGTCATGAAGGAACCGCCTACATACCTGCAGATCAGGAACTCGAGATACTTTGAGACTCCGGGCTTTTCCAGGAAAAAGGCCACTGTCTCCTTCCAACCCTACGTCAATGTTCTCTTTGGCACCCTGGGTACCCTTCAGACTTTCGAAGGCACTGAGATGATTACGACTACACAGACATATACAATTCCCGTAACCGTCACCACAACCACCGGTTCAGGGACAGGAGCAGGCTCCGGTCAGGGAACAAGCCAGGGACAGGGACCCGGGACGTCACAGGGACAAGGATCAACAGGCGGCTCAACATCGGGAACAACTACAACAACCACAACAACCACAACAACTGAAACGGTCACGACAGAGGTGCCAGTCATGACAACGGTATATTCAGAGACCTTCAGTCTGCTTGAGCTCGAATTCGGACTGCCTGTCTCACTTAACCTGGATTTCATCTCCCTGGAGGCTGAAGCAGGCTATATCCTCCCCCTCTACAGTGATCCTGCATACCCCTCCCCGAAAGGATTCATACT